>NZ_MBLN01000084.1:0-100259 GCF_001854645.1 Pseudofrankia sp. EUN1h | reverse complement strand
CGATGACCCTGTCGGTGATGTCCGAGACCTGCTGGCGCGACACGGTGGTGCCGTAGATCTCGGCGAGATGCGCCTGGACCTCGCCGGTCGTCAGTCCCTTCGCGACCAGCGAGACGACGAGGTCCTCGACCCCGCCGAGGCGGCGTTGGCGCTTGGCGACGATCGTCGGGGTGAAGGTGCCGTCACGGTCACGGGGCACGTCGATCTCGACCGGTCCGATCTCGGTGACCACGGTCTTCGTTCGAGTGCCGTTACGGGAGTTCCCGCCGTCACGGCCGGCCGGGTCGTGGGCCTCGTAGCCCAGATGCGAGCTCAGCTCGGCGGCGAGGGCCTTCTCCAGGACCATCTTCGTCAGGGTGCCCAGCAGCCCGCCCGGCCCCGTCAGCGACAGCCCCTCAACCCGGGCCTTCTCCACGAGGCTCTGCGCGAGCGCCTCGTCCACGACCACGCCCGCCGGCGCCCCATCGCCATCCACCGGTCTGACCGGGATCGCCMCAGCCGCCGTGTCAGCCATCGTGTCGGTCATCTGGTGTCTCCTCTACCTGCACAGATGCACAGAGTGTCACAGGGGAGTTACACCGTTGTTCTTACAGGCCCTTCGGCTGGCCATGGACGTGGTCGGTAGAGGGTGTCAGCTCCTGCTGTCGAGGCGGACGCGTTCGGCCTGTTGCTTGATGATGGCCAGGACTCGTTCGTCGCCGGGTGTGCTGGGAATGGTCGCCAGGATCCGGTCGAGTGTGTCGGTGACGATGGTCGACGCGGCGCGCCGTCGTAGGCCCCATCTGGTGGCTTCGTCGATGAGGTGGACAGTGGTCACCTGCTGGATGTCGGTCTGGCCGCCGACGCGTTGGCCCATGCGGGTTTCGGCTCGCATCGGTTGTCCGAGGTGGTCGCGGAGTTCGAGGGCGATCGTGGACAGGACGTCGTACAGCGGTGCGAGGCGTACCGCTGGATCATCTGTCGCGTGCAGGATCGAGAGGTTCTTGGCATGTGCGTCGACGTTGCCTATGGCGATGTTGCCAAGGCCACGGTGTCGTTGGTGAGGAAGTCGCAGGCCAACACGCCGCGGGCCTGGCTACGCAGGAACTGTGACCATCTTGGCCCGGCGCCGCGGCGGGGTGCCGGACCGAGGCCGTGGCGGCGCAGGAGGTTGCGGACCGAGGTGGCTGACACCTGGACCTGCAGCTTGCTGCATTCCCCGACGATGCGGACGTAGCCCCAGCGGGGKTTCTCCCGGGCCAGGCGGAGCACCAGCTGCACCGTGGCCTCCTCAAGTCGGCGACCACGATGCGGCTGCGGGTAGGTCCAGCGTCGGCGGCCCAGCTCGCGGTGCCAGCGCAGGAGGGTGGCAGGGGTGACGAGGAACGCCGACCAGCGCGGTCGGGGCAGGAGCTGGGCCAAGGTGGCCAGCAGCATCCGATCGGATGAGGTGTACCGCGGCCGGGCGAGCTGGCGATGCAGGACCGCCAGCTGGTGGCGCAGGACGGCGATCTCGATGTCCTTCTCGTCCGGCCGGCCACCGAGACCGGCCACGCCGGGCAGCCTACGGATCAGCAGGAGCACGACCGTCGACACCATGTCCACCATKATCCCCGCCGTGCTGTTCGCCCAGCTCAGCGCCCCTGATCGCCTACTTGCACCCCACAGGTCCGGTACAAAGGCTGACCAGGGCGAAGGAGAAGCCGCCGTCAGACAGGACCGGCCACTGGCCGTAACCGCGCTGTGCCGAAGCCGCCGGATCGCCCGCCGGCAGGCGCCCATGGATCAGGCGATGGACTCTAGCCAGGTGTCCACGAGCGCGTTGAACTCGGCGGGGCGTTCCTGGTGCAGCCAGTGGCCACATCCTTCCCAGGAGACGGCCTTGGAGCTGGCATCGGCGAACAGCGTCGTCTCCACGGACACCCGCGAAGGGTCGGCGTAGAACGACAACACTGGACAGCGTCGCCGTCGTAGGTAGCGCTCCCCGCTGGAGCGCATCGACGTCACCTCGGACCCGGCAGCCATGTTGGTGAGTGTGTCGCGGAGAACGTGGTTGGGCATGCCGGCGACCCGGCGAAGGTGCCAGGCGCGAAGCGCGGGAACTGACGCCGGGGTGTCGCTCGCGCCCAGCAGGCCTTGGACGAATGGCACAGGATCGCTGGCATCCATGACGGCCGTGAGGGCGGGGATGGCTTCGACGAGTGCGTCATCGACGAGATAGCCGGGATCGACGGCGACCAGCGCCTGGACCATCTCTGGGTGTTCGACGGCGAGGGCGCTGACCACGAGGGCGCCCATCGAGTGGCCCACGGCGACAACCGGCCCGCATCCGAGATGCTTGACGAGGCGAGCCACGTCGTCCGCGAAGACCCGCGGCTCATAGCCGCCCTCGGGGGTGCTGGAGTGCCCATGCCCTCGGAGATCCAGGGCGATCACCCGATGCCTGGCCGCGAAGTGCGGCAGCTGCCAGGTCCAGTCGTGCGAATCACAGGTGTACCCGTGCACGAAGAGCATCGGCGGGCTGCCGGTCCCCTCGTCGGTGAAGAACAGCTGCGCATCACCGAGGTCGGCGAATGCCACATCCACTCCTGTCCTCGACGCTCGCGTCGACGCCGGCTCCCGCGCCGTGCGCCGGCGAGGTTCCTCCCGTACGTCAGCCAGGACGACCTTCACCCCGGACGCGCCGAGGGTGTCGGCCATGCCGAGGCCGTTTGCCGCTTGCGGCGCGGGTCATGACCGCGACGCGCCCGCCGAACTTCTCCATCGGTACCTGCCCCCGACGTCAGTGCCGGTTCAGCATCCGTACGAGTGTCGAGCAAACGTATCCAATATGCAATAGTCGGAGGGCGGGAGAGCGGCTCGATCCGGCCACGGGCAGCCAGTCCCGCTCCTGCCTGGCTAACGGCCCCAGGGGCTCGGCGGCCTCGTCGTCCCTTCGGGCGTGGGCCAGGTCRCCCAGGACGTGGTCGATGCTCCGCCATCTCGGGCGTCTCCACCAGAAAGTCTCGCGCGGCGACATGTGGTCTTGAGGCGCGGATTGTGGTGGATGCCGCCAGCGCTGGAGTCTGATCGTGTTGGAGGGAGCGGATGGGCGTCGATGACGGAACGCCACGGACTTCGGCACCGCTTCCTCCAGCGTGCTCAACCCCGGCGTCCGCCTCGGCGCCCACACCACCAGCAGTACGCGGTGGTCGGCTTCGGCGAGACGCTGCGGATGGAACTCGAGCAGGAGGGGATCGGGGTGTCGATCCTGTTCCCGGCCAGCATGTCCACCCGTCACCTGGAAAGCAGCAGGCTGGCCCGACCAGCACAGCTGGGACCGTCCCTGCTGCGGAACGAGGATGTCGCGGCGATGCTCGCCAGCCGCGACATGGACGACACGACGAACGTCGTCACGCCGGAGTTCGCGGTCCGCAACCTGCTGGACGATCTCGCGCGCAACGAGCCGTACATCGTGACACACGGTGGCTACCGGGATGCGTTGGTCCGGCGCCAGCAGGCGTTCGTCGCCACGTATGACCGGATGACCGGCTCGAACGATGTGACGGAGCCGGCCCGGTGAGCCAGGAGGAGTTACAGGAGGGGAGTTAGCCGTGGACGCCGGCACCCTCGTCGAGATCGAGAAGATCAAGCAGCTCAAGGCCCGTTACTTCCGGCTGCTGGACACCAAGAAGTGGGACGACTGGGCCGAGGTCTTCACCCCGGACCTCAACCTCTGGGTACAGGACGTTCCGGACGTCATCTACACCAGCCGGGAGGAGTTCCTCGCCGCGATCGTCCCGATGCTCACCGGCGCGGTCACCACCCATCACGGGCACATGCCGGAGATCGACGTCACCGGGTCGGACACCGCCCGTGGCGTCTGGGCCATGTTCGACTACGTCCAGCTCCGCACCCCGGACCGGTCGATCCAGCTAAAGGGCTTCGGCCACTACCACGAGGAATACCGCAAGGGTTCGGACGGCCAGTGGCGGATCAGTTTGCTGCGGCTGCACCGGCTTCGCGTCGACTACAGCCGACGTGTACGCCAACGGTCCGCGTGCCCGCCCTCATCGGTCGCTTGCCAGTAGATGGTCGGGGCGCTCACGATAGCCGCGACGTCCGGGCTTCATCCATCCGCCGCGCTGTGGTCGAAGCGTTGCCGATTGTTGCGCTTGGAGCTGATCCGCCAGTGCCCGTCCGGGCATTTCCGGTACGTCTCGATGTAGTGGCCGTAGCCTTTGAGGCTCAGTCTGCCMTGAGGTCCGTCCAGCTGGACGTAGTCGAACATCGACCAGACGCCTTCGGCCTCGGTGTCGCTGAGCAACGTGATCTCTGGCATGTGGCCGTGATGGGTCGTCACGCCGTTGTCTAGCATGGGGATGGTGGATTCGAAGTACTCCTGGTTGAGCTGGAAGCGCTTCTCCCCTTCGATCGGGAGGTAGTGCTTGCAGTCCGCGGTGAACAGGTCGCGGAACGCGTCCCAGTTCTTCAGGTCAAGGTAGCGGAAGTACCGTGCCTTGAGCTGCTTGATCTGTTCGATGTCCCATAGCGCCTGCACGGAGGGTGAAACAGGCTGCTGACCGGACTCCGCGGCGGTCGCCAGGAGCCCAAGCTGCGTGCCCGCGGCGGCGGCGAGGGCCTTGGCGGTCGCGACGTCCTTGGTGATGTAACGGCCGGCAGCTTCCTGGAGGCGAGCCGACGAGCCGAGCGCGCGCACCGCGCCGAGGGCATAGCTGTYCCCGCTGCAGTGGCTGATCGCGTCGAGAGCTTTCGCTGGGTCGAGCCCAAGTTCCCGAGCCACCCGTTCCGCTTCCGCCACCAGGCCGACGTTCGCCCCGAACAGCGCGTTGTTGACCAGCTTCACCCGTTGGCCGTCACCGAGTCCGCCGACGTGCAGGATCGGGTTGGCATAGGCGGCCAGCACAGGCCGGACCGCCTCCAGAACGCTGGGCTCACCGCCGACCAGCAGCGTCACCCGGCTCGCCGCGGCGTCCGCCGGACCGCCGCTGAAGGCCGCGTCGAGGATCCGGATATCACGGGATCGCCCGGTCTCCGCGAGCGCGGGCGCGGTGTCGGGGCTACAGGTCGTGTGGATCACCACGACGGAGCCGGGACGCATCGAGGCGAGCAGCCCCTCGTCGCCCCCGCACACCTCATGTATCTGCTGGTCGGAGAAGACGCACACAACGACCACGTCGCTGGTGGCCGCCAGCGCGGCAGGCGTCGGTACGCTGCTCGCCCCCGATGCCTCGACCTCGCGCACCACCTCGGGCCGGCGGGCGTAGAACGACGCCTGGAAGCCTGCCTTGACAACTTGCTCCAGCATGGGCCGGCCCATGCTTCCCACGCCCAAGAATCCGATCTTCATGCCGTGCTCCCGGATCCGTCACCGGCGGCCGTCCATGCGTTCCGGTCGAGGCCGAAACCGCCATCAGGGGCGGCCGTGATCGTCTCTGCCAGTTCTGCTGTCATATCCAACCAATCGTCGGGCGACTGTCCTGTCGAACAAGAGCACAAACGGTGAACCTTTTCCATTGCCGTTGGCGGATAGGGCCCGCCGTGGGCAAGGAGACGCACAAATGGAAAAGGTTCAGTGGGAGGCGCCGGCAGGCCCACGCGGTAGTCGCCGCGAACGACCTCGCGCCCGGGTGTTGTCGGCCGAACCCTCGAGGACGGCTGCGGCGCGGCCCTGCCGGTGATGCGGACGCAGGCGTTCCCTCTTGATCAGAGCCGGGAAATCCAGCCGCCATCGACCAGGATGGTCTGGCCGGTGATCCAGTCGCCTGCCTTCGAGCACAGCAGGAGAAGGGTGCCGATCAGGTCCTCGGGCGGCCCGGACTTCTTGCCGGGGATGCCCGAGTAGAGAGCGTTCCGGAGGGCTGAGTCCTTCGGCAGGCTCACGTATCCGCTGTCGTTGTCGACGAGCCCGGGTGCGATCGCGTTGACGTTGATACCGCGTCCGCCGAGCTCGGAGGCGAGGTTCACGGTGAGGCCGTGCAGCGCGTACTTCGAGACGCTGTAGATCCCGCCGGCGATGAAGGCGCCGGCGGACAGGCCGTTGACGATCCGGCCCCCGCCGCGGGCTGTCATCGATTCGAGCACTGCCTGGGTACACAGCAGCGGGCCGCGCAGGTTGACGTCCACGACGCGGTCCCACTCGGGGACCGGCATGTTCGACAGGCCGTACGGGGGCAGGTTGGTCATGATCGCGGCGTTGTTGATCAGGATGTCGATCCCGCCGAAGGCCTCGACCGCGGTTGTCGCCATCGCCTGGGCCGACTGCGCCGAGGCGACGTCGACGTGCGCGGCGGCGGCGTGGAACCCGCTGTCGGTCAGGGTCTTCGCGGTCGACGTGGCCGCTTCGAGGTCGAGGTCCGCGAGGACGACGGACGCTCCGGCCTCGCAGAGCGCGCGGGCATAGACGACGCCGATGCCGCCGGCGCCCCCGGTGATGATCGCGACCTTGCCAGTCAGGTCGAACAGCTCGGTGGGAGTCATGCCATCGACTAACGCATGCGCATCAGGTCTAAGTCAACTAGTGTCGCCTCAAATGCACATGCGTTAGGTAGGCAGGAGGAGGTCGGCATGACGATCGATCGCACGGTCCCAGCGGTGCATCTGCACATCGGAGAGGAAGCGCGCCCGCACGGCACGGGTGGGGTGCACGACCACGTCTTCCCGGTGACGGGCGAGGTCCAGGGGCCGGTCCCGCTCGCGGGGCGCGATGACGTCGACGCCGCGGTCAGCGCCGCGCAAGACGCGCTCGGCGCGTGGCGGGCGTGGAAGCCCGCGGACCGGGCAGCCGTCCTCCTGCGGCTCGCGGAGCTGATGCGCAGCGATGGCGATGAGCTGGCCCGGCTCGCGGTGCTCGACAACGGCATGACGCTCGGGAACGGCCAACTCGCCGTCAGTGTGATGGCGCAGTACATGGCCTACTACGCGGGCTGGGCGGACAAGATCGAGGGTCGGGTGACCTCGGTCCCGGGGCAGTCGCGTGAGCTCGCGTACACCGTCCCTGAGCCCTACGGCGTGGTTGCGATCATCATGACGTGGAACAGCCCGCTGTTCTCAGTCGGCATGAAGCTTGCTCCCGCGCTGGCTGCCGGGAACACGGTGGTCCTCAAGCCGTCGGAGCTCACGCCGTACGCGTGCGAGCGGCTCATGGCACTGATCCGGGAGGCGGGCATCCCCGCGGGTGTCGTCAACCTGCTGCTCGGTGGGGCCGAGACAGGCGACGCGCTGGTCCGCCACCCGCTCGTGCAGAAGATCAGTTTCACCGGCGGTCCGGCCACGGCCCGGAAGATCCTCGCGGCCTGCGCGGAATCGCTCAAGCCGGCCGTCCTCGAGCTCGGCGGCAAGTCCGCCAACATCGTCTTCCCGGACGCCGACCTCGACGCCGCGGCGATGATCAACAGCTACAGCGTCCTCGGCACGCTCGCCGGCCAGGGCTGCGCGATCGCAACCCGCATGCTCGTGCACGAGGACATCTACGACGAGGTCGTCGACAAGGTCGTCGCGCTGGTGAGCACGATGCGGTGCGGCGACCCGTTCGACCCCACGACGACGATCAGCCCCGTCATCACGAAGGCCGCGCAGGAACGCGTCGTGGGGATGATCGAGCGCGCTCGGTCGGAGGGCGCGGGCAAGCTCCTGCTGGGCGGCGGTGTCCCAGGCGGCGACCTTGCCAACGGCTTCTTCGTCGAGCCGACCGTCTTCGGCGAGGTGGATCCGGCCAGCGAGCTCGGTCAGGTCGAGGTCTTCGGTCCCGTGCTCTCGCTGATGCGCTTCGCCTCGGAGGACGAGGCAGTCGCGCTGGCGAACGCGACCGAATACGGGCTCGCCTCCTACGCGTACACGAAGGACGTACGCCGGATCAACCGCCTCGCGACCCAGCTGCACGCCGGGGGCGTCTACGTCAACGGTGCGTCGCCAGTCCTGGGATGCGAGCTGCCGTTCGGTGGCGTGGGCATCTCCGGCTACGGCCGCGAGGGTGGCCTCGAGGGCCTGCTCGAGTTCGTCCGCACCAAGGCGGTGGCCATCGCATGACGATTCCGCTGAAGCTGGACGGAGCAACCGCCGTCCTCACCGGAGCCGGCAGCGGCATCGGCCGCGCGAGCGCGCTGGAGTTCGCCCGCCGTGGCGCCCGGGTCGCCATCAGCGACCTCGATGCCGACCGCGCGGATGCCGTCGCCGCCGAGGTCGAGGCCGCCGGCGGCGCGGCCGTCGCCGTCCGTGCCGACGTCACCAGCGAGGACGATCTCGTGCGACTGCGCGAAGCCGCGTTGACGCGGTTCGGCCGGGTCGACCTCGTCATGAACAACGCCGGGGTGCTCGCCATGGGCGCGCCCGAGTCACTGCCCGACGAGGCCTGGCAGTGGGTGCTCGACGTCAACCTGATGGGCATCGCCCGYGGCAACCGGGTGTTCCTGCCCCTGCTGATCGAGCAGGGCAGCGGCCACCTGGTGAACACCGCGTCGGCGTCCGGACTGCTCGCCTATGGCTTCGACCGGCTGCCGTACGTTGCGAGCAAGCACGCGGTCGTCGGCGTGTCGGAGGCTCTCGCGTCGTATCTCGGTCCGCGGGGGGTGGGTGTCACCTGCCTCTGTCCATCAGGAGTGATCACCAACATGCCCGAAGGGTTCCGGGTCTACGGGGAGACCTCCACCAGGCCTCGCGCTCCTGAGCACGAGATCGTGACGGCGGAGCGGGTCGCCGAGCTGACCGCGGACGCTGTCACGCTGGGCCGGTTCCTCGTAACCACCGTGCCGGACGTCGAGGCCGAGCTCGTCGAGCGGGCGCGAGACATCGAGGCCTACCTGCAGGCGCGCATCACCGAGCAGACCGCCGACCGAGAGGACTGACCATGACTCCCGACGAGGTCTACCGCACCGTCATGACCATCGACCCGCCAGCGGTCGAGACGCCGTTCGAGGCCGCGAGCCGGGAATTCCTCTTCGGGAACGTCTGGAACCGTCCCGGCCTGAGCATCCGCGACCGCAGGCTGGTGTCCCTCGCCTGCGTCGCGGCGGCGGACGCACCCAAGCCGATCGACGACCATGTCTACGCGGCACTTCGCAGCGGCGACCTCACGATCGAGCAGATGAACGAGGTGACCCTGCAGTTCGCGGTCTACTGCGGATGGCCGAAGGGCTCGCACCTGGAGATGACGGTCCGCACGCAGTGGCACCGGATCCACGCGGAGCGCGGCGAGCAGACGCCGCCGTGGCCGACGCGAACGCCGGAAGATCTCGGTCCCGCCGATCCTGCGCAACGGATCCTGGACGGCCAATGGGAGTTCGCCGACGTCAACGTCGTACCGGCTCCCCCGTCGGACTCCCCATACTTCTATGCCGGCATCCTCAACTTCGTCTTCGGGCACGTGTGGCGCCGCCCGGACCTGTCACGTAGAGACCGGCGGCTCGTGACCATCCCGTGTGTCGGGCTGTCCGACTCGCCCGCGCCGATCCTCTCGCACGTGGGTTCCGCGCTAGAGACTGGCGACGTGACCTACGACGAGATGCAGGAGATCTGCCTGCAGTTCAGCGCGTACTACGGCTTCGCCAAGGGCGAGGCACTCCAGGACGCCGCTGAACGCTGGCGCCTGGGCAAGGCGTGACCCACCCAGCCACCACCCCGCTCAACGCGACGGCGCTGCAGCTCCTGGCCACCGCCGAGCGGCTGTTCGCCGAGAACGGCATCGCCGGCGTGTCCCTGCGACAGATCGGCACCGCGGCGGGGTCGGCCAACAGCTCAGCTGTCAACTATCACTTCGGCACCAAGGACCGGCTGATAGAGGCAATCTTCGCCTACCGCCTTCCGCACCTCCTCGAACGACGCGCGCTGCTGAAGGAACGCGTCGACCCGGATGACCTGCGCGCCCGCCTCGAAGCCCACCTGCTGCCCGTCCTCGAACTCGCGGAATCGCCGGGCAACTCCTACGTCTCCTTCGTCGAACAGCTACAGCGAGGCGCGGACTCCTGGCGGCTCTTCGCCACGCAGCCCGACATCCGCCAATCGCGGGAAGAGTTCCTCGTCGACGTGCGGCGGCTACTGCCGGACATCGGCGAACCGACACTGGCCATCCGGGTCGGACAGGTGCAGAACCTCAGCCTCAACGCCGCGGCCGAACGGGAACGCGCCATCAACAGACAACAGAAGGTGATCCCCTTCGGCCTGTTCGTCACCACAACCCTCGACGGTTTCACCGGCTTCCTGACCGCACCGGTTTCCTCCGAAACTCGACGATTCCTCGCCCGGCCGCCCACGACGGTTACTCCGGAACCCGCGCAGCAGACGGCGCCTCACTAGACGACGTCAGGGCCGCGCCGCCGCGGTTTTCCCAGCTCCGCCGGAGCCGAGCGCCAGCCGGTCCGCCTCGCCGCCGAGGATGGCGGCGAGCGCGGGCACGGCGGTGACGAACGGGGAGTGCGCGGTATCCAGGGTGTGGACGGCGTCGACCCGCGCGGCCTGGTGCATCCGGCGCTGGCATGCGATCGGGAGCGCGAGATCCTGCGCGGTCTCGACGTAGACCTTGCGGACCTGTCCCCATCGCTCGTCGGTGAGTGCTACGGGTTCGGCGGTTACGAGGGGTGATTCGGGTACCAGCAGTGCCCCGAAGCGGCCGTAGTCGGTCTCC
Organism: Pseudofrankia sp. EUN1h; assembly: GCF_001854645.1. Lineage (NCBI taxonomy): Bacteria > Bacillati > Actinomycetota > Actinomycetes > Frankiales > Frankiaceae > Pseudofrankia > Pseudofrankia sp. EUN1h. The sequence goes on along the minus strand of NZ_MBLN01000084.1, from coordinate 89,662 downwards.
GGGACGTCGGTGTAGAACGTCTCGCGGCCGAGCTCGACCGGTACATAACTGACGCGTCTTTCCTCGTCGAACCGCTGGCTGGTGATGACCAGCGAGTCGGCGAAGTCCTGGTGGCCGCCGATGTCGATCAGCGACTGGCCGTCTGCCGGGACGAACGCGGCCAGGTAGACCAGGCAGCCGACCAGGTCGGGCACGATCTCGGCCGCCTGGGTGATGGTGAGGCCGCCCATGCTGTGCCCGACCAGGATGACCGGCCCGCGGGCGGCGTGGATCCGTTCGACGACGGTCTCGACGAAGTCGGCGAGGGTCGCGGTGGCGGCCACGGCGGGATCGTCACGGCCGGGGAGGTCAACGGCGTCCACCGTGTATCCACGTCGCCGTAGTTCCGCTGTCAGCGGCTGCCAGCTGGCGCCTCGGTGAAATGCGCCGTGTACCAGCAGTAAGTGGCCACCCGTGGCCTCTGCGCTCATCGTCGGCCTCCGTCGTTCTCGCTGCTGCTGTTTGGCGTTCAGCGGTGTTCGGGTGACGCCCGGCGGGCGATCAACGCCCCGTGCCCTGCCTGGCGCGGGTCACGGTCCGACGTCTTCTTCGTGGCGCCGCCGCCGCCCGCGGGCGGCGGCGGCGCCACGAACATTTGATGCGTCCCGGCCCTGGTGGGGCCTACGGCGCCGGTGTGATGACGCCGCAGGTCTCGGGAGGCGCGGTCCAGGTCTTGTCCTTCAGGTGGGCGAGGGTTCCGCAGGGTGAGGGGGCGATGTGGTTGAGCGGCCAGCGCGTCTCGGGCAGCGCTCCTGGGACGTAGTTGGTGAAGTTGTCGTTGAGTACTTTCAGGAAGCTGTCGACGGTGAGATTGCGCCCGACCTTCCGCAGCGCGCTGATGACCAGGTCCGCTGACCAGTAGCCGGCCATGACGGGCGTGCTGAGCGCGACCCCGGGGGCGTAGGCGGCGAGGTCCTTGACCATCTGCGCGATGGCGGGGACGTCGGTGGAGATCCCGGGCTGCCACCCCACGATGGCGTAGGTGTCGTCAAGCTCGGYCACGCCGGCGAGGCGGGGGTCGTAGATCGGGGTGATGAGGATGCCCTTGTAACCGGCCGCCTTGAGCGCGGAGACCATTTTGACGGAGTCGGCGAACTGGAGGACCGTGAACACGGCGGCTGGCGGCTTTCCCCCGTCCGCCGTCATGATCGCGCTGACGATGGGGGTCGGATCGGTCAGGCCGGACAGAGGTACCGGTGACTTCTGGTAGACGACCTTGAATCCGGCGGACTCGAAGCCCTGGCCGATGGTGATGTTGCCCTGGCGGGCGGCCTCGACGTCATTCCCGACCACGGCGATGGTCTTCGCGGCGCCGGCGGGCAGCAGCTTCGCGACGGCGATGGGTGGGCCGGTGCTGACCGTGCGCTGGGCTTTCGGCGCCGGTGTCTGGCAGCCGGTGATGCCGAAGCCGATGGCGTTGCCGCAGAAGGCGGTGTTCGTTCCCCAGCCGACGAACGGGACGACCTGCTTGCAGAACGTGTCCAGGAAGTTCGGCGCCGAGACGGCGACCGGGGCCACGGCGAACACCTGCTCCTGCTGGACGAGGACACTCGCCTGTTGGCCGTCCCGAGCCGCGTCGCTGCCGTCGTCGCGGACTCCGACGAAGTCGATCTGGCGGCCCGCGACACCGCCTTCCGCGTTCGCCCGCGCGAAACGCGCCTTCGCGCCCGCGTCAATGTCGCCGAACACCGCGCCAGCCGGGCTGGTCAAGGACGCCAGTCCGCCGATCTTGATTGAGGTGTCCGTGACACCACGGTTCGGGTTTGGCGCCGCCCCCTGGCAGGCGAGCGTCTTCGGATCGAGCGTCACGTTCGTCTGGCTCCAGCCGTGGTCGGGCCCCTCCTTGCTGAAAGCGGGGTCCGCCGAGACCACCCCGGCGCCGCCAGATCCTCCGTCCACCCCACCACCACCACCACAGCCGGCGATCCCGACCAAGGAGACGATGGATAAGACAAGGGCCGTTCGAATTCCACGCTGCATGAGCTTCTCCTTCGAGACTTGATCCGCTCCTCGACGCCGCCGAGGCGCGGGGTTGTGGGGGGCGCCCAGGGAGCGGCGCTCAGGAGACCTCCTTCAGGTACTCGTCACGCAGCTGGCCCTTGGCCAGCTTGCCGGTCGCCATCCGGGGCAACTCGTCGCGGAAGCTGAACATCCGCGGGACCTTGTAGTGGGCGAGGTTGTCGCGCGCGTAGCGGTGCAGCTCGTCCGCGAGTTCCTCGTTCGCCTCGACGCCGGGCGCCGGCGCGACGACGGCCTGCACGAACTCGCCCATCTCGGCGTCGGGTAGGCCGAAGACGGCTACGTCGGCGACCTTCGGGTGCATCACGAGGCGGGCCTCGACCTCGGCCGGGTAGATGTTGACGCCACCGGATATGATCATGAAGCTCTTGCGGTCGGTGAGATAGAGGTAGCCCTCGTCGTCGAGGCGGCCGATGTCGCCGACCGCCGTCCAGTTCGGGTGGTCGGGATGCCTGCTCGCCGCGGTCTTCTCGGGATCGCCGTGGTAGCTGAACGGGGCGTCGGGTTGCTCGAAGTAGAGCAGGCCGGGCTGGCCGGCGGGCAGCTCGGCGCCCTCGTCGTCGCAGACGTGGGCGATGCCGTTCAGCATTTGCCCGACCGAGCCGGGGTGCTTCAACCAGTCCGCCGCGCTGATGTAGGAGATTCCCGCGCCCTCGGTGCTGGCGTAGTACTCGTCGACGATGGGTCCGAGCCAGTCGATCATCTGGCGCTTGACGTCGGGCGGGCACGGCCCCGCCGAATGGATCACTCGCCGCAGGCTCGACAGGTCGTGGCGCAGCCGTCGTTCCCCAGGCAGCTTGAGGACCCGGACCAGCATCGTGGGCACGACCTGCGTGTGGGTCACCCTTTCCYGCTCGATGACCTCGAGCAGACCCTCGGCGTCGAATTTCTCCATGAGCACGAGGGTGGCGCCGAGCTCGTGGACACCGGTCGACCACTGGATCCCCGCCGAGTGGTACAGCGGGGTKGGACACAGGTAGATCGAGGTCTCGTCCATCCCGAACACGTGTCGGGCCAGGATCGACGTGCCAACGTCCTTCGGGTCGTCGACGGTCCGGCCGCTCAGCGGCCGACGCACGCCCTTGGGCCTGCCGGTCGTACCCGACGAGTAGAGCATCAGACCGCCGCGCGGCTGCTCGTCGAGTGGCGTCGCGGGCTGGGCCGCCACCGCGTCGTCGTAGGGCTCGAAGCCGTCGGCGGCGCCGTCGACCACGAACCGGTGGATGCAGCCGCGCGCGGCGGCCACCGCGGCGACGGCCGTGGGCGCCAGGGCCCCGGTGGTAACGATCGCCTTGGCGCCAGCGTCGTTGAGGATGTATGCCGCCTCGGCCGGTGACAGGTGTCGGTTGATCGCCGTCAGGTATAGCCCGGACCGCCTCGYCGCCCAGACCACCTCCATGAAGCGCAGGTGGTTCTCCGCCAGCAGAGCCACGGCGTCGCCGGGCCGCAGACCGCGTTCCCGTAACAGCCGTGCGAGCCGGGTCGACCCGGCGTCGAGTTCGGCGTAGGTCATCCGGGCTCCGGAGCCCGCCATGATGACGGCCGGCTTGTCCGGCGAGGTGCGCGCGTGCGCACCGGGATAGACCATGTCAGCCCTCCAGCAGAGGCAAGTGGCGTCCTCCGCGGCCGCGGAGCAGAGGACGGTGTGCGTTCGGCGAGGAGCCCGCGGCCGGCACCGCGCGAGCGCCGTCGGCCTCGGTGAGGCGGTCAGCGACACCGAGGCCGACCAAGCTGAGCCCGGTTGGGCCCGCGTGGACAGGTCGCCGGCGCCGACGTCCGCGAGTGCTCAGCCAGGGTGCGTGACGCCGTGGTGACTGTGCCCGCCCGAGGCGGCGGACATGAACGCTTCGAGTTCGTCGATGACGTCCGGGGCCGCGGGGGCGTAGACGATCTCGGTGATGCCTGATTCGCCTGCTTCGTGGATGCGGGTGGCCACCGTCGCGGCGTCGCCGGTCCAACCGGTGCCGAGGATGGCGGGGCCGGCCGCGGTGACGGCGGGGCGGTCCCGCTCGGTGATGACCGTGATGTGGCCCTCGTGTACGGCGAGGTGGCGCTGCTCCGGCGGGCGCGCGGCCAGCATCGCACCACGCCAGACCGTGCCACCCGGAACCTGCTCGACCAGGTCAGGGGACAGGTCCCAGAGCCCGTGGAACGAGAGGGTCGCGAACCACGGGCCGGCGGCTTCGACCAGGCGTGGTGTGGTGTGGTCCTCGCCCGGGCGGACGATCGTTCCGTGGGTCAGCAGCGCCGTCGGTCTCCCGGTGCGCTGGTGTGGCTCCGGCACCGTGGGGACGATGACGCCGGCGACGTCCAGCTCCTGGGCTGTCACGTGGCCTTTGGGCCCGCTGGGGGCCAGCCACAGGGGGGTGGTGATGGGGCGCGGCGGCGCCCAGCCGGCCGCGTGCAGCAGCTGGCAGGGCACGCCCTCGATCTCGACGACCTCGCCGTCCAGCAGGCCGCGTAGCTGGCGGATGTACGTCGCCACGTCCGCCCACTTCATCGCGGGCTTGCCCATCGCCTTGCGGCCGGTGAAGCCGGTGCCGAAGGCGGCCACGAGTCGGCCGGGCGCGAGGTCCTCGACGGAGGCGATCGCCGACGCGGTCACCATGGGATGGCGCAGGCTGGGGATCGCGACGCCTGTGCCGACGCCGATGCGCCGGGTGGCTTCGGCGATGCGCGCGAGCGCGATCCAGATGTCGCCGTAGAGCGCCGGCGAGTCATACACCCACACGCGGTGGTATCCCAGTCGTTCCGCTGCCCGCGCGTACTCGACGATGCTCTTGCTCGGAGGTAACGCGACGGAGATTTCCGGTCGTACCATGGTCGCCTCGACACGCCTTTCTCGTCGTCTGAACCGGCTGGCGCGGACCGCTTAGGGCCGGCCCGTTCCTGGCACTTCCACCGGTAGTTGGACGATCGATCCGGTCGGCTCGGCGTGCCGGTCGCGCTTGAAGGCCACCGTGTTCATGCAGACGAACAGAGTCCGCCGGTCATCGCCGCCGAGCACGCAGGCGAGGGGAATGTCCTCGACGTCAATCTGCTGGTCGACGCCGCCCGGACCGACGTGCAGGATGCGCCGGCCCCAGGGGTCGGCGACCCACACGTCGCCCCGCTCGTCCAGGCAGATCCCGTCGGGGGCCACCAGTGCCTCGCCACTTCGCGGAGTCAAGGGGACGTGGGTCCGGTCGACGAGTTCGCCGTTTTTGATCGAGAACCGGGACAGCCGGCGGCCTGCGGACTCGGCCACGACCAGGGTGTCGCCGGCCGCGGTGACGGCCGCCCCGTTGGGGCACAGCATCTGGTCGGCGCCGACCGACACCTCGCCGTCCGGACAGACACGGACCAGGACCGTGGGCTGCCCGGTCGGGGCGCCGCCCATCGGGAATCCCAGCTGGGTGACGTAGGCCGTCCCGTCCGGGGTGACGATCATGTCGTTGATCCCGTGCGGGGCGAGGTGGGAGACATCCGCGTGCGGGTGGGCGGTGCCGTCCTCGATCCGGTAGACGACGCTGTGTTCCATTCCGGCGACCAGCATGCGGCCGTCTGGCAGCCAGCCGATGCCGCCGGGGTCCTCGTCGTCGGGGAAACGGTGCACGGCGGTACGGCCGCCGGCGTCGTCGAACCGGTAGACGGTGTGYGCCCACATGTCGGATAACCACAGCGCGCCGTCGTGCCAGCGAGGGCACTCGACAAACTCGAGGTCACGGGCAAAGATCTCCATCTGGGACTCCCGTTCAGGCTCGTTGTGCGGCGGGTGCGCGCTAGGACARCCGCGCTAGGACAGCAGGGGGTCTCGGGGCAGGCCGAGAATCCGTTCCGCGATCTGGTTCCGGGCGATCTCGGACGTGCCGCCAGCGATGGTGAGCGCACGGGTCGCCAGCAGCGACCTTCCGGCGGTCCCGCCGAAGCCGTCGTCGAGGGCGACGTCCTGGCCGGCGAACTCGGTCAGCAGGGTCGCGGCGCGTTGCCCGTGCTCGGCCGTGACGAGCTTGGTGACGTTGCCCTCCGGGCTGGGTCCGCTCCCGTCCAGGGCGCGGACCACTCGCCGCAGGTCAAGCAGCCGCACGGCGATCGCCTCGGCGACGTGTTCACCCAACCGGGTCTCGGCTCCTGGCACCCGGTGCCCGTGCTGCCGGTACAGGGCGAACATCTGGTCGGCGGTGGTGCCACCGAGGTTACCGCTGAGGGTGATCCGTTCGTTGCCGAGCGTGGCGCGGGCGACGTTCCAGCCCTTGCCCGGTTTCCCCACCACGTCCGCGTCGGGGACGAACACGTCGGTGAGGACCACCTCGTTGAAGTAGTGGTCGCCGGTGAGATGGCGCAGCGGCCGTACCTGCACACCCTCGGTGGCCATGTCGACGACCATCGTGGTGATACCGGCGTGCTTGCTCGCCGACGGGTCGGTACGCACGGTGGCAAGGCCGTACCGACACCGGTGGGCGTCACTGGTCCAGACCTTCTGGCCGCCCAGCACCCAGCCGCCCTGGACCCGTTCGGCTCTGGTCCGCACGGCGGCGGCGTCGGACCCGGCGCCGGGCTCGCTGAACAACTGGCACCACTGCTCCTCGCCGTAGAGCGCTGGCCGGACCCAACGCGCGACCTGGTCCTGGGTGCCGTGTTGGACAAGGGTCAGAATCACCCAACCAGTGATCATCAGGTTGGGGACCTTGAGGTCCGCGGCCCGGAACTCCTGCTCGATGACGAGTTGGAGTCCCGCGGAGGCGCCGAGCCCCCACGGACGCGGCCAGTGCGGCTGCAGGTAGCCGGTGTCGGCCAGCCGGCGGCGCCGCTCGTCATCGGGGAGCGCCGCCAGCTCGGCGGCGAGCGCCCGGATCTCGGGCCGCGCCGCCTCGGCCTGCGCGGGCAGGTCGAACGCGGGTGCCGTCCGGGAGACGCCCGCGCCGCCCAGACGGGTCACGTCCGCGGCGGCGGTTCCCGGCGGCACGATGGCCTTGCTGGTGATGGCCCGCCGGTAGAGCAGGTGGGCGTCGTGCTCCCAGGTGTAGCCGGTTCCGCCGTGTACCTGGATGTTGAGTTCCGCGTTCCTGACGAAGGCCGGTACCGCGAGGGTGGCCGCCACGGCCGCCGACAGCTCGAACTCCTCGGTTGGTCCCGCCGCGGCGCGCGCCGCGTCCCACACCGCCGCGGTCGCGAGCTCGGCGGCGACCAGCATGTTCGCGAGGTGGTGCTTCACGGCCTGGAACGTGCCGATGGTCCTGCCGAACTGCTCGCGCACCTTCGCGTAGGCCGCGGCGACCTCGACGCATTCGTGCGCGCCGCCGCTCGCCTCGGCCGCGACGAGTGTCCGCATGATCGCCTGGGCGTGGGCCAGCGCACCCGGCAGCACGTCGCCTGGTGCCACCCGCGCCTCGGTAAGGCGGAGCCGAGTGGAGCGCCGCGACCGGTCCAACGATCCGAGGGCCTCGTCCGTCACGCCGGGGTCGGCCGTCGACACCACCACGAGGTCCTCGCCGACCGCGAGGAGCACGAAGTCGGCGAGCGCGCCGCCCGGGACGACACCGGACCGGCCCGACATCCGTCCGTCGCTGTCCAGGTCCAGGTCCCCGCCGAGACCGACGGCGCCGACGGCCGTGCCCGCGGCGAGTCCCGGCAGCAGGCGGGCACGCGCCTCCGGGCCTCCACTGGCCGCTATCACCGCCGACGCCAGGACCGTCGGGAGAACGGGCCCAGGCGCGACCGCCCTACCGGTCTCCTCGAGGATCACCACAAGTTCCGGCAGCCCGAAACCGCCGCCCCCGAACTCCTCCGGCAGATGCACCCCGAGCAGACCGAGATCGGCGAACTCCTTCCAGAAGCCCGGCAGGTGTTCCTCGTCGGCGTCCAACAGGGCCCGGCCGGCCGCGCGTGCGTCGCGCGAGGACAGCAGCGATTGGGTAGTCCGGGCGAGCGCCCGGTGTTCCTCGCCGATTGCTATCCCCATGTCTCCTCCATCCGCCGGTGGGCCAGTTCCGTGGGCAGGGGTCAGTCAGGCATGCGGCGGGCAACGCCGCCTGAGGTCGGCCCGCCGGCAAGGGTCCTGGGAGCTGCGCGCCCCGGTGCCAGGGGGCGGGATGGCCGGCCGCGTCGTCAATCTGTCGCCGGCGCCTGCGGCAGATGTTGACAGATCTGACCAACTGGCACAAGGTCCCACTTGGGACATCGGTCCGGCAGGTGGGAGACGGCGGTGCTGACCAACAGCGATCTGTACCTTCGGAGCACCCCGGAGACGGGGCGGACCGTCCTGGCCGACACTCCTGCCCCGGGCGTCCGGTTACTGACGCTGAACCGGCCGGAACGCCTCAACGCGATGTCCGGTGAGCTGGTCCGGGACCTGCACGCGGCGCTCGACGAAGTGGCAGCGGACGACGAGTGCCGCGTCGTCGTGCTGACCGGTGCTGGCCGGGGCTTTTGCGCGGGGCTAGACCTGCACGAGCCGCCGAAGCCGAGCAAGGCAGGATCCGGCCCTCAGACGGGGATGCGGGTGCAGCAGGCCATCGCGTCCCTGGTTCCCAAGCTGCGCAACCTGCGTCAGCCCGTGATAGCGGCGGTGAACGGCCCGGCGTCCGGCGGTGGCTTCGCGCTAGCCCTTGCCAGCGACGTGCGGGTCGCCGCCATGTCAGCGAGGTTCAACGCCGCTTTTGTGCGCGTCGGGCTGTCGGGCTGCGACATCGGGGTGAGCTGGCTGCTCCCCCGGCTGATCGGGGCCGGCCGTTCCCACGAGCTGCTGCTCACCGGCCGTCTCGTCGACGCCGACGAGGCGCTGCGCATCGGTCTGGTCAACCGCGTCGTCGACGACGGCAAGGTGGTGGACGCCGCGCTGGAGACGGCCGCGCTGATCTGCGCCAACAGCCCCATGGGCGTGTGGATGACCAAGGAGGTCAGCTGGAGCCAGCTGGAGATCGGCAGCCTGCAGGCCGGCATCGACCTGGAGAACCGCACCCAGGTCCTCACCTCCTACACCCAGGACCAGAAGGAACAGGTCAGCGCCTTCCTGCGGCGACGTTCCCCGAACTACACCGACTCCTGACGGCCGTGCCGAGGTGACACCAGATGTGAGAGTCTCCGGACCGATGGAAGCAACGAAAAGATCGCTGCGTGAGCGGAAGAAGGAACGCACCTTCGAGCACGTCGCCCGGACCGCGGTCAGGCTCGCCATGGAGCACGGTCTGGCGGCGGTCCGGGTCGAGGACATCTGCGAGCGAGCCGAGATCGGCCGGTCGACCTTCTTCCGTTACTTCGACTCGAAGGAGAGCTGCTTCGTCGCCGGCGTGCATCGGGGGCACCTCGAGGCGGTCCTGGCTGCCATTGAGGCCCGCCCGGCGGACGAGGGACCGCTCACCGCGCTGTGCAACGCGTTCCTGGCGATCCAGGAGGACTGGCGCAGGCAGCGCGACGTCCTGATCCTCGACGCGCGGCTGCGGGCCGAGGTCCCGGCGGTGCGGGCGCACGCCAGCGCCACACACCTGGACTGGGAAACCTCCATTGCCCGGGCGATCGCGCCGCGGTTCGCCGCCCCGGACGTCGACCTCTTCCAGTCGCGCATCATGGTTGGAAGCGTGCTGTGCGCCGTTCGGGTGGCGACGGAGAAATGGCTCGCCGGGGGAGCGAACTATTCCCCGGCCGTGGAAGTCGCGGCGGCCTTCACCGTTCTCCGCTCGTACGTGACCGTCGAGGCCCCGGAAGCGGGCGAAACCAGAGATACGGGCCAGGCCGGCGGCGGTGAGCCGGGGAGTTCCGGCCATCGTTAGCACTCATATCATCCGAATCTTTCACGTGTCTTTCATGCGATGGGGTCCACGGCATGGGGAATCTGAACGGAAAGGTCGTCCTCGTCACCGGCGCGGCGAACGGTTTCGGCCGTGAGATCGCCTTCCGGGCCGCGGCGCGGGGCGCGACCGCGGTCGCGTCGGACATCGATGCATCAGGTGCCGCGGAGGTGGCCTCGTCCATCATCGCCACCGGTGGCGCCGCGTTGGGGCTGGGGCTGGACGTGCGCGACCGGCAGGCATTCGCCGACGCGACCAGTCAGGTGATCACGCAATACGGCCGGCTCGACGTTCTCGTCAACAATGCCGGTGTCATGCCGCTGGCCTTCCTCGCCGACCACGCCCGCGCCGCAGACGCGTGGGACCGGTGCATCGACATCAACCTCAAGGGTGTCCTGCACGGCGTCTGCGCCGTGTACGACCAGATGGTCAGGCAGAACAGCGGCCACATCGTCAACATCTCGTCTGTCTACGGCAACGCCGGCGTCGCCGGGGCCGCGGTCTACAGCGCGACGAAAGCCGCTGTCGCGACGCTGTCGAATGCGCTGCGGGTCGAGAGCCAGGGGCGCATCAAGGTGACGATCGTCCGCCCCAGCGGGGTCGTCGGAACGAACCTCGGCGCAACCGTCCTGGACCCCACGGCGGCCGCCCCCCTGGCCGCGCACCGGGCCTCCGAATGGCAGGACAACCTCGCCCGGTACCTCGAGGGGAAGCTGGACACCGAGCAGACGGACCCAGCGGATGCGCGCTACTGGGTCCTGTCACCGGGGGAGGTCGCCGAGCACGTGGTGAACGTGATCGACCAACCGCTCGGCGTGGCAGTCACCGACCTGACCCTGCGAGCGACCGGAGAGGACTATGTCTTCTGACACCAGCCCGGCCGGCGGCCTGACGACGTTCGACACCGAGCCGCTCGAGCGCGCACTCACCGAGAGCCTCGACGTGTTCAGCGGGCTGACGGCCGACGAGATGGAAGCCCCGTCCGCCTGTGACGGATGGACCGTCCGGACAACGCTCGCCCACCTCACCGCCGGCGTGGCGGCGATAACCGGACAGCTGCCCGCCGTGCCCTACGACAAGAACAAGGAGTTCGAAGCGGCCGTCGACGCCCAGGCACTGGATCTCGCCGCACGGCCGGCCGCGGAGCTTCTCGAGATCCTCCGATCGGCCTCGCCCGCTCTGGTGAACATCTTCGCCTCGCTGCCGGACGACTTCGCCGCGATGCCGGTGGACATGGGAACCGCCGGCACCTATCCCTTCGCGAGCCTCGCCGACGCCCTCACCTTCGACCACACCTGCCACGTCCGGTGGGACGTCCTCACGCCTCGCGGGCAAGTCCGACGCACCCTGCCCGACCTGGACGCCGGACGCCTGTCGGCCTCCCTCCGGTGGCTCACGGGCTGCATCCCGCAGATGACCACCGAACGGTTCCGGGACCTGCTCACCGACCCGCTGACCTTCATCCTGACCGGACCCGGCGCCGCGACGTTTCGACTCACACCACACGCCGCATCAGTCGAAACGTCGACCGACGAACCGACACGGGCGACGGTGAAGTCGACGACGTCGGACTTCATCCTGTGGGGAACCGGACGAGAATCTCGACAGGGCCGGGTCAAGATCACCGGTGACGTCGCATATGCGGAAAGGGCACTCGACGCGTTCCGCGTCTACTAGCGGCCGAACGCGGCCAGACGTCATACCGACGTCGCGGCCGGCAGATTCGCCGACCTGCACGCGCCTTCCGCGGTGGGCACTTTCTAGAAGGAGAGCCGGGGGCGCACGGGGTTCTTGTCATCACCAAGCGGTTCGGAGCGCGCCTGTGGAGAATCGCGCCGCGCCGGTCAGGAAGCGCGATGCCTGGAGGAAGGCAGCATGAAGGTCGACGCGATCGTTCATGACGATCTGGCGTTGGTGGGGGAGCGGGCCCGGTTGGCCCAGGAGCTCGGGTTCGACGGGATGAACGTCGCCGAGGTCGCGCACGACCCATTCCCGCCACTGACGCTGGCTGCCGTGGCGACAGAGCGGATCAGGCTGGGTACCGGGATCGCCGTGGCGTTCGCGCGCAGCCCGATGACGCTCGCCGTGCTTGCCTCCGATCTGCACCGGCTCTCGCACGGCAGGTTCGTGCTGGGCATCGGCAGCCAGATCAGGCCGCACATCACCCGACGGTTCTCGATGCCGTGGTCGCGTCCGGCGGCACGGATGCGGGAGTATGTCGCGGCCATGCGGGCGATCTGGGCGTCCTGGGCCACCGGCGACCCGCTGCGCTTCGAAGGCGAGTTCTACCAGCACACCCTGATGACGCCGATGTTCAGCCATGGCCCGTCCGAGTTCGGGGACCCGGCGGTGTTCGTCGCCGCGGTYGGGCCGGCGATGACCGCGGTGGCCGGCGAGGTGGCCGACGGCCTGCTGGCACATGGCTTCACCACTCCCGACTATCTGCGGGAGGTGACCCTGCGCCATCTGGAGCGGGGGCTGGCGGCCGCCGGCCGGACCCGGGCCGACATCGAGGTCTCCGTCCCGGTCTTCGCGGTCACGGGCCGAGACGAGGCGGAGCTGGCGGCGAACCTCGGCGCGGCCCGCCACCAGCTCGCCTTCTACGGGTCCACTCCGGCCTACCGGCCCGTGCTGGAACACCACGGCTGGGGCGAGCTCGGCGACGAGCTGCACCTGCTGTCCAAACGGGGCGAGTGGGCGCGGATGGCGCAGGCGGTGCCCCGCGAGGTCGTGGAGGCGTTCGCGGTCGTCGTGGAGCCCGCCGCCGTCGCCGGCGAGATCGCCCGCCGCTGGGGCGGCCTGGTCGACCGGGTACAGATCGGTCTACCAGACAACGACCCCGAGCGGATGGCCGCCGGTGCGGAAATGATCAAGGAGCTGGCCCAGAGGTAGCTCGTGCCCCGCATGCCCACCGACATTGCCCACGGGAGAGCCATCATGACCACCGTCGAAGGCCGGCAGTCAGTGCACCTGCCGGCGCGCGACATTCCCATCCCGTCGTCTATCAGCCCCGAGGCGCGAGCGATCCTCGCCGCGCCACGGCAGGCGGACACCGGCTACCCGCCGCACGATGACGTGGCGGCCTGGAAGAAGATGATCGCCGGCCGGCACGAAATGYTGGCCGCGATGGTGGGCAGTCGGCCGGTCGACGCCGCGGTGACCGTCGAAGACGCCGACGTCGACGGCGTGCCGGTCTACGTGGTCACCCCGTCCGGTGCGCCCGACGGCCGCGTTTACCTGGACATCCATGGCGGCGCGCTGATCCTTGGCGGTGGCGTGGTCTGCCGGGAGATGGCCGTGCACACCGCGGCCCGGCTGGGCACCCGGGTCTGGGCGGTCGACTACCGGATGCCGCCCGACCACCCGTACCCGACGCCGCTGGACGACTGCGTCGCCGTCTACCGGGCGTTGTTGGAGAACTACCACCCCGAGCAGATCATCGTCGGCGGCGCGTCTGCCGGCGGCAACCTGGCGGCGGCGCTGCTGCTACGGGCACGCGACGAGGGGTTGCCGCTGCCGGCCGCCGCGGTGCTCAACACCCCGGAGGCCGACCTCACCGAGTCCGGCGACTCCTTCCAGACGAACCTGGGCCTCGACCCGGTACTGCAGGGCAGCCTCATGCCGGTGAACCAGCTCTACGCCGCCGGCCACGACCTGGCCGATCCCTACCTCTCCCCGCTTTTCGGCGACTTCGCCCAGGGCTTCCCGCCCACCCTGCTCACCACCGGCACCAGAGACCTGTTCCTGTCGAACACGGTGCGGATGCACCGCGCCCTGCGCGCCGCCGGCATCGCCGCCGAACTGCACGTCATGGAGGCGGCCGGCCACGCCGGCTTCCTCGGCATGGCACCGGAGGATGCCGATCTGAACCATGAGGTCCGCCGCTTCGTCGACGCCCACTGGCCCGGCTGACCGCTCCTGACCTCGACCGAGCCGGCGCCACCGGATGACATGGCGCTGGTCTGGGCCCCTGGTGACCTCGTGAACGGCCTGGTCATCGACACGCGACGCATCCTTCCGTGACCTCTCGGCGGTGATCAGTGAGTTCTACTCGAACGAATACGAACGAGCCTGGTAAAAGCCAGGTCGACGCAGGTGGCCGAGTTCTGGAACCCCACAGGCCGGCAGGCACCACGGTTCGGGGAACGAGGGCACCTGCCGGCGGGACGTGATCCGGCCAATCGGTTGACCGCGATTGTTGCCCGATTCGTAGCATCTCTTCAACGTTCTGAATCGAGGTTCAGATCATGGCCGCGTACGATCTTGTCATCACCGGTGGCACTGTCGTCGACGGGACCGGCGCCACGCCGCGGGTCGCCGACGTCGCAGTACGCGACGGCATTCTTGCCGCCGTGACGGAACCGGGCGTTCTCGACGGAGCTGCGCGCGAGCGGATCGACGCCGACGGACTGCTCGTCACGCCGGGATTCGTCGACATCCACACTCACTACGATGGACAGGCGACCTGGGATCCGCTACTGACGCCGTCCTGCTGGCACGGGGTGACAACGGTGGTGGCCGGCAACTGCGGCGTCGGCTTCGCGCCCGCGGCACCGGACAGGCGCGACTGGCTGGTCAGCCTCATGGAGGGCGTCGAGGACATTCCCGGCTCCGCCCTCGTCGAGGGGATGCGGTGGGCCTGGGAGACCTTCCCTGAGTACCTCGATGCGCTCGAAAGCACCCCGCGCAGCCTCGACATCGGCGTCCAGATCGCGCACGGCCCACTGCGGGCCTACGTCATGGGGGAGCGTGGAGCCCGCAACGAGCCGGCCACGCCAGCCGACATCGAACGGATGGCGACGCTGGTCGCCGAGGCCCTCCGCGCCGGGGCGCTGGGTTTCTCGACCTCGCGCACCCTGACCCACCGTGCGATCGACGGCGAGCCGGTGCCGGGAACGTTTGCCGCCGAGGACGAGTTGTTCGGCATCGGCCGGGCGCTGCGCGATGTGGGCGCCGGTGTCTTCGAGGTCGCGCCGGCCGGCATCGTCGGCGCCGACCACGCCGATCCGTACAAAGAGGTCGCGTGGATGACCCGGCTCGCCAAGGAGATCGACCGGCCGGTCACGTTCGGCATGAACCAGACCAACGACTCGCCGCGCGAGTACCTCGACCTGCTCGCCGCGGCTACCGCGGCCGCCGAGGCAGGCGATCCGCTGATTCCCCAGGTCGCGGGACGCGCCTCCGGTCTGCTGTTCGGCCTGGAGACCACCTACCACCCGTTCATGCACCGGCCGACCTGGCAACGGCTCGTGTCGCTGGCACCGGCACAGCGGCTGGACCGGCTACGGGAGCCGGCGATCCGCGACGCGATCCTGTCCGAACCAGATCCTGAAGGCAGGCCGTTGATCCTGGTCCTGTTCGCCGACCGGACGATCCCGGTCACCGACGAGCTGGACTACGAACCGGCCGTCGAGGCCAGCATCGGGCACCTCGCCCGCACGTCCGGCCGTACCGCCTTCGAGGTGCTCTATGACCTCACGGTCGCGGGCGGCCCCGACCAGTTGTTCATGATGCCGATCCAGAACTATGCGGATTCAAGCCTCGATCCGGTTCGGGAGATGCTGCTGCATCCGCAGGCCGTGATCGGCCTCGGGGACGGCGGCGCGCACTGCGGGATCATCTGCGACGCCAGCATTCCCACGACCAACCTCACGCTCTGGACCCGGGACCGGACCCGCGGCCCGCGGCTCCCGCTGCAATACATCATCCGCAAGCAGACCCGCGACACCGCCCGGCTGTTCGGCATACGCGATCGCGGCGTGATTGCCCCGGGCTACAAGGCCGATCTGAACCTGATCGACTACGAGCGGCTACGGGTGCGGGCTCCCCAGATCGTCCACGATCTGCCAGGCGGCGCGAAGCGCTTCATTCAGCGGGCCGACGGCTACGCCGCCACCCTCGTGTCCGGCCAGGTCGTGATCCGCGACGGTGAACCGACCGACGCCCGACCCGGTCGGGTGATACGCGGCGAACAGCCATCGCCGCGCTGAGCCTCGCCGAGACTGGCAATGGGCGGGTGTCGCATCGCGGCTGTGGCCTACGCACCTGCTGCCGCAAGGGGTGCCACCGACCCGTACCTCACCGGTGATCGCCGGATCCGCACCCTGTCGAACTGACGCCGCTCGCCAGGACCACGGTGAAGCCGTACCTCGTGACCAGGCTCGCCGTGGACAGGGGCCCAGGACCCGGCCGGCCCCTCCGCGAGGCTTACGGATCCGCCAACGACCTCGGCGCGGCCGGTCCGCATCCTTCCCGCCTGACCGACGCCCGTCGGCGGCGTTCCTAGCCCTCGCCGCCTGAGCGGCCCCTCTGACCAGCCCTCCCAAGTCCAGCGGCATTCGCCGAGATCCGGAGATCGTGATGACCATCGTGAAGGACAGCCTGTACATCGGCGGATCGTGGGTGGCGCCGGCGAGCGACCGCGCGATCAACGTCATATCCCCGCAAACCGAGGAGGTCGTCGCCACCGTCCCCGAGGCGAGCGAGGCCGACATCGACGCGGCCGTCGCCTCCGCCCGCGCGGYGTTCGAGGACGGCCCGTGGCCAGGCACCTCGCCCGCCGAACGAGCGTCGATGATCCGCGCGATCTCGGCGGCGATCCAGGCCCGTTCCCAGGAGTTCGCCGAGACCCTCACCACCGAGATGGGCGCGCCGAGCACGTTCGCGCTGTTCGGCAACACCTTCGCCGCGGCCATGGTGCTCGACGGCTTCGCCGAGCTGCTCGACACCTTCCCGTTCGAGCAGGAGCGGCCTGGTCTCCTCGGCCGGATCCTGGTGGCGAAGGCACCGGTCGGCGTCTGCGCCGGGATCGTTCCCTGGAACGTCCCGCTCTTCCTGACGGCCTCGAAGATCGGGGCGACCCTCGCCTCCGGCTCCACCATGATCGTCAAGTCTGCGCCCGAGTCGCCGCTGACCGGCTACCTGCTGGCCGAGGTCCTGGAGTCGGTCGGCCTGCCGCCGGGCGTCATCAACATCATCGCCGCGGACCGGGAGATGAGCGAGGTCCTGGTCCGCCACCCCGGCCTGGACAAGGTGTGCTTCACCGGCAGCACCGCCGTCGGACGGCGCGTCGCCGCGATCTGCGGCGAGCAACTCAAGCGCTGCACGCTGGAACTCGGCGGCAAGTCGGCATCGATCGTCCTCGACGACGCCGACCTTTCGACCGTGCTGCCGGCACTGATACCGGCGGCGTTCGCCAACAGCGGCCAGATCTGCGCCGCGCAGACTCGGGTCCTGGCGCCCCGCTCCCGCTACAAGGAGATCGTCGACGGACTCGCCGACCTCGTCGCCGCCACCAGGGCCGCCGACCCGAACGACCCCGAGACCATCGTCGGCCCGCTCGTCGCCAGCCGCCAGCGCGACCGCGTCGAAGGCCTGATCGGATCCGGTATCGATCAGGGTGCCCGGCTCGTCTGCGGCGGCGGGCGCCCCAAGGACGCCCCCAGCGGCTGGTACGTCGAGCCCACGTTGTTCGTCGACGTCGACAACGGGATGCGGATCGCCCAGGAGGAGATCTTCGGTCCCGTCCTGTCGGTAATCCCCTACGACACCGAGGAGGACGCGGTCCGCATCGCCAACGACTCCACCTACGGCCTGTCCGGCTCCGTCTGGACCGCCGACGAGGCACACGGYGTGGCCGTCGGCAAGCGGGTACGCACCGGCTCCTTCGCCGTCAACTCCGGTTCCTACATGGACCTGAAGAACCCCTTCGGCGGGTTCAAGCAGTCCGGCATCGGCCGCGAGATGGGCATCGAGGGCCTCGATGCCTACCTGGAGACCCAGACGCTGGTCCTGCCGAAGGGCTGACCGGCCTTCCCTAGTGTCTCGTGATTCCGGACCGTTTTATGCCACTCTAAGTCATCTCCACAGGTCATATGCTTGATCCTTGGAGTCGAAACAACAAGGAAGCAGCATCACGAGACACTAGGTACCGGCCCCTCCCGAACACCTCACAACAACCCGACCGGCGGACTGGCCGGACCGGGAATAGCCAGCCCCTGAAATTCCTGACGCAGGACACCGGCTCAAGGCGCGGGTCGTGGTGGCCGGCGTCGCACTGTGGACTGCAGCCGGGGCGGATCCCATCGGTCCGGCCGGCGCGTTCCAAGCACGCGTGCTCTGCGAAGCAGCGGTCGCCCGGGTCATCGCCGGATACCGCACGGCACAGGAGGTTCCGCGCARTGAAGCATCTCACCGATGACGAGATCCGGTCCGCGGCAGACATGCTCGTGGCAGCACGCAAGGGACGGTTGGTGCTGGCTGGATTGCCGGCAGACGTGACGCCGGAGCACACGGCGGATGTACAGCGAATCATCGACGCCGTGAGCGCCAGGATCGACCGACCGGTGCTGGGGTGGAAAAGCTATACGGTATACAAGCCAATGCACCCGCTGTTCTATGCGCCGATCTACGACGTCTACCAAAGCGGCGCGGAGATCCCCGCCCTAATCTCGCCGATGCGGCTCATCGAGCCCGAGATCATGTTTCGCGTCGACCGCGACCTGCCCGTGCAGGACCGTAATTACAGTATTGGCGAGATCATGGACGCGGTAACGGCAGTCGTCGGGTTCGAGGTCATCGGATCACGCTTCGTCGCGGGCTCCTCCAATGGTCAAGGGTCGTTGTACGGCTCGCTGTCCGACCACATCTCCAACGGCTGTATCGTGGTCGGTGACGAGATCCCCCAGTGGCGGGAGGTGGCATTCGAGGACGTGGCGTTGCGGTTGACCGAATCAGACCGTGAACTCGTCTCGGTGATCGGCTGCCACCCCTTCGACAACCCCTTTCTCCCAGTCGTCGTCGGAATCAACCGCATGCGACGGGGTGCGGCTGTAAAAGCGGGTGACATCATCATTACCAGTTCATCGACTAGCTTCTTCTCAGTGGAGGCCGGCGCGTTGATCCGCGCCACATACCAGGGGCTCGGCGAAGTTACGGCCACGTTTCCAGTCAGCGCGGAGCCGTGACTATTTGTGGACCTCGAAGCCCCCGAGCTCGCAGCCGAAATGATGAATTCGTTGATGGAGTCGATCAGCACGCAGGCGGTCGACCCGGGCTCGATGAGGCGAAACGAGAGCTTCTTGACAGGCAAGGACGCCTCTCCAACGAGGGCATCCGGATCAGCCGGCTGCTGGCGTTCCCGCGTGGCCAGAACCTCCCTGAAGGGTGCAACTAGACGATTGCGCAGGTCAGGCAATTGATCACGCGGCTCGTTGGTATTCGTGGAGGAGGCCGCCGAGGCGGTCGATGCGTCTGATTGGACCGCTCAGATCTCCGGCCGGCGGTGCGGCCTCCAGATTGCCGAGGCGGTGCGACTGGGGATCGGTCGCACCGCCTTCGGGTCGTGCGTGGAGGTGGTCAGGTTAGGGGGAAGAGGTATTCGTGGCCGAAGGTCTGGAGGTCCTTGATCGGTTCGATGGTCTTCTTGGGGCCGTCGAAGCGGACGATGGCGGCGCAGTCGTTGCCCAGGAGGCGTCCGGCGGGCCAGGTGGAGCCGCACAGCGCGTTGCCGAGCGCGGGGTAGTCGAACCCGGAGTTGAGGACCTTGGCGAGGGCCTCGGTGGTGACCGAGCCGTTGATCTTCGCGAAGGCCTTGAGGAACAGGTCGGCGGCGCCGTAGGAGGTCAGGGTTCCCGACGCGCTGGCGTCGGCCTGGGAACCGACGGCCTTCAGGTCGGCGTCGATCTGCTTGAAGGTGGCGCTGGGGAAGACGCCGGAGCCGAAGTTGGGCGTCATGGCGTAGACGCCGTCGAGCTGGTCGGCGAGGGGGGCTAGGCGTGGGTCGGCGAAGTAGATGAGGATGTCGCCGGTGTAGCCGGAGGAGCGCAGCGCGGCGACGAGCGGGAAGATCGTGCCTGGGGCGGTCGTCGATGCGACGAGGTTCGCGCCGCTGGCGATGATGTCGCGGGCGATCGGGGTGTAGTCGGACAGCGGCGGCGCCCCGGGGCCCGGGATCGGGGACTTGGCGTAGGGTGCCTTCATGCCGAGCCCGACGGCCATCTTCGCGAAGCTTTTGACGGAGTTCTCCGAAGCGGCGGCGCCCAGCCCGACGAACGCGGCGCTCACGTCGACCGGCTTCTTGCCGGCACCCGCCAGGTAGCTTTCCAGGCCGGCGGACGAGTAGAACGTCTGCCCGGGCAGCACACCTGTGCAGGCGACCGACTGGGTGATGGAGAAGCCGAACTGGCGGTTGTTCCAGCCGCAGTAGTCGTTCGAGATGCCCCAGCCGAAGTAGGGCACGTGCTTGTCGTTGAGGTAGTCCCCGACGGTGGAGACCGTCGCGGTGAAGGGCACCAGRCCGAAGACCTTCTTGTCCTCGACCATCTCGGTMACGGCGTCCTTGGACKTSGTSGGRTCGSCRCCGCTRTCGGYRCAGCCSRCGTAGGAGAAGGTGTARCCGTTCACYCCGCCCTCGCGGTTGGCRCGTTCGAACCGCGCCTTCGCGCCGTCGCACACGCCCGGGAAGTTCTCGATACCGGTCGTGTCCTTGACGTCGGCGACGCCACCGATCGTGATGACCTTGCCGTTGACGCCGCGGACCGTGCTGCCGGTCGCGAACTGGATCGGCCCGGCCTTCTCGATCGCCAGTTTGCTGGCGGCGGCGGCGTCCATCGGCGTGCCCAGGTCGACGGGTGCCGAGGAGGTGCCGTTGTCGGTGGTGGAGCTRCACGAGGCGAACGTGACCGCGGCCACCAGCGCCGCGACGCCGGCCAACCCGGCCCGCGCTCGATGGGAACGCAGCAAGATCACAGTTTTTCTCCTTCTTGGAGAACGTCCGGACGTGACGGGTAGCTTCCGACAGCGGCCGCGCCGCAGAGGGATACGAAGGTGAGCTCGGCGAGGTCGATAGCCAGGACGCCAAACGTCGACTGCAGACAGCCGAGCGAAACGGCGTTGATTCTGTTGAGCGCGACTACGGCGGGATCATTCGGCCCGACGGGGCGGTCGTGGCTGCGTAGCTTGGCCAGCACGGCTGGTCTTTTCTTCGGCAAGGGGACCCGTTCGATGGCGACGACCTGATCAGAAGATCGCCAGCGTGGCGAGAGCTGTATCGCATATGCCAGCCTTGCTAGCGTCACGATGCCTTCGGCTGGCTGACCGTCGAGGACAACGTCTGGGGGTGGCTGCGTGGCGACTGGGGCGGCATGTCTCGGTCGATCTGTCCGTCAGCCGTACACCCGGGCTGCCGCGCGTCGATAAGTCGGTCCTCGGGTCTTTCTATGAAGATCGCCACCGAGGTACCCGCCGCTATGCGTTCGAAGCCTGTCGCGACGCCGTACACCTACGGCGACACGGGGAGGCATCCCGAGGCGAGGCAAAGGCAGCTCCTTGTCCGTAGGATACGGACCCGATCGTGACGTCCTGCTCGAATTCCGATGCGGACGCCGGCCTCAAGACTTCCCTGACGACAACTCTACGCCCCCGTAGGCAACAGGAACTCGTGCCCCCTGCGGGGATCGTCCCCGCAGGGGGCTGGCTGCCGGTCGCTGGAACAAGACCGGGAAGAGCGATCCAAGCGGCCAAGGCCGTGCGGACCCCGCCCGGCCCACGTCGACCTGGATACACAAGAAACCTAGAGAGAGCGAGAAGGGGGCGGCGGGCTAAGGAATTCCGCCAAAAATCACAACCTCGGATCATCTGGAGGTGGATTGTTGGCTCGCCGACAGTCGAGTGTTGATCCTGTAGTTGATGTCGCTCTCGAGTTCGACGATGAAGTAGTGCGCGGTGTGGCGGGACCGCGGTTGTTCGGTTCGTCGTCGGTCGCGCTGGCACGTCGCCATTCGGTGACCGCGGCGCGGCGACCTGTCCGGCGAAGACCGGCGCCAGGGTCCGCGCCGTGGTGTTATTAGAGAGGTTCGCCACACCAGTAACCGTCGCGGTTGAGTGCCGCGGGTGGTGGGACGGCGGCGAAACTACCACCCGTCGAGTCGACGTTGATGAAGTTCTCGCAGAGGATCGGCTGGGTGGGCTGGGACAGGTTGATCGGGGGGATCAGGCCGCTGGCGGTGAAATCCGTCACCCTGCGGAGGGTTTGGATGAGCGCCTGGCGGGTGGGGCAGGGTCCGGCGAGTTGGAGTCCTTGGATCATCTCGTCCGCGGCCACGTAGCCGGCGAGGGCGAGCTCGTCGGTGGGGTCCGCCAGCTCCGGCGCGTATACGGTCATGGCTTTCTGGTAGGCGTTCATCGCGGGGGAGCCCTGCGCGGCGACACTTGACATGATCGACATTCCGGCCATGTCGCGACCTCGCTGGGCGAGCAGACCGGGGCTGAARCCGGTRGCRTTCAACGCCACATTRATCTTGACYCCRMGAGMCTTGGCCTKCGCRTAGATGTCGATRAAGGSRCYSGACTGGGCGGCGCCGACGAGGGTGTCCGCGCCGGAACTTTTCAGCTCGTCGGCGACCTTGGCTGGGTCGGTGACCCCTTCGGTGTAGGTGACCTCGTCGACGATCTGGATACCGCGGCTTCGCAGGCTGGGGACGAACTGTGCCGCGAGGCTTCGGGACGCCGCGACGTTCGGGTCGACGACGACGAGCGCCTTCCTGCCGCCCTGTGCCTTGACGAAGTCGCCAAAGACGGAGGTACCGCCGGTGTTGAACAGGTTGCCGGCATGGAAGAGGTTGGGATGGTTGCTCCAGGTGGCGCTCGTCCCGGTTCCGGTGACCGGGATGGTCTCCTTATCGAGCCAGCCGGCTGACTCGTCGAGGACGATCGAGGTGGCGATCAGGCCGAAGACGTGCTGGGTGTCGACGAGGTCGTGCGCGACCTTGGAGAAGGTCTCGGCGTCGGACTGGTCGTCGCCCCATACCAGGTCGATCCCGCGGTCGTGGACGCCGCCGGCGGCGTTCTGCAGGTCGATGCGCGCCTCGACGCCGCTGCGGGCGGCCTTGAAGGCGGAGGCGATCTCGGCGGGCCCGGTGTCGGGATAGATAAGTCCGATCTTGATGGAGGTGGGCGTCACGCCTGGTGCCTGGGTCGGGCAGGCGGCGGCCCCGCTGGTGGCCGAGTTCGACGGCATGTCACAGGCGGTGAGGCCGGAAAGCCCGACCAGCACGGCCGCGATTGCCCCTGCAGAGGTCCGCACGCGCAGGCGACGAAGGATCATGACGCGCCCTCTCCCATCGAAAGATCTATGTTAATAGTGGCAATTCGGTCATTTTTCGTGGCCCCACGTTAGCGTGCCGCCCGCGACGAGATTCCAAGGGAACCGGCGGCGTGTCGCATCGAGTGAAGCCCGGCGATGCCAGCTGTGGATCTTTCTTCGAATGGGTCCTTGCGGTGCGAACAATCTTAACTCGCGATGTCGATGTCGATGTCGATGTTGGTGGGCGCCGGGCGGCGGRCAGGCCGGCGGCATGAGGTTTGCCGTAGTTGTTTGGTTGATCGCCCGGATCGGGACGACGATCGGTCCCGTGTTGGCGCTGTTCGGGGCCGTCGCCGAATCGGGGTTCTGGAGTCCCCACGGCGTTGGCGTTCGGTGAGCTGGCAGGCGCGGCGGCCGGGCGGGGTGTTTATGGTGACGTTGTACCTGCCGAAAGTACGTCCGGGCAGGTCAGGTGGCGTGTTCGTACTCGTGCAGGATGCCGCCGAGGCGATCGTGTCGGCGGACGGTGAGACGGGTCAGCCGGTCCGGCTCGGTGATTGGTTCGGGCAGCGGTTGGAGTGGTCTGGCGTTGGCGATGCTCTGGTGGGGGTGGGAGTTGTAAAACGCCTCGTACTGGCGGAGGGCGTGCAGGAGCTGCCGCTGGTTGTAGATCAGGGTGCGGTCGAGGAGTTCGTGGCGGCAAGTTCGCACCCACCGTTCCATGATCGCGTTCAGGCGGGGACGTGGATGCCGCTGCGCACGATCGTGGTCCCGGCGTCGGCGAGGATCGCGTCGAACAGCGCTGGGAATTTGCCGTCGCGGTCGCGGATGAGGTAGCCGGCGGTCGAGGCGGCGTCCTGCAGATCCATGGCGAGGTTGCGGGCGGCCTGGGTGACCCATGCTGCGGTGGGGTGTGCGGTGGTGCCGAGGATTCGGATGCGGCGGCTGGTGTGTTCGATCACGGCGAGGATGTAGAGGCGTGTCCTGGTCAGGGGCACCGTCTCGAGGAAGTCGGCGGCGAGGATGGCGTGGGCCTGGGAGCGCAGGAAGTCGGCCCAGCTGGTCGCGGTCCGGTCGGGTGCCGGGTCGATGCCTGCCTCGTGCAGGATCTCCCAGACCGTGGGCGGGGCGATCTTGATGCCGAGGGTCAGGAGCTCGCCGTGTATGCGGCGGTAGCCCCAGCCGCTGTTTTCTCGGGCAAGGCGCAGCACCAGGGCGCGGATTGAGGCCACAGTACGGGGCCGTCCGTGCTGCTTGGGTCGGGAGAGGGCGGCGTGGTGGCGGGCGATCAAGGCGCGGTGCCATCGCAGAACGGTGTCCGGGCGTACGAGGAGTCGCAGGTGGCGCAGGGTTGGCCGCGGCAGCGTGTGCAGGAGCGCGGCGAGCAGGGCGCGGTCGGCGGGTCGGAACTGGATCCGTTGGCGTCGAGCTGGCGTTACAGCACGGCGATCAGGTGGCGCAGGGTGAGGATCTCGATGTCCTTGTCACGGTCACCGCGGGGCAGTAGGCGCAGCAGCGCGAAGGCGTTGGTGACACCGAGGTAGGTCAGCCGAAGCAGCACGAAGTGGCATCCTCGCGCAGCCACCGATCCCGACGAGTGAGGGCCGGGTGCTAGGAGGGCCATGGTCGGCAGCCACGGCTGCGACTGTGCTGAGAGGGCGGATGGCATTTTCGGCGGCCACGGGGCCCTGGTACCTCGACGTCGGCCACCACATCGCTTCCGTGCTGAGCGACGCGGACCGTAGAAAACGCGAACGCGACCTTCTCGCGCACTACCTTGACCGCCTGCGGGCAGGCGGCGTCGAGACACCCGCCTGGGACGAGGTGTGGAGCGTTCTTGGCCGCGGCGTCCTGGACGGCTTTTACCTCTGGGGTGTCACGGTCAAGGTCGACCCACCATCACCGCCGCACTCCTGGAACGTCTCGGAACGGCCGCCGCCGACCACGACGCCTTCGCCACGGTCGCCGAGGTAGGGCGATGCCGCGCAGGTTCTGTGTGTACGACTGGGCGGTCGCGGCGGGGTCCTTCCTTTCGCGGGAGAGGTAAACGGACCCGCGGCCGGTGGGCAGCGGGTCCGTGGTGAGGGTCCGATTAGACCGGTGCGCGTTCGTGGGTGGCGTCGAGGGGGTCGTGTCCGTCGTCGAGGAGGTGGTGCAGTTTCTCGCCTTCGACGTCGACGTTGGGCAGGATCCGGTCGAGCCAGCGGGGCAGCCACCAGGCGGCGCGGCCAAGCAGGGCCATCACCGCTGGCATGATGGTCATGCGCACGACCACCGCGTCGAAGAGCACGGCGACGCCGAGGGCCAACCCGATCGACTTGACGATCGATTCGGGCGACAGGATGAATCCGGCGAAGACGCTGATCATGATGAATGCGGCGGCGGTGACGACCCGGGCTCCGTGGCCGAACCCGGTGATCATGGCCTGGCGTGGGGYGCTGCCGTGCGAGTACTCCTCACGCATCCGCGTGACCAGGAAGACCTGGTAGTCCATGGCGAGGCCGAACACGATGCCGACCAGGACGATGGGCAGGAGGCTGAGGATCGGTCCGGTCTGCTCGATGCCAAACAGGTTGGCGAGCCAGCCCCATTGGAACACTGCCACGACGGCTCCGAACGTGGCCGCGATGCTGAGCAGGAAGCCGAGGGTGGCCATCACCGGCACGAGCACCGACCGGAACACCAGCAGGAGCRGGACGAACGCCAGGCCGATCACGACGATCAGGTAGGGCACGAGCGCGTCGCCGAGCTTGGTGGAGACGTCGATGTTGATGGCGGTCAGACCGGTGACACCGATGGCGGTGCCGGGCGCGCTAGGGAGCTGTCGGATGGCGTGGACCAGCTTCTCGGTCGCAACATCGCTTGGTCCGGTCGTCGGGGTGACGGTGAGCAGGGCGGTGTCGCCCGCCTGGTTGATGACGGCCGGGGATACCGCGGCAACGTTGTGGAGCCCACGGATCGTCTGCGTGGCTTGGTCCGCTGCTGCCTGTGCCGACCCGGCGCGCGCGTCGATGGTGACGGTCAGCGGCGCGTTGAAGCCGGGCCCGAACGCGCCTGCCAACAGATCATAGGCGTGACGCTGGGTGGTGGCAGGCGGGGCGGAGCCGTCGTCCGGCATGCCAAGGCGCAGGTCCAGGGCTGGTATCGCGATGACACCGAGTCCGATGACGCCGATGAGCAGCGCGAGGACCGGGCGGTGGGCGATCGCCCCAGCCCGCCTCGTGCCGATGTTGGGTGCCGGCGTGGCACCGGCCTCTTTCAGGTCGCGGGCGTGCAGCCCGCGGGGGTTCCGGGAGATGCGCTCGCCGGCGAAGCCCAGCAGCGCCGGCAGCAGGGTCAGCGCGATGAGCACGGCGACGGCCACGGTGAACGCGGCGGCCAGCCCCATCTGGGTAATGAACGGAATTCCCGCGACCGCCAGCGCCGCTAGCGCGATCACGACGGTCAGGCCGGCGAACACCACCGCGGAACCAGCGGTTCCGACCGCCAGGCCGGTAGCCTCCTCCCGATCGCGTCCGGTGGCGATTTCCTGCCGGTACCGGGAGACGATGAACAGCGCGTAGTCGATACCCACGGCCAGACCGAGCATCAGGGCGAGTGTCGGCGTGGTCGACGACAGGTTCACGAACCCGCTCATGGCAGTGATCGCGCCGATACCGATGGCGATACCGAGGATCGCGGTCAGCAGCGGCAGGCCGGCCGCCACCAACGAGCCGAACGTGATGAACAGGACCACGGCGGCGACGGCAATCCCGATGGCTTCACCCGCGCCCTGCGCAGGCTTGACCGTCAACGCGTCGCCGCCGACCTCGACGGTCAGGCCCTGGGCCCGGGCCTTGTCCGCCACGGCGGTGAGCGCGCCGCGGGCCGGGTCGGTCAGCTCCGCCGACGGCACCTGGTAGGTCGCCCTCGCGACGGCCACGGTGCCGGCGCTGTTGACCGTGCCGGGCTGGAACGGGTCGCTGACCGAGGCCATCTGTGGAGCCTTCTTCAGCTGTGCGATCGCGTCCTCGACAGCCGGCCGCATATCACTGAGCCGCTGGCCGTCCGGCGCGGCGAACACGACATTCGCCGTGGCGCCACCGGCCGACGCCTGCGGGAACCGCTTGTCGAGGAGGTCGATCGCCTGCTGCGACGGCGTACCCGGGATGCGGAACGCGTCGGAAGTAGATCCGGACAAGGTGGCGGCGCCGGCCAGCGCGCCGGCGAGGACCGCGAACCACACCGCCGCGACCAGCCACCGTCGTCGGAACGCGAACCGGCCGAGCCGGTAGAGGAACGAGGCCATGAGTGTCTCCTGCTCAAGGGAGTTTGGGATTCGCCAGCCACAGACGGGCCCTGGATGCAGGCGTGGCGATTCGGGTCCCGCCGGCATTCGTGGCTCCCGGCGACACGGGTGACGCTAGTCGTTCGGCAAGGAGTTGACTAGCCGATCGTAAGGTACGTCACCTGCTAAACGGCTAGGATCTTGCTTTACGAACGACAAGTTCGTGCCGCACATCGACGGTGCCGTGCACTGGCCGATCGGCAGGTTGATTACTTGCCAGTCGGCAAGCTAAGCTGTGGCCCCTTGAAGACTCGGCAAGGAGCGATCATGAGCCTGGCGGCGCTGAAGGCACCCGGAGTGACCGATACCCGGCGCCGCATCGTCGACACGGCGGTCCGCCTGTTCACCAGGCACAGCTTCGCGGGCACGTCACTGCAGATGATCGCGGACGAGCTGGACATTACCAAGGCGGCGGTCTACCACCACTTCCATACCCGCGAGGAGCTTCTCCTCGCGGCGGTCGAGCCGGTGCTCGAGCCGTTGCGGACCATCGTCGAGACGGCCGAGACGCAACGCACTCCCCAGGCCCGGGCGGAGTACATGCTCGTTGGCTACGCCAACCTCGCGGTGCGCAATCGTGCCCTGCTCTCGGTGTTGGCCGCCGACCCTGGCGTGACCGATGTCATGCTTACCCAGCATGGCCTGGATGACTTGATCAACCGTCAGTTGAATCTTCTCGCCGAGGTCGACCGCGGCCCCAGCGGGCGGGTCAAGGCCGCCCTCGTGCTGGCCGGAATCCCCGGCGCGGTCGCGCCGAGGCTGATCGGCCTCGACGATGACGTCCTGCTCCAGTACGTCATCGAGGCGGGCCGCCGCACGCTKGGACTCCGCACACCAAGGCGGTCCACCCGCGACGCGGCACCTAACGTGCCCGAACGTCGATAACGCATCAAGCAGGTTCACTGCGGCAGAGGCCTGTCCCAGGTGGCTGTGGGTGCCCGATATCCGGTCGCAGGGTTGCACCCGGGTCCACGTGCCCGGCCCAGGCAACCTGCCCGCGAGGTCACGGACCAACCGCGACCCGACCAGCCCGTGCAGCGCTGGTCGCCCTGCAAAAACTCGACTGGCTCGCCAGACACGCTCGCTAGAAGTACTACCCGCCAGGTCGTTGTCGATCTGGACAATGAGGTGGCGGACATCCGAACTCAGGTGGGCGGGCTTTCGTCACTGCCGTCGGGTCGGTCGTATGCGTCAGATACCGAGGTAGCGCAGCACCGCCAGGACGCGTCGGTGGTCGGCCGCGGAGACTGGCAGCATGAGCTTGGTGAAGATATTCGCGACGTGTTTCTCGACGGCCCGTTCGGTGACGGTCAGCTGTCGCGCGATCGCGGCGTTCGACCGCCCTTGGGCCATCAGTGCCAGCACCTCGCGCTCGCGTGGGCTCAGTGTGTCGACGGCGGCGCGGCTCTGGCTTGCCCCGATCAGCTGGCTGACCACCTCGGGGTCGAGCGCGGTGCCGCCGGCTGCGACCCGGTCGAGTGCGTCGACGAAGTCCTTGACGTCCAGCACGCGTTCTTTGAGGAGGTAGCCGACTCCTGCCGAGCTGCGTGCCAGCAGCCGGCTCGCGTACTGGGTCTCGACGTACTGGGAGAAGATCAGCACTTTCAGGTTCGGGTCCCGCTCGCGCAGTTCGATGACGGCGCGCAGTCCCTCGTCGGTGTGGGTAGGTGGCATTCGGATGTCGGAGACGACGATGTCCGGTCGGAGCTGACCGACCGCGGCCTTCAGCGCCTCGCCGTCTGCCACGGCGGCCACGACCTCGTAACCTTCCTCGACGAGCAGTTGGACGAGGCCTACCCGCAGGACCACCGTGTCTTCCGCGATCACTATCCGCACGGGTCAGCCTCAGTCTTCCGGTCCCTGAACGGAACGTCCACGGTGATCATGGTGGGGCCGCCCGGGGGACTGCTGACCGCGAGTGAGCCGCCCAGCGTGTGCACGCGTTCCGCGAGGCCACGCAGCCCGCTGCCGGCACCGGCGTAGCTGGCTCCCCCGATCCCGTCGTCGCTGACGGTCAGGCGCAGGGTGTCGCTGTCGGTCGCGATGCCGATCGAGCAGGCCGTCGCCTGGCTGTGCTTCCCGGCGTTGGCCAGCAGTTCGGTGGTGGCGAAGTACAGCATGGTCTCGACTGAGGCCGGCGGCCGGCTCGGCAGGTCTACTCGGACCGTGGTCGGGATCAGCCCTCGGGCGGCGAGCGTGGCAAGCGCCGGTTCGAGGCCGGCATCGAGCGCGGGTGGGTGAATTCCTCGCACCAGTTCGCGAAGATTGACGATGATCGTCTTGACCTCGTCGCGTGACTCCCGGACCAGCTCCCGTGCCCGCGCGACGTCGGCCTTGTCGAGCCGGCTCTCGGCCCGCCCGAGCCGCATCCCGAGCGCGACGAGCTGGGCCTGYGCACCGTCGTGCAGGTCACGCTCGACCCGGCGCAGCGTCGAGGCGGCCTCATTGACCGCATGCAACCGGGTCTCCTCCAGCTCTCTGATCCGCAACGAACTGTCCGAAGGGCCGAGCAGCTTCGGCAACAACCAACGGTCGAGGCCGAGCACGGCCCGGGTGAGCCAGGGCGCCGCCGCCAGCACCAGCACGCCGACGCAGCTGACCGCCAGCCCCAGCGGCCAGCTGTCGAGGTAGAAGTGCCCGAGCTGGAAGCCGTAGGAGCGCTCGGCCCTGCCGGCGTCGGCCTCGCGCGACCCGATGACCTTCGACAGCACTGGATAGAACAGAAACGTTGCGCCGTAGGCCCAGGGCAGGAAACCGGCCGCGAACTGGACCGCGCCAGCCGGGATCCGGACGGCGAAGCAGCCCACGGCTCGCCAGGCGACCGGGTCGGCCAGATGGTAGGTGAGGAAGCCGAGGACCCCCCGCCGCCGCCGGGGCCGGTCGGGTCTGGCGACAGGCAGCCACAGCAGCGAGCCGGCCAGCCACCGCTGGACGTTCGCGAGGCCCCGGTCGAACGCGAGCACCGGTATCAGCACAGGTGCGACGACGAACACCGTCGCCGACAGCGCGCCCACCAGCACGGTGGCGACGACGGCGGCCACGCCTACGCAGGCGGTCGGAAGGCTCACGAGCGCGTAGAGGCATTCCCGCCAGGCGCGCGCACCGTAGGCCGTCCGCAGTGCGGCACCCAGACCGCGCCCACCCCACCCTCGTGCCGTCGGGCTCCTCACCGTCCGGCTCCTCGTCGTCCGCCGTCCACGGTCCACCTGCCCATCGGTGCGTCGCCCCGGTACGTCGTCGTCTCGCCCGGCCGGTCAGGACACGTCCCGGCGCTTGACCGAGACGAACCCGGTGGCGAGCAGCACCGCCGTCCAGACCACCAGGATTCCCAGGCACGCCAGCGGCGGGTAGACATCGTTGACGTCGTGACCGTTGCTCATGACGACGAGGCCGCTGGTCACGGGCAGCGCGGCGACCAGGTGCTCGGCGAACGAGCCCGGCAACAGGCTCAGCACGAGCGGCGCCACGTACTGGAGACTGGCCATCGCGCCGATGCCCGCGGCCGGGTGCTGCACGATCGCGCCGATGGCGAGCGCGATCAGGCCTGTCAGCGCCATGAACACCCCGAAGGCGAGGATCGCGCGCACCGTGGTGGCGTCGCCGATCGACGTCGAGGCGTGCTCGCTCGTGATGGCCGAGCCGACGAGGAACGCCGCCACCGCCACCGCCTCCGCCACCAGGAAGAGCAGACCGCCGAAGACGACGGCCTTCGCCGCCAGGATCGGCGTCCGACGCGGGGTCGCGAGCACCGAGGCGCGGATCATCCCGGTCGCATACTCCGACGCCATCAGCAGGACACCGAGGACACCTACGGCGAGCTGGCCGAATGTGGCGCCGGGCTGCAGGATCACGGCGACGTTGTCGGAGGTGAAACGTTCCTTCGTCGCCGCGTCGAGCGTCGGCCACGACGACATGAGCGCGGCGGAGGCGAAGACGGTGAACCCAAGCGAGATCACCGCCATCGCGAACAGGGACCAGCCGGTCGAGCGCACCGTCCTGATTTTCGTCCACTCGGCCCGACACAGGTCGCCGAACCCGGCGACCCTGGCGGCATCCGGAACGGCAGCAGCCCCCCTGCGAGACGCGATCGTGGCGGTCATGATGCTCCCTTCGCGGCGTACTCGACCGAGCCAGCCGTCAGTCGCATGAATGCCTCTTCGAGCAGTGCCGGTCGGGCGACGGCAGGAGTGGCGGCGTAGAGCCGCGGGTCGGTGTAACGCTCGACGAAGTCCCCAGTCGAGCAGTCCGCAAGCAGCCGGCCCCGGCCGAGGATGAGCAGGTGATCGGCGGTCACGGCCATCTCGTTCATCAGGTGCGAGGAGACCAGCACGGCGCGGCCCTCGGTGGCCAACCGCTTCAGCAGATTCCGAAGCCACCGGACGCCTTCCGGATCAAGGCCGTTGACCGGTTCGTCGAGGACCACGACCCCCGGGTCGCCGAGCAGCGCGGCGGCGATGCCGAGGCGCTGCGCCATGCCGAGGGAGTAGCCGCCAGCCCGGCGGTCGGCCGCGTCCCGCAACCCGACGAGGTCGATCACCTCGTCCACCCGGTGGATGGGGRGGGCCTGCGACTGGGCCAGGCACAGCAGGTGGTTCCGTCCCGACCGGCCCCGGTGGAACGATCTCGTCTCCAGCATGGCGCCCACCCGGCGCAGTGGGGCGTCGAGCTCGGCGTACGACCGACCGTAGACGGTCGCTGTACCAGCGTCCGGCCGTTCCAGACCAAGCACCAGCCGCATCGTGGTGGACTTCCCAGCACCGTTCGGACCGAGAAAACCGGTCACCCTGCCAGGAACGACCGAAAAACTTAGATCATCGACGACCGTCTTGCCGCCATAGCGTTTCGTCAGGCCAAGCGCGCGGATCGCCGCCACCTGAGGATTTTCCTTGGAGGTCATGCCTCGAGACTGCCGATTGTGAGCCCTCCGCCGCGAGGGCGCGGCCCCCTGTCTTCCAGGTGGGGATAGCACGAATCGCCGGCGTCCACCCGGACTTCGCGCGGCACGACAATCATCCCCACGCTCAGCGGCGGACGGGCCCCACACATCACTATCCGCGCCCCGCCCGGCCGCTGCGCCTGCCAGCTCATCGAACGCCAACGCCGTGTAGAGCATCAGAACTTCGATTCGGGCGATGACCTGTACGTATGCGTGTCCGCAGGACTCGTGTCGGGCAGGCTGGCTGGCATAGTGTGATCCCTGCTCCACGGCCCGGCGTGCAACGTCCTCGGACTGATGGCGCTTCAGACCCGCGGGGACCGCGCGAAGGACCTGGGAACTCTCGTCCTGCACCACCAGCGCAGGAACACGATTGTCGACACCGAGCCCGCCATGATCTCCCGTCGCGGTGTCTGCTCAGTTCAGCGCCCTGACCGTGCGGTTGCACCCCACAGGTCGTTGCCGAGCCAAGCCCGAACGGGAGGCTGAGCGCGACGACGACGGTGCTCAGTACGGTGACCAGGCGGAGCCGCGGCCAGTTGGCCGCTGGGATGAGGGGACGCAGGTCCTGCGGCTGCCGCTGGCATAGTGATCGCCTCTGGCTGGTTTTCGCCGGCTGGGACCGCCGTCGTATGGGTGCGGGTCATCGGTGTGCCCCGGTCCCTCCGGCCAGGAGGGCAAKGTCGAAGACCTCGCTTAGGCCGATCATGTAGGAATGGGTTGAACCCCCCTTGGACACGATCCATTACCCCACGGTAGGCGTCGTCGATCTTCAGGTCGGCCTTCACCGTGCTGGTCTCGACCTGGTAGGTCAGCCGTAGGCCCAGGTGGCGGTACAGGTCCGTCTTCTCTACTAGTTCCACTTCGGCGAGTGCTGTGGCTACGTCGCCGAGGGACGTGACCAGGTTGCTGATCTCCTCGCGGGTGAGCTGTCGTTCCTGTCCTTGCCGTACTTGGCGGAGGTCCCGCTCGGCGGTGGTCTTCTCCGCCTGGGCCTGTGCKATCCAGCCGGTGACGACCGCGGGGTCGGCGCCGGCGTCCAGCGCGGCTCGGTAGCGGGCCAGCTTGGCGTTGCTCTCCTCGATTGCCCGTCGGGCCTGCTCGGTGGCGAGGTCGTCGGAGACGTGCCGCTGGGCCAAGTGGCAGCAGACCAGCCAGTCAGGGCTGCGTGATGGGCGGGATACGGATCCAGAGGGTGGCGCAGGCGGCGACCAGCATGCCGTCCCGGGCGTAGAGAGCGGAGGAGGCGCGCAGCTTGCGGCCTTCGGCCGAGTCTGCGCGCGCGACAACGACGTAGGTCTCGCCGGGAAGCACCGATCCGGCGACGGCGACGGTCTGGCGGGCCAGCAGCGCAGCCAGTGCCTCGGTCGGCAGGGCGGCCTGGTGTACCCAGAAGGACGCGCAGTCGAGGGCTGACCACAACAGGTGCCGACCGATCGTGCCATCGGCGCTGGCGAGTGACGGGTGGACGGTCCACGGGGTGGCCGTCAGGCCGGGCGGTCCGCCGGGGACCGGGCCGGCGAGCAGCCGCAGCCCATCGCCGGGCGCGCGGCCGGTGCCACACCCGAAGCAGTTCGGGAACGGGTGCCCGCCGCCGCCAGGAAATCCGGGAAATGCCGCCGCCGCCTGCTCGGCCGCCGCGAGCTCGATGAAGGGTGCCGGATTGGCGCGGATGCTGTCCGGTACGGCGTGTGCCTCGACCAACAGCGTCCCGTCGTGCAGGAGGCGCACTCCGCCGTCGACCGCCGCCTCGACGGTCAGCGTGACGTCCAGCGGTGTCCGTGCCCGCAACACTACCTCGGCCGCCCATCCGGACCCGGCCGAGCTGTCCTGCTCGGGGAGACGCTCGGCCACCGTACCCGCGATCCAGCCGCCGTTCGCGCTTCCCGGCGGCCCCTCGAACCGAGCCGGCACGGTCACGGTGCCCGTCGAGGTCGGGACCTGCATGTCGATCCGGTCCAGTCTGCCCACCCGCAGGATGCTAACGATCGGCCCTGTCCCATGTGCCCCAACGTGACCGAACGCGTCAGACCGGGACTGTTTCACCAGCGGCTCTGTCGCGCATCCGGTGGTGACGCAGAGTCAGTGGCCATCGCGTACCGACGCGCGACGGATTTGTTCTACGGCGCGGCTTCTGGGACCTCCCTACGGCGGTTGCTCATCTCGCGTTCGATCGCGACCTGTCCGGATTCGACGGCGTTGGCGGGCGGCTGCCGCCATCAACACCCGCTAACAGACGGTCACTACCGAATATGGGACAGAGCCGTTGTTCTTACAGGCCCTCACGATCGTCCGCAGCGGCATCGGGATCTGGACCGGTCAGGTGTTGCGGCCGCCGTTGACGCCGAGGATCTGGCCGGTGATGTAACTGGCCTCCTCGCTGACGAGGAACGCGCAGGCGGCGGCGATATCCTCCGGACGGCCGATCCGGCCGACCGGGGTGGCCTCGGTCTGCGCCTCGACGCTGGCCAGCCCTTCCGTTGCCGACTGGCGCAGCATCGGGGTGTCGATAAAGCCCGGCGGGATCGTGTTGACGGTGATGCCCTGGCGGGCGAACTCGCGGGCCAGCACCTTGGTGAGGCCGACGACGCCCGACTTGGCCGCGACGTAGGAGGCCATTCGCGGCACGCCGCTGTGGACGCTCGACGAGGAGATGTTGACGATGCGCCCCCAGCCCTCGCCGATCATGCCGGGGAGAACGGCCTGGCAGCAGTGGAACGTCCCTGTGAGGTTGACGGCGAGCGTCTGGTTCCACGTCTCGAGCGTGAGTTCGAGGAACGGGCGGTGGGAGGCCATCCCGGCGTTGTTGACGAGGATCGTCGGGCAGCCGAGCCGCCCGCGCACCTCGTCGACGCCGGCATCGATGCCCGCGCGGTCCGTCACGTCGACGTCCACGCCGATCACCTTGCCGCCGGCCGCCTCGATCGAGACGGCCAGGGCATCCGCGGCCGCGCCGTCTCGATCGAACACGGCGACGGCGTTGCCGTCGTCCGCCAGCCGTCGGGCGATGGCCGCGCCGATACCTGAGGCGCCACCGGTGACAATTGCGATGCGTCCGCTCACTGAAGCTGTTCCCTCCCGATTCCGAGCTAATGACAGAATGAATCCAGTCCGGTTGGACGGAAAAGGTCACTGGATTGGCTCGTCGCCGAGGAGTGTGCTGCGGTGCATGCGGCGCTCCTGGGCGTGGTCGAAGGGGCACGCCCGGTGGACCAGGCCGCGGTTGTCCCAGATCACCATGTCGCCGACCGTCCAGGTATGGCGCAGCACTCGGTCCGGGGCGGTGGCCCGGGCCAGCTGGTCGTCGAGCAGGGCCCGGCTCTCGTCGGGCGCGAGCCCCGGGATGTGTGAGGCCGTCGCGCCGAACACCAGCGAGTTGCGACCCGACCGGTGCCGCCATACCAGCGGGTGCTCCCGGGGCGGCCGGCGCGGCCCGCGCCAGTCGGCGAGCTGCTCGGGTGTCGGGTCCGGGTAGCTCAGGCGCTGCGCAGCCTCGAACGTGTGCACGACCCGCAGGCCGGCGAACCGTTTCTTCTCCGCGGCGGACAGCGCGTCGTAGGCGGCGTAGGTGCTGGCGAACTCCGTCTCGCCGCCGTCGGCGGTGACCACGTGGGCGCTGAGCACGGACGCCTTCGGTGGGGGGCCGCCGTCGAGCGCGCCGTCCATGTGCCAGTGGACGTTGCTCTCGAAGTATGACTTGTTCGGGTTTGCCGGATCGAAGCTGATCTCCATGATCTCGGGGGTTCGATATCTCCGAAAGACCGCGAGTTCGCCCAGCTTGCGGCAGAACGCGACCTGGGCGGCGTCGTCGATGTGCAGCTCACGGAACAGCAGCACGCCCCGCGTCTCGAGCGTCTCCAGGCACGCCGACGGCAGGTCCTCGTCATGCAGGAGGCGGTCGACGTCGACGCCCTTGGCCGTGGCCCCGATGACCTCTCCCAGCTTTTCCGTCACCAGCGCGGCCACCGTCACTTCTCCCTTGACGTGGTAGGCGCCAGTTCCGCCAGCCGTTTGGCGGCCAGCTCGCGCAGCTCGCCGGTCTTGATCTTCGCGGAGCCGGTCATCGTGATGTCGTCCTCGTCGAAGAAGAGCACCTGGCGCGGGACCTTGTAACTCGCCAGTCGCGTCCGCAGCAGCCGGCGGATCTCGTCGGCCTCGATGCTCGCGTCCGGGTGCCGCACGACACAGGAGACGACGACCTCGCCGAGCGTTGCGTGCGGAACACCGACGGTCTGGGCCAGTCTGACGCCGGGAATGGCCACCAGTGCCTCGTCCACCTCCCGCGGTGAGACGTTCGCGCCGCCGGTCTTGATGATGTCGGTGAGCCGGCCCTCCCAGAAGAGCAGGCCGGCGTCGTCGAGATACCCACCGTCTCCGGTGCGGAAGAAGCCATCGGCGTCCAGGGACTCGTCGAGCGGAACCCCGAGATAGCCGAGCATCAGGGTCGGGCTCCTGACGCAGATCTCGCCGCGTTCGCCGCGCGGGACCACGACACCCGTCGCCGGGTCCACGATCCTGACCGTGACGCCGGGCAGCGGCTTGCCGCTGCTGCCCTTGTGCTCCTCTGGCGGCGTGTTCGCGGGGAAACAGGTGGAGATCGTGAAGGTCTCGGTGTTGCCGTAGGCGTGGCCGGGCTCGTGCCAGACAGCCGACACGGTCGGGTGCCGCGCGATCGGCGTGGCGGCGTCCGTGAACCGCATGGCGCTCAGGTCCACGTCGTTCCAGTTGGGCGCCTCCTCGAGCTGTGCCCACTGGTGCGGCCAGGCGAACGGGAAGGTCACCCGCTCCGCCTGCATCAGCTCGAGCGCCTCGGCGGGGACGAACGTGGGCTGCAGCACCACGGTGCCGCCACTGGAGAAGGTGCCACCGATCGCCATGCCGAAGTTACCGGACCAGAACAGGCCGTTGGCGACCCAGCAGCGAACATGGTCCTGCTCGGAGAACCGGTAGATCCGAGGGAAACGCCACAACTGGAGGGCCACGCCGCGGTGCGAGTTGAGAATGCCCTTGGGCCGGCTCGTGGAGCCCGAGGAGAAGAACAGCAGCGCCGGGTCGCTCGGCCGCGTCGCATCGGCCGTCGCCTCGACCAGCTCCCGCGGCTCGCGGTGCCCGCGCGTGAGGAACGCCTCCCACGGTTCGACCGCACCGCCGGACGCGCCCTGGCCGAGGGCGACGAGCCGGCGCAGGAACGGGAACTTCGCCGACTGCAGCTCACCAGGCGCCGCCTTGACGATCTCCGGCTCGAGCTCGGTCAGCATGTCGACGAAGTCCTTCGTCAGCACGTCCCGCTCGACCAGCAGCACGCCGACGCTGGAGGCCCGCAGCAGGTACTCGAGCTCGCTCGGCGTCGAAAAGGTGCTCAACGCCACCGCCACGCCACCGGCGAGCGATACGCCGAACACCGACGCCACCCACTCCGGCCGGTTGGTCATCAACACACCGACCCGGCTGTCCCGGCCCACCCCGCAGGCGCGCAGCGCGCTCGCGACCTCGAACGCCCGTTCCCACAGCTCGGCGTAGGTCCAGCGAGTGACCGCGCCCCCGGCCGCGCGCAGGACCAGCGCCTCGCGCTCGGCGAAACGCCCGCAGACCTCACGCAGGTAGCCAGGCAGCGTGAGCACCCCCAGCCCCGGCTCGGTGGCTAACGGCGGTCYCGACACAATGGACAACACGGTGGGTGAAGAAACAAGCGTGTCTGGTTCAGGGCTCATGGGCGCCCCTCCTGTCGGTCAGCCGGCGGCCTGGTGGCGGACCACCGAGACGCGGTGGACCGAGTGATGATGGACAGGGATTGTTGGCGGCCGGGGCCTCCTCGACCCGTGTGAAGAACGCGCCGCCTCCTCGCGCTCGCGCATTACCGCTCCGGGCCGGATGAATGGCATGTCCCGCCGGCTTCCGGCGCCGTGTCCTGGCGAGGTGCTCCGCCGGTCTCCCGCGGCGCTCACCAGGAGCCGGGGAGGTGGGGGACAAGGTCGGCCTCGGGCTCCACGCCGAACGAGCGCAGCGCCATCGCCACCAGCTCGTAGGTGCCCACGGTGAACACCACGTCCATGAGCTGCCGGTCGTCGAACTCGCCGGCGAGCGAGTTCCAGGTCTCGCCGCTGATCGCGCCGTGGGTGACCAGCTCGTCGGCTGCCTTCAGCAGGGCCTGCTCGGTGGCCGACCAGCCCGACATGTCCGCCGGCTGGGCGATCCGGTCGATCTCCGCGGGCTGCAGCCCGGCGGCCTTGCCGAGGATGCTGTGCTGCGCCCACTCGTAGTCGCAGCGCCGCAGCGACGCGACCCGCAGGATGAGAAGCTCCCGCTGCCGGGCCGACAGCGCCGACCCGTACAGCAGATGGCCGTTGAAGGCGAGGAACGCCCTGGCCAGCTGCGGGTAGCGGGCCAGCGTGCCGAACAGGTTGGACCCGCCCTGGCGGCCTTCCTCCGGCCGGTCGCCGCGAACCGCCGAGCGGTAGCTGGCAATAAAGTCCGTAAGCTCCGGCGGCCATTCAGTCCTTGGTATCGGTGGTATGCGCGCCATCGTCGGTCGCTCCTGTCCAGTCACGAGCTACTTTTTGGTCGAGGCCGAGACCGATCTTCAGCAGGTGGACCCGGGCCCGTCGATGGCCTACGAGCTGCTCACGCCAACGGCTGCCCGTCAGCCCGCGGAAAGAGGTGGGCCATGACATTCCTCTCGTCACGAACACTTCGCGCGCTGCGAGCCGGTCTTCCTCTGACGGCTCGACGAGCCGGGGCCGCCGCGAGGCGCTCCCATCCCGGTCAGGCAAGGAAGCCCGCGTAGTCGCTCTCGACGGTCTTCGCTATCAGTCGCAGCAGCGCCGGCCGGCCCGCCGGGTTGAGCAGGAACCGCCGGGGCTTGCCCGGCACGTTCGTCCCGTAGTACTGGCCATGCTCCACGAAGCTGGTGTACCGCAGCGCGTTCGCCATCGTCTCGGCCCACTGCTCCTCGTCCGCGAGCGGGACTTCGACGCGGTTGTTGCCGTGCTCGCGTGCGTGGTTCAACAGGTCGGCGACGAAGTCGACCTGGTCACCGCCGTAGCGCGGGTTGTTGCCCGCCGCGCCGTGCGGGCCGCCCGGGAAGAAGAAGTTCGGGAACCGGTGACACATGAGACCGAGGAAGGTCCGCGGGCCTTCGGCCCAGTACTCATTCAGGGACAGTCCGTCGACGCCGTCGATGCCCATCCGCAGCATGGCGCCCGTGCCGAAGTCGAAGCCGGTCGCCCAGACGATGAAGTCGAACTCGCGCGCCCCGTCCGTCGTCTCGATGCCGGTCGGCGTGACTCGGACGAACGGCGTCTCACGGGTCGAGACCAGCTCGACGTTCGGCTTGTTGAACATCTCGTAGAAGCCCGCGACGAAGGGCGGCCGCAGCGCACCGTAACCGTGGTCGGGAATGAGCCGGTCAGCGACCGACTGGTCGGTCACGATGCCGCGGATCTTCTCCTCGAGGAATTCGCACCACTCCTTGTTGGCCTTCGGGTCTAGCAGCATGTCCTTGTAGTTGCTGCTCATCTTGGCGAATCCGGGACTGTTCCAGATGGTCTCGTAGAACTCCCAGCGCAAGACCTTCGAGTCGTCGAAGGTCTTGCGGTCGGAGCGCTCGTGCAGGAATCCCGCGAACGACACCGCCAGGGCGTCGCGAATCTTCTCGAAGCTGCCCTTGAGCTCGGCCTGCCGCGCTGCGGAGATCGGGCGGTTGTTCAGCGGGGTGCACCACGAGGGGGTGCGCTGATAGATCGTCAGCGACACGGCCTCGTCGGCGATCAGCGGCGCGACCTGCACCCCGCTCGAGCCGGTACCGATCACCGCCACCCGCTTGCCCGCGACGTCCACGGGCGCCTTGGGCCACCGTCCGGTGTGGTACTGCTCGCCCGCGAACGTCTCGCGACCAGGCGCCTCCGGATAGAGCGGCACCGAGAGCACGCCGGTCGTGCTGATCAGGTAGGTCGAACGAACGACGAGCCCATCCTCGGTCCGGGTCGTCCACGTCCGCGACTCCTCATCCCAGTCGGCGGC
This sequence comes from Pseudofrankia sp. EUN1h, assembly GCF_001854645.1. Lineage (NCBI taxonomy): Bacteria > Bacillati > Actinomycetota > Actinomycetes > Frankiales > Frankiaceae > Pseudofrankia > Pseudofrankia sp. EUN1h. Next base: position 49,472 of record NZ_MBLN01000084.1, on the reverse strand, counting down.
GACGACCAAGCTGGCGAACCGGATGGAGTCGCGCAGGTCGAACCTGTCGACCACGTGGTTGAGGTAGCGCTCGGTCTCGGGTTGTGYGGCGAACTCCTCGCTCCACTCCCAGTCCCGCCAGAGCTCCGCGGAGAAGAGATAGCCGTAGGTGTAGCTCTCCGAGTCGAAACGGCACCCCGGGTAACGGTTCCAGTACCACGTACCGCCGACCCCGTCGYCCTGTTCCAGCAGTCGCACGGAGTACCCGTCTTGGCGCGCACGATATAACTGGTTGATCCCCAGGATGCCCGCACCCACGATGACGATGTCGACGTCAGCTTCTTCCATGTCTCCTACAGYCACATCGCAGCAGTGCCCGGCGGTGGTACTCGGAGGCGGCGGCCACCGGCTACGCCACGCCTTCCTGCTGCTGCCTGAGTCGAGGTGGTGGGGCGAGCCGGACACGGTCGGTCGGGTCTCAGAGCGTCAGGGCCGCGGCGGTACGCGCCAGCTCCAGGAGATGGACGCCGCCGGCGCTGGCGGTGATGGCGGGTACCTTCGCCGCGGGCTCGACGAGCAGGACGTCGCCCTTGGTGAATTCCACAGCTCCGACGGTCATCGAGCCGTCGAGGACAAGCGTGGCTCGCCAGTCGTCGACGGCCGCGGGTGGCAGCATCGCGCCGGCCGCGAGCCTGCGGTCGAAGACGATCCCACGCTCGGGATCGGTCGAGTCACCGAGGTCCCAATATGCGTTGCCGTCGAGGTGCCCTTTTTGCAGGCCGGGCGTTCCGTCAACCGGAACAACCTGCCTGCGTCCGTTCTCCACGAGGGCCGGTGGCCGCGGGACGAAGACCGATGTGTCGAGACCTTTGAGGTACACGAGTGCGGGGTGGTCGCGGTATTCCTCCCCGTAGCCGCCGGGGGAAAGGACGTCGCGGGCGAAGATCTCGAGCAGCTCGCAGCCCTTGGGACCGTTCATCAACAGCCCGTACTCCACGCCCGGTGCGGCTATGAGCACGTCGCCGCGTTCCATCCACCAGTCGCCCATGAGGAGGCTGCCGTCGAGGACGACCACCGCGGTCCAGCAGTCGTGCCAGTGCAGCGGCCAGACCTGGTTCGCCGCCATCCGGATGTCGGGGAGCAACATGCGCCACGGGTCCTCCGGCCGTCCGAGGAACCACATCTGGGTCCACGCACCGCCGCCGGGCTGGTCCGAGTCCTGGACGACTCCGCCCGGCCCGTCCTTGCCGCCCGGCTCCAGCCGTGAACGCGTGACTCCCGCCGCCACGAGGTCGGACGGCGGGTCGTTGAAGACGAGCACGGGCATCTGGATTCCCCTCCGTCGGTGCGGCCAGGGCTGCCGCGGGGTACCGCCGCGGCCGTCGCGCCCGGTCGTCCAGGGCCAGGCGGCCGACCGCGCCGACGCCGTCTTGGCCAGGCTCGTCGGGCTCTCTCGAGGTCGGCCTTGTGTTGTATACGACTCTTGTTGTTGTATACAAGCAAGTCGACGTGCGCAAGAGGGGATCGACCTTGACCGGCGAGTTGGTGAGCGCGATCCGCAGGTGTGGCGAGAACAAGTCCCCGGTGGGTGCCGACCTGACGCACATGCGATGGCCCGGCCCGGGAAGGGCCAGCCTGAGATGGCGGGGGAGCGGTAGCCAGGACGCCGCATCGGCGCGCGGCGGTCCGGGCGGGCGTGGCGCGCGAGGCGGGCGCACATGAAGCCCGCKGGCGGCCCGGTTGCCGCTGAGGGCCGGCCGGTGCCGGTGGTCGACGATGGCAGCCGTGACTTCTGGCTCGGCGGTGCCGGCGGGCAGCTTCTGATCAGGGCCTGCACCKGGTGCGACCGGTTGTTTCATCCGCCGGCGCCTATCTGCCCGCACTGCTGGTCCCGTGCGGTCACGTACCGGGCGGTGTCCGGGCGGGGGGCGGTCGAGTCCTACACGGTGGTGCGTCGGCCGTGGGTGCCGGGCTATGAGCCGCCCTATGTCGTGGCTCGGGTGGTGCTGGCCGAGCAGCCGGACCTGCGCCTGTTGACCAACGTGGTCGGCTGTGACGTCGAGGCGGTCACCACCGGCATGCCGGTCGAGGTGACCTTTGAGCGGCGAGGTGACGTGTTCGTGCCCATGTTCAGGCCGGTCGCATGACCGCCGAACGCCAGGCGATCATCTCCGGCATCGGAAGGTCGGCTACCGGCAGACGCCTCAACCAGTCCGCGACCGAGCTGACCCTGGACGCCTGCCTCCAGGCCGTCGCGGACGCCGGCCTGACTCCGCGCGAGATCGACGGTCTCGCGTCCTGGCCCGACTACCAGGCCCCGTTCGGCTTCGGCGGGCCCCGCGTCGGCGAGCTGCACTCGCTTCTGCGGCTGGACCTGTCGTGGATTCTCGGCTGCGGCGACGGCGCCAACGTCACCGGCATCCTCGGCATCGCCGCGCACGCGGTAGCGGCCGGGCTCGCGCGCCACGTGCTGGTCTACCGCACCGTCACCGAGGCGACCGCGCAGGGCGCCGGCCGGCGCCCGGCCGTGATGGCCGCGCCCGGAGCGGCCGCGGACTGGAAGTCCGCCTACGGGGTCGGCTCGCCCGCGCAGCTCGCCGCGCTGTGGGCCCGTCACCACTTCGACCGCTACGGCACCACCCGAGACCAGCTCGGCTGGGTCGCGGTGAACAACCGGCGCCATGCCGCCGCCCATCCGACCGCGATCTACCGTGAGCCGATGACGATCGAGGACTACCTCGCGGGGCGGATGATCAGTGAACCGCTGTGCGTCTTCGACTGCGACGTCCCGGCCGACGGGTCGATCGCCTTCGTCATCTCTCACGTCGACCACCGCCGTGACGTCGACCGGCCCGTCTACTTCGAAGCCGTGGGCGGTGGGCGACCCATGACCTCCAGCTGGGAGTTCTGGCCCGACCTCGACGTCATGGCGGCGATGCCGGCGGCCCAGCAGATGTGGTCGCGCACCTCCTTGCGGCCCGCGGACGTCGACGTCGCCGGCATCTACGACGGGTTCAGCATCTTCGTCCTGTACTGGCTGGAGGCGCTGGGCTTCTGCGGCCGGGGCGAGTCGGGACCGTTCGTCGAGGGTGGCAAACGGATCTCCCTTGACGGTGAGCTGCCGCTCAACACGTCCGGCGGCCAGCTGTCGGAAGGCCGTTACCTCGGCTTCGGCCTGGCCTACGAGGCCTTCCTGCAGCTCCGCGGCCAGGCCGGTGCCCGTCAGGTCGCGGACGCGGAGGTCGGTCTGGTCACCGGTGGCGGCGGCCCGCTCGCACAGGCCTTCCTCTTCGCCAACGACCGCTGAATCAACGTGGCTGGGGAGGGCCTGATCGGGCTGCCTCACGACCAGGCCGGCGCCGATGGGCGACGTCATGCTCGTGACCTGCCGGCCTCATCCTTTGCGTGATCCACCGGCGGTGCCGACGCGGGTGACGCTGGCGGCCAGATCCATCCCTTGCGCATCTCCCCCGAGTTGTATACAAATGAGAACCCGGGTCTTGTATACAAAAGGTGATGTAGCGCTTCGCTGTCGCTGGCGATCGGCCCTCCGGCCCTCGCTGAGCCGCCGCCATCGTCGCGGACCGGGTTGGGAAGGGGAACGGATGTGAAGACGGATCGAACCGCGGGCGTGTCGCCGRGCGTGCAGCGCCGGTTGTACGAGCTGATGGTGCTGATGAAGGCGGYCGACGACCGGTTGGGCARGGGGATCGCGTCGGGCGAGCTGCAGTGCGTGTACTGGCCGTCACGGGGGCAGGAGGCGATCGCCGCGGCAATGGGGGTGTGTCTTCGGCCGGATGACCAGCTGGTCACGACCTATCGGGGGTTGCACGACCTGATCGGTAAGGGTGTGCCGCTGGTGGAGATCTACGGCGAGATGCTGGGCCGGCGGGTGGGGGCAGGCCGGGGCAAGGGCGGGACGATGCACATCGCCCGCCCGGAGTCTGGCGTCATGCTGTCGACCGGGATCGTGGGAGCCGGACCACCGGTAGCGGTGGGGTTGGCGATGGCCGCACGGCGCAAGGGTCTCGATCGGGTCGCCGTCGCGAGCTTCGGTGACGGGGCGACCAACACCKGTTCGTTCCATGAGGCCGCGAACATGGCGGCGCTGTGGGACCTACCGCTGGTGCTGGTGTGCCAGAACAACCTGTATGCCGAGATGACGGCCACTGAGCACACGATGAAGATTGCTCACGTCGCGGATCGGGCGGCTGGGTATGGGATGCCGGGCATCCGCGTGGACGGTAACGATCCGCTTGCGCTTGTCGCCGCGTTGACGGGGGCGGTGGAGCGGGCGCGCGGCGGGGGCGGGCCGACGCTGCTGGAGTGTGTGACGTTTCGGTTCCGTGGTCACTACTTCGGGGATCCGATGGCGTATATCCCGGCCGAGCAGTTGGCTGCCGCTATGGCGGCTGATCCCATCCCGCGGTTCCGGTCTCTGCAGCTCTCGGCCGGGATCTGCGATGAGCAGGACCTCGCGGGCATCGAGGCGGCCGCCGTCGCGGCGGTCGAGGAGGCGGTGGCCACTGTGTTGGCGGCACCGGTCCCGTCTTTGGACGAGCTTGATCGTGATGTGTATGCCGACTCGCGTAACTGCCCGGCATAGCGGCCGCCCCGGCCGGTACCTACCTGTGTAGAGGTGGACGTGGACGAACGACGGATGACGATGACCGAGGCGTTGAACCTGGCGTTAGATCAGGCGTTGGCGCGTGACGAGGGCGTTTTCCTGTTGGGCGAGGATATCGCCGATCCGGGGGCGTCTGGTCCGACGAAAGGCCTGTCGACGAAGTACGGCGTCGACCGGGTGCTGGATACGCCGATCTCGGAGGCGGCGATCGTGGGCGCGGCCATCGGCGCGGCGATGGAGGGGTTCCGCMCCGTCGCCGAGATTATGATTATGGATTTTATCGGGATCGCGGCCGATCAGCTCGTCAACCATGCGGCGAAGCTGCGGTTCATGACCGGTGGGCGGACGAGCTCGCCTATCACGGTGCGTACGCAGGTGTATGGCGGGATCGGGACCGGGGCGACGCATTCACAGTCGTTGGAGGCTTGGTTCATGCATATCCCGGGGTTGAAGGTGATCGTGCCCTCGACGCCGCGAGACGGCAAGGGCCTGCTGACGTCGGCGATCTTCGATGACGACCCGTGCCTGTTTGTCGAGACGATCCGGTTGCGCGGCCAGCGCGGGATGGTCCCGACCGATCCGGCGTTCGCGATCCCGCTTGGTCAGGCGGAGGTGAAGCGGCCGGGTACTGACGTCACGTTGGTCAGCTATGGCCGGGGAGTGGTCGAGGCGCTCGGGGCGGCCACCAGGCTCGAGAAGGAGGGGATCAGCGCCGAGGTGCTCGACCTGCGCACCCTGGTCCCGCTTGACGTGCCGGCGATGCTCGAGTCCGTGGGCCGCACGAGGCGGGCCGTCGTCGTGCACGACGCCGTCCAGTTCGCGGGGCCTGGCGCGGAGATCGCCTCGATCCTGCACAGCGAGCTTTTCGGCGTGTTGGCGGCGCCGGTGGAGCGGGTGGGTGCCCGATTCGTGCCGGCTCCGGCGGCACCGGCGCTCGAGTCCCAGATATATCCGAGCGCTGAGCGCATCGTCGCGGCTGTTGGTCGGACGCTGCGGGGCGCGACGGTTAAGGCAGGCGTTCATGACTGACTTTACGATCCGTATCCCTCGGATATCGGTGGCGATCTCGGAGTCGGAGCTCACGGAGCTGCTCGTCGACGAGGGAGGGCATGTCACCGAGGGCGCCCCGCTGTTCGTCATCGCCACGGACAAGGCCGAGAACGAGGTCGCCGCTGGTGCGTCCGGCACCGTCCAGTGGAGCGGTGAGGTCGAGACGGTCTACGAGATCGGGGCCGAGATCGGGACTATCCGCACATCGGGCTGACGCCCACGCGGAAGGAGATTGCTGTCGATGGCCATCACCGACGATCGACGACCCGTCGCCACTCGCGATGTGCCGTACGCGATGCGGGACCGGTTACACGTGCCTCGCGAGCGCTACTACGACCGGGAGTTCTTCGAGCTGGAGAAGGAGCACCTGTGGCCGCGGGTCTGGCAGATGGCGTGCCGGGCCGAGGAGATCCCCCGGCCCGGGGACTTCGTCGAGTACGAGATCTGCGACCAGTCGATTCTGGTGGTGCGTCAGCCTGACGGGTCGGTCAAGGCGTTCCACAACGCGTGCCGTCATCGGGCGACCCAGCTGTGCAAGGGTTCCGGGCGGCTGCCTGGCGGGCAGATCGTGTGCCCGTTCCACGGCTGGCGCTGGAACCTCGACGGCACCAACTCCTTCGTGTACGGCGCCGACGGGTTCGCGCCGGAGTCTCTGCGCCCGGACGACATCCGGCTGGTCGAATGCAAGGTCGAGGAGTGGGGGGCCTGCGTCTGGGTCAACATGGACCCGGGTGCCCGCCCGCTACGGGAGGCGCTCGCCCCGGCGGCGGACGCGCTGGACGCGGTCGGCGCCGAGAACATGCGTGTGTGGTGGTGGAAGGAGACCATCCTCAACGCAAACTGGAAGACCGCCCAGGAGGCTTTCCACGAGGGCTACCACGTGATGTCCACGCATCCGCAGCTCACCTTCGGCCAAGGTGAGGACTACCCGTACTCCAACGTCGAGTACATCCCGCTCGAGAACGGCCACGGCCGCTTCCTGGGGCGGTTCGACCCGACCGCGGGCGGCATCTCCMAGGGGCGGGGCGCGGAGGCTTTCCTGTCGCGGTCGCAGACGTTGTGGGAAGGGCAGGACGCGATGACGCTGGAACGCGACCTGCATGTCTTCCGGGGGATGCGCAACCGGGTCCCGCCCGGCGAGGACTTCGCGACCGCGGCCATCAAGGCGCTGTTCGACTACGCCGAGGGCGCCGGCATACCGCTGCGCCCGACGCCGGAGGGCATGCGGATGTGGGGCGGCGAGGTGTTCCTGTTCCCCAACTTCATCGTGATCCCCCAGTTCGGCAACGCGCTGTCCTACCGGATCCGTCCCCACAATGACGATCCCGAGTGGTGCCGCTTCGAGGTGTGGTCGTTGACCATGTACCCGGAGGGCGAGGAGCCCGGCCGGCCGAAGCTGAAGGGCCGCTTCGCCGCCGACGACACCGAGAACTGGGGCCTGATCCCGCGCCAGGACTTCAGCAACATCGAGCGCCAGCAACGCGGCCTGCATTCCCGGAGCTTCCGACAGCATCGGCTGGCCACGGAATGGGAGCCGATCATCAGCAACATGCACGTCGAGCTCGACCGCTACCTCGCCGGCTGAAGGCGCCCACTCCACAACCATCGACTTCATCGGAGGGGTTCACCGTGGCGGACTCGGAGTACACGACCGACGTCGTCGTCGTGGGATCGGGCGGCGGGCTGGCCGGCGCCCTGACCGCGGCGGCGAGCGGGCTGGAAACGCTGGTGATAGAGAAGCAGCCGATGCTCGGCGGCTCGACGGCCATGTCGGGCGGCGTCCTGTGGCTGCCGAACAACCCGCTCATGCAGGACGAGGGCGTTCCCGACAGCCTCGAGGACGCCTTGGCGTACTTCGACTCGGTCGTCGGCGACGTGGGTCCCGCGTCGTCGCCCGAGCGTCGGCTCGCCTACATCACCGAGGGCGCGAACATGGTCCGCTTCCTGCGGGAGCGGGGGCTGCGGTTCGAACGGTGCGAAGGCTACAGCGACTACTACGCACAGATGGCGGGTATCCGTGGTGGCAACGCCCGCGGGCGCTCCATCGAACCCGCCGTGACCAACGGCAAGGAACTCGGGCCGTGGCTCGAGAAGCTGATGCCGGGCATGACGGTCGCGATGGGAATCGTCGTGATGACCCGCGAGGCGGCCACGCTGTCGATGGTCAAACGGAGGCCCAGGGCCATGCGCACCGCCGCACGCGTCGGCACACGGACAGCTGTCGGCCGGCTGCGGCGCCAGGCCCGCCTGGCCAACGGCGCGGCGCTGATCGCCCAGACCCTGAAAGCCGCCCTCGCGGCCGGGGCATCGGTGCGGACGAGCACCAGCCTGGTCGACCTCATCATGGAGGATGGCCGGGTGGCCGGCGTGGTGGCCCACCGGGACGGGCAGACCGTGCGGATCCACGCCCGCCGCGCCGTGCTGCTCAGCTCGGGCGGCTTCGCCCGCAACGCGCAGATGAGACAGAAATACTCGAAGCAACCGAACGACGCCTCGTGGACCATCGCCAACCCAGGCGACACCGGCGAAGCGATCGAGGCCGCCATCCACCACGGCGCCGCCGTCGACCTCATGGACGAGGCACTGTGGATCCCGGCCTCCATGCAGCCCAGCGGCCGGCCGAGCATGCACAACGGCGAGCGCGGCAAACCCGGCTCGATCATCGTCGACAAGGGCGGCAAACGGTACTTCAACGAGGCAGTCTCCTACATGGAGGCCGGGCGGCAGATGTACGCCCACAACACCGACGGCGGCTCCATCCCCAGTTGGCTCATCATCGACTCCCGCCACCGCGCCCGCTACCTGTTCGCCTTCCGTGCGAAGACCCCCGACGAGTGGCTCACCAGCGGCTACCTGAAGAAGGCCGACACGATCGAACAGCTCGCCGAGGCCTGCGGCATCGACCCCGCCGGGCTGACGGTCACGGTGAAGCGGTTCAACACGTACGCGGAGCAGGGCAATGACCCGGACTTCCACCGCGGCGACGGCGCCCACGAGCGCTACCAGGGCGATTACGGCAGCAAGCCGAACGCCTCGCTCGGACCCCTCGCCAAGCCGCCGTTCTACGCCGTCGAGATCTATCCCAGCGACGTGGGCACCAGCGGCGGCCTGCTGTGCGACGAGCACGCCCGCGTCCTCGACGCCAACCACGACCCCATCCCCGGCCTCTACGCCGCCGGCAACTGCACCGCCTCGGTGATGGGCCGCACCTACCCCGGCGCCGGCGCGAGCATCGGCGGCAGCTTCGTGTTCTCCTACATCGGCATGAAACACGCCGCGCTCGTCGCCTCCGGAGACAGCGTCGCCCGGTGACCGAACAGCGCGGCCGGCACGGGCGGGCACCGGTGGTGCACGTCGACCCCGTCGGGGCCGACCTCGAGCTTGAGCCCGGTGAGACGATCATCGAAGCCGCCTGGCGTCTCGGGTACCACTGGCCGACAACCTGTTATGGCCAGGCGACGTGCACGGTGTGTCATCTCGAGGTGCTCGCCGGCGACGAGCACCTCACCCCCGCCGACGAAGAGGAGCGGCACGCCCTCGAGAACCGGCTTCCCGGGGCTGATCGCCGTGATCTCGCCCGGCTACGACTGGCCTGCCGGGCGCGGGCAACCGGCGACGTCACCGTACGGAAAAAGGGCGTTCGACGTCAGGAGACCGTGCCGATTCCCCCGGCTGGGCCACTGTGAGGCAGGACGTCGGACTGCCCGAAATGGAGGAATGGAGACGTCGAGGAAGGTGCGATGACACAGAGCGCGAGCTGCGAGCAGGCAGCGATCCAGCAGCTGCTCGACAAGCAGGCGATTCGCGAGGCGATTCTGCGGTACTGCCGGGGCGTGGACCGGTGCGACCCGGATCTCATCAGCTCGGCGTATCACCCCGACGCGATCGACATCCATGGCCGCCAGCGCTTCACGGGCGAAACCGTCGGGCAAGGCATCGTGGACCTCGTCCGCTCGGCGAAAGTCGCGATGAACCACATCACGAATCAGCTCATCACCTTTCACGGCGATGGGACTGCCGGCTGCGAGACGTACTTCACCGTGTGGCAGAGCGCTGAGACCGAGGGCGGCGATCGCCTCGTCGTCGCGCTCGGGCGATACGTCGACCGCTTCGAACGCCGCGCGGGCGGGTGGAAGATCGCACACCGGCTTGTGATCGTCGAGCTGACCCGCGTCATCCCTCCGGGCGACCTCATGAAGCCGCCTCTCGGTCTTGGTTCCCGGGACCGGAACGACCCGTCATACGCGGCGCTCGTGCCCTGACCTTCCCAGGCTCCGCGGTGGCTCGGCGGGGTCCTTCGGAGCTCTCGCGGGTGAGCGCCATGCACCGCGTCTCGCGGGCTGTCCATCGCTCCCACCGCGACCGATTGACGGATTGTTGTATACAAGTGCCGGGTTCTTGTTGTATACAAGTCCCTACAAGTAGGGCGCCCGTGAGGCGATCGACGAGGATGCGAGGGCGAGGCGGTGGCCGACAAGCTCGCGTACGACCTGTTAGCAGGGGTCAGGGTAATTGAGGTGGCGGCATGGCTGTTCGCTCCGTCGTGCGGGGCAATCCTCGCGGACTGGGGCGCCGACGTCGTCAAGGTCGAGCCGACGACGAACGGGGGTGATCCCTACCGCGGCTTCTTCCACACCGGTCCGGTCAACCCGACGATCGAGCTCGCCAACCGGGGCAAGCGCAGCGTGGCCGTCGATCTGTCGACGCCGGCCGGGCGCGAGGTGCTGATGCGGCTGGTCGCCGAGGCCGACGTGTTCGTCACCAGCCTGCTGCCTGGTTCGCGCGGGCGGCTCGGCATCGACGTCGCCGACATCCGGGCGGCGAACCCCTCGATCATTTATGTGCGGGCCAGCGGCTACGGGCCTCGTGGCCCGGAGGCCGAGACCCYTGGCTTCGACGCCGCGGTGGCGTGGGCCCGGGTCGGTATCGCCCAGTTTCTCACCGAGCCGGATGCCTACCAGCCGACCCATCCGCCTGGTGGTATCGGTGACTGCGTGGGCGGGCTGTCTGGCGCTGGCGCCATCGCCGCCGCTCTCTACAAGCGGGCGCGCACGGGCGTGGCTTCGGAGGTCGACATCTCGCTGCTTGCCGGCGGCATGTGGATGAACGCCACCGTCCTCATGACGGAGGCCAACGCCGGACCAGAGGGCTCGTTGATGCGGCGGGTCGACCGCGGGCTGGTCCGCAATCCGCTGTCGAACAGCTACCGGACGAAGGACGGCCGCTGGCTGTCGATGGTCGTCATACAGCCGGACCCGCACTGGCGCGGCTTCTGCCAGCACATTGGCCGGCCGGAGCTGGCCGACGACCCGCGATTCGCGGACTTTCATGCCCGCATGACGCACAACAGCGAGTTGATCGGCTTGCTGGACGAGGTGTTCGCGTCCCGCACGCTGGATGAGTGGCGGGCGGCGTTGGGCACTTTCGACGGGGTGTGGGATGTGCTCCAGACCCCCGCCGAAGCCGTATGTGACCCGCAGGCGCTCGCCAACAACTACCTCCTGCCGGGGGAGGAGCCAGGCCCGCCGCTGTCGGCCGTGGCGTCGCCGGCGCAGTTTGACGGACAGCCGCTCGCGGCGGCGCGCCGCGCACCCGAGCACGGCCAGCACACCGAGGAGGTCCTGCTGGCGTACGGCTACTCATGGGACGACCTCGCCGCTCTCAAGGAACAGGGCGCCATCATCTGAAAGGGGTACTCGCCGTGGAATACAAGGTCATCTCCGCCGACAACCACATCATCGAGCCGCCGCACACGTTCACGACCTATCTGCCCAAGGAGTACCGCGACCGGGCGCCGCGTATTCTGCGCGGCGCGGACGGCGGTGACGGCTGGAGTTTCGACGGCAAGCCGCCGGTGAAGACGTTCGGGTTGAACGCCGTGGCCGGCCGCCCATACGAGGACTACAAGGCCAGCGGCCTCACGGTGGAGGAGATCCTGCCGGGCAACTACGACGGCACCGCCCACCTGAAGGACATGGACACCGACGGCGTCGACGCCGCCACTATCTACCCCATGGCCTCGCTCACGGGGTACGTGCTCGACGACCGTCCGTTCGGTCTCGCGATCTTGCGCGCGTACAACGACTGGCTTCTGGATGAGTTCTGCGCGGTGAATCCCCGGCGGCTGATCGGTCTGCCGCTCCTGCCCGTGGACGACGGGCTGGACGTCCTGCTGGCCGAGTTGGAGCGGGTGGTCGCCAAGGGTGCCAAGGGCGTGTTCATCCCCTACTGGAGCGAGACTCCGTACTACGACAGCTACTACGAGCCTTTCTGGACGGCGGCGGAGCAGGCGCCGGTGGCGGTGTGCATCCACCGGACCATGGGTGGGAAGGAGCCCCCGACGCTGGCCACCCCGAGTCCGGACGCCGCCGCGGGCATCAACCTCTCCGGTGTCGTGCAGCGGTTCTTCACCGCCGTCGGGCCGTTCACCCAGCTGACTTTCACTGGGCTGTTCGAACGGCACCCCCGCTTGAAGTTCGTCGATGCCGAGGTGAATCTCGGATGGCTGCGGTTCTGGATCCAGATGATGGAACAGGAGTTCGAGCGCCAGCGGCACTGGGCGAACCCACCGCTACACACCCCGCCCAGCGAGTTCGTCGGCAAGAACCTGTTCGTCAGCGTGCTCGACGACTTCGTCGGCTTCGAGGACGCGGGGCGTGATCCGCTCGTGGCGTCGGCGGCCATGTTCTCCACCGACTACCCGCACAGCACCACCCTGTTCCCGAAGACCCAGCAGTACGCAGCTGAGCTGACCCGAAGCCTTGACGACGACCGCAAGCAGGCCATCCTGGCCGGCAACGCCGTAAGGGTGTTCAACCTCGCCTGAACTGTTCGGACCTCGCCCGCGTCGCCACCTCCCCGGCGAGTCGCCACGCGACGGACTGCGGCCGGCATGATGGGCTGCGGTGAACTGTTGGAGCAGCGTTCAGGACAGGCATGGGCAACGGAATGACACAGTCGACAACGACGACCAGTTCGCCCTCGCGGCGCAACGTGCAGGAGCTTGTCGATGACGTCCGCGGGCGCATCATCCGCGGCGAGCTCGAGCCCAGTCAACGCTTGTGGGAGGAGCGGCTCGCGGCCGAGCTTGGCGTGTCGCGGATCCCGATGCGGGAAGCGCTGCGTGCGCTGGCGGCCGAGGGGTTCGTCCGATCCGAACGCTACGGCGGCACCTACGTGGCCACCATGGACGCCGAGGCCGCCCACGACCTGCTCGACGTGCGGGCGGTCCTGGAGCCGCTGGCCGCGGCGCAGGCGGCCATGCGGTGCAGCCCCGAGCACCTGGAGACGTTCCGTCGGCTCCTCGACGAGGGTGCCCGAGCGGCCCGCGAGCRGCGCTACGAGGACACCCGCAGCATGAAGGGACGGTTCTATGAGCACCTGACCGTGGCGTCCCAGAACAGCACGTTGATCGCGCTGATGCACGTCGTGCGCTACAAGATCGAATGGGCCACGTCGATCGAGCTCGTCAGCAGCACGCCACGGGAGATGCGATCCCTTCGGGCGAAGGTCATGCGCGAGATCGTCGACGCCATTGCCGACCGCGACCCCGTGCGTGCGGCGACGGCGGCGGCGGACAACATCGACGCCATCTACGCCTCGATGGGATGGCGGCGCGCGGTCCACGCGCGGTTCGAAGCCGCCAGCACATCCGAATAGGCACCGCGCGGGCAGGAGACGCCGCCCGGGTTGACGGCGAAGCTCGTCCCGGCCGGCGGGGCCTGCCCGGGGGTGGTCCCTTCGCGGGCGCGATTCACCCCGAGACGGCCCGCGCGGCGCCGACTGCTTCTTGTACACACTGATCCGCTTTGAATGCAATGCCGAGGCTGGAGTCCAGGTGATCCCCACCCGTGTGAGCACGTGAGCAGTACCGGGCGGATGCCCCGGCGCCCGGAGAGGCCATCGCGGCCGTCCGTATGTATCTCGACAACGTTCAACCAGAGAGGTTGACATCATGGGTGTTGAAACAGCGCCCGCTGAGGAGCTCTCGGCAGTCGGCGGTATCAGGCTGGAAAAGGTGACGGGGACCATCGGTGCGATCGTTCATGGGGTGGATGTTCATGTCTCCCACGACGACGATGTGACATCGGCACTGCGGCGGCTGTTACCTGAGCACGGCGTACTGTTCTTCTATTCTGATTCGGACATCGGCGAGGAGACCTTCTCGTMATTCGCCACAGCCTTCGGTGAGCTCTACGTCTACCCTTACGGGAAAGGCCCGGGGCAGTTTGTGACCGAGGAGGGCGCCGACGCGGTACGACTTCGGACGAGTTCCTGGCACACGGACGGGAGCTCGCAGGAGAGGCCACCCCTAGCGGCGCTCCTGTCTCCGGTCCAGGTTCCGTCCTTCGGCGGGGACACGATGTGGTCGAGCATGACCGCGGCGTTCGACGCCCTTTCGTCCCGCTACCAGCGGTTGCTCGATGGCATGGAGGCCGTGCACAGCACCGCCGCGGTGGCGCGGTCCCACGGCGACGGCGGGCGTGCCTTCGGCGAAGGGGAACGCCACGTGCATCCCGTCGTCATCACCGATCCGGTGACCCGGCGCAGGGCTCTCTACGTCAACTCGGTCTACACCGAGCGGCTCGTCGGGGTGAGTGAGCGCGAGAACGAGGCGCTCCTGCGGATGCTGTACGAACACGTCAACACGCCGGAGTTCCACGTGCGCCTGCGGTGGCGGCCGAACATGATCGCCGTGTGGGAGGAGCGGGTAACGCAACATCGCGCGATCGCCGACTACACGGAACGGCGAATCCTGCGCCGCATCACCATCAGCGGCGATCCCCCGGCGGCCTGACCGCGTTCCGAGTACTTCGGCGGCTCCTGCGGCGCTGGACCTCTGGTATGCCTTCTCCCGCCCTCGCCTGCCCGCGGCCATGAACCCGAGGCGGGTCAGGAGCGGCTCGCGCGAGCCGTCTCGCCGGGATGTAGAGCACAACGAAGCGCCGTCCGTGCCGTTGGAGGACACGGCATGACATGCCATGACGACCGGGGGCGAGGAGTGGCTGGTAAAGCATCGAAACGTCGCCTTCCACTTCACCCTGGCGGCGCCGATTTCGGGTTCCACTTATGGCTTCGACCACAAGGCCGGCCGATGTGACGCCAGCCGGCGTGGCGACCTGGAGATGCATATGACAAAGCAGAAGCTCATCATCGAGGTCCGGATCAACGAGGGAACGCCGAGAGATATCAGCCCACACGTTCCCTACAGCCCTGAGGAGATCGCCGACCAGGCGATCGAGTGCTGGCGGCGGGGTGCGTCCGTCGTGCACTACCACGCCCGGGACCCCGAAACGGGCGCCCAGTCCTCGGAGGTGGACCTGTACGCGGACGTGGTGCGGCGGATCAAGCAGGAGAGCGATCTCATCACGTTTCCGACGCTGGGCGCGAGCATGTTGCCCACCGTCGAAGAGCGGGTGGCACACATCCTCGAGATGGCGAAAGATCCGGCGACCAGACCCGACGGCATCCCGGTCGACATGCTGACCACGAACCTGGACCGGTACGACTCGAGACGCAGAGAATTCGCCAGCGTTGACCGGGTCTACCTGAACACCACGAAGATGCTCACCGACCTCTGTGAGACCGTGAGCGCCGTCGGGGTGCGTCCGGTGCCGATGATGTGGAACATCGCCGGGGTGCGGCTCACCGAGGCGTTTCTCGAGATGGGCCTGTACCAGGAGCCGCTGTTTTGCGAGCTGACGGTGTTCGCGGACCCGTTCGTCAGCTACGGACATCCGGCCACGATCAGAGGTCTGCACGCGCTGCTCGACTTCGTTCCGCCCCGGGCGAACTGGCAATGGCTCACGAGTGTGATCGGCGGCAACGCGTTCCCGGTGCTCGCCGGCGCGATCGAGGCCGGCGGCCACGTCGCCATCGGCGTCGCCGACCACTCGTACCCCGAGCTCGGCCTCCCCACGAATGCCGAGCTCGTCGCCCGTGTCGTCGAGATGGCGCGGAGCATGGGCCGGGAGGTTGCCACGGCGGCGGAGGCCCGCGAGATGCTAGGCCTGCCGGGAGGTGAGGTTTAGCCATGGGCATCCTCGACGGCAAAGTAGCGGTGATCACCGGTGCGGGTTCGGGGATCGCGAAGGCGTCGGCGAAGGTCTTCGTGCGAGAAGGGGCCAAGGTGGTGGCCGCCGACATCAGCGGCGCGGAGAAGGACACCGCTGCCGAGGTCGGGGAAGGCGTGCTTCCCGTCCACTGCGACGTGTCGAAGGACGCCGACGTGGCGGCGATGTTCCAGGCCGCGCTGCGGGAGTTCGGCCGTGTGGACGCGGTGCTCAACGTGGCCGGCACACACGGGCGCCGGCCCCCTGAGGTGCTGACGGTCGACGAGTTCGACAAGATGACCGCCGTCAACCTGCGGGGCGTCCTCCTCGTCACGCAACATGCGATTCCGGCCATGCTCGAGGGCGGCGGCGGCGCGTTCGTCAACGTCTCGTCGGTCTCCGCGATCAACGTCCAGAGCCGCACGTCGTTCATGTACGCGGCCGCCAAGTCCGGCGTCCACGCCCTCACCAAGTCCGTCGCCGTCGAGTACGGTCCCCGGGGCATCAGGGCGAACGCCATCGCACCCGGCTTCACCTTCACAGAGATCATGACCATGGGACCGGACCTGCTGCGCGAGATGAGCTCGAAGGCGGCGCTGAACCGAGCCGGTCACCCGCAGGAGCTCGCCGAGGTCGCGGCGTTCCTCGCCTCCGACCGAGCCTCGTTCCTGACCGGCGTGATCATACCGGTGGATGGCGGGTGGTCGGCGAAGCTTGCCTGACAGCCGGACGGCCTGCCGTCCGGTCGAGGCGGCCGCGCGGCTCGACCTTCGGCATCATGCCCGGCGGCAGCGCGTCCGGCGGAAGCGGACGCCGCTATCGGGTCGGACATCAATCCGCCAAAGCGCCGCGGGCGGGTATGGGGCGCCTTGCTTGGATCAGACCCAGTCTCGCTGCCCGGAGTGTGGGAGGCTGGAGACAACGCCGCAAACCGGTAGGGAAAGGACAAGGATATGGCGACGGTCACCGAGTCGAAGCTCAGTGTCGGCGAAACGAGCCTCTATATCGACGGTGAACTGCGAGGCGCCGCCGGGGGCCGTACCTATGACAATATCAGCCCTTGGACCGGAGAGGTCGTAGGCAAATCTGCCGATGCCTCCGCCGAGGATGTCGGCGATGCCGTCTCGGCCGCGCGCCGGGCCTTTGACACCACCGACTGGTCAACCAATCATGCCAAGCGCCTGGAACTGGTGACGAAACTCTACGACCTGTTCCGCGCCAACACGGACCGCTTAGTCCAGATTGCCCGTGACGAAGCAGGGTCGACCCTCTTCATCGCCAGAAACGTCCAGATCCTCCAGTCGCTCGCGGGCTACCAGGACCTCATCGACGCGTTCGCCAAGGTCCGCTGGACGGAAGATCGCGGCAGACGCGGCCCGGAGGGACGTGTCAGCCACCGCATTCAGATGCGCGAGGCAGCAGGTGTGGTTGGAGCAATCACACCGTTCAACGTACCCTTCTACGTCAACATCGAAAAGGTTGTTTCGGCCTTGCTGTCGGGCTGCACGGTTGTGCTGAAGCCCGCCCCCGACACGCCTGCTCTCGGGGCGATCTGGGGCGAGATGGCAGCCGAGGCGGGCTTTCCGGCTGGCGTGCTGAACGTCGTGACCGGCAGCGATCCCGCCCTGGGTGAACTGCTGGTCACTGATCCCCGCGTCGATCTCATCGCCTTCACCGGCTCGTCGGCGGTCGGAAAGCGGATCATGGAAAAGGGCGCATCGACGCTGAAGCGTGTGCTGCTCGAACTCGGCGGCAAGTCCGCCAAGATCATCCTCGATGACGTGGAGGACTTTGCGGGCGAGGTGGCTTCTTCCGTCATCGCGGGCCATTCGGGTCAGGGCTGTACGGTACGCTCGCGTCTGCTTGTGCCCAGGAACCGCTACGCCGAGGCGATCGAAATCCTGAAGTCGACCTATGCGGCCTACGACGGCAAGTGGGGCCACTATGACGATCCCCGGGATCCCATGGGCCCGGTCATCTCGCGGCGGCAGATGGAACGCATCAAGGCTTATATCGATGTMGGCCTGCAGGAGGGCGCTACCCTGATCGCCGGCGGGCGGATCGGCGCGGCGAAGCGGGGCTTCTTCATCGAACCCACCTGCTTTGCCGACGTGACCAACGACATGGCCATCGCCCGGGAGGAGATCTTCGGGCCTGTGCTTGTCGTCATGCCCTACGAGGACGAGGACGACGCCGTGCGTATCGCTAATGACAGCGAATATGGCCTTTCGGGTGAGGTGTCGTCCGGCAGCATCGAGCGCGCGATCAAGCTCGCCGCTCGTTTCCGTAGCGGTACGGTCAGCATCAACGGCGGCCGCTGCGTCGACGGAGACATTCCCTTCGGCGGTTACAAGTCGAGCGGCCTCGGCCGCTCCTGGGGTGTCGAAGGCATCGAGGAGTACACCGAGACGAAGATCGTCTCTTACCTGGTGCCGGGCGTATCCGCCGGCGCCTGAGCCAGCTTCAGGTACGCGGCCGCCGGGCCCGGCGCCAGCGCTCTAACCGGGCCCGGCGCCGTGGAGCACGTGTCTGGGACGCTCGCAGGATTTCGGCTGGGCGTTCACCCCGTGCCCCTGAGACTGATCGACCGCAGGGCCAGCTCCGGTGCCGTCTTCTCCGCCAGTTCGGGAGCCTCGCCGCACCTGAGGGTGGGGACGTCGCGGACGACCTCGATCGTGGCGTCCGCCGTTCCCGGCCCGGTCGGCCCGCGCCAGGTCAGTTCCACGGTCGCCGATCGGCCGCCCGGCGCGATGTCGGTGCGTGACGAGGTCAGCTGGTGGTCCAGCCAGGCCCAGCCGAACCGCTCGAACAGCTCCCGCTCGGCGACCTGTCCCCAGGCGTCCAGCGCGGTGGTACCGCGGTAGTGCTGCCGCAGCGGAGGCGGCCCGAGCCGGCGCACGACCGCGTCGATGGCGTCGACGTCGAGGAAGCCCCAGGCCCGCCCGTCCGGCAGGGTGAAGCCGGTCGGGGCGAAGCGGTGTCCGCCGGTGTGGCTGCACCGGCGGACACGCACGCCTGGCCAGGTCCTCGCCACGTCCAGCGCCAGCCGCGTTCCCAGCCGGGCGCAGCAGCGATCCCGCGCGCCGTGCCCGCACAGCAGCACGTCGGCGGGGGCGGGCAGGTGACCCGGATCCGACCGCGGCGCCTCGAGCAGGCGGGCGACCTGGCCGGCGAGGCGTTCCGCGGGCACGACGTGGTCGGTGCCGGCGAACCGACTCGAGTCGGTCCGGCGCCAGATCGTCACCCGCACGCCGGGGACGTCCGCGTCGTCGGCGTGCGGTCTGACCGCCAGCAGCCGGGTGCGGGGCGGGCACCGCCCCAGCAGGTCGGCGAAGGCCGGTATCGCGCCGATGTCGCTGGGCCAGGGTGGTGGCATGTCGACGAGCACGAACGTGTCGCAGGTCAGCGCGGACCCGATCGGGTCGACGCCCTGGGCGCGGGTCCAGGGCGCGCATCGGTAGTCCAGTGCCGGGGAGACGGCGCCGACGTTCACGAAGGTCACCTTTCGTTGTCCTCGATCTCGTCTATCGACTGGGCGCTGAAAGCAGGATGCCGGCGACCCGCCTCGGGACACCGGCCCGCTGGCGATGGGAACACCGGCCCGCTGGCGATGGCGACGCCAGCGGGCCGACCATGCCCAGGACCACGCCGCGGCTGCCGTCGTGGGGGCTGCCGACGTGGGGCGGCGAGTCACTTCTCCGCGAAGAACGCGAAGTCTTCCAGCACCTGCTGCTGGTGCGCCCGCACCACATCCCCCATCTCCGGATGGGTGATGATGTGGGCGCGGTTCGCGCGAATGCCTCGCACGACAATCGGCCCCACGGCCTCGATCGGCAGCATTCCCGGCACCGCGCCCGGCGACAGTACCCGACCCGCCATCGGATCGGCCATCGGTCCACCGAAGCGCTCCGGTCGGTGCCGGGCCGTGGTCGTGACCAGGTTGGTCGCTACCGCTCCGGGACACAGCACCGACACTCCGATGCCGTCGGACGCCAGCTCGTGCCGCAGCATGTTGCCGTATCCGACCACGGCGTGCTTCAACGTGGTGTACACGCCGGTTTCCGTTCCGCCGGTCTGCTCCGTGGGCAGCGCCACCAGGCCGGCCATCGATGACGTGAGGACGATGTGCGCCCCGTCGTCGTGCGCACGCAGAAGTGGCAGGAACGCGTCGACGACGCGTACGGCGGCCGTGAGGTGGAACTCGGTGAACCACGCCCACACCTGTTCGCTGGACGCCGCGGCCGGAGCGCTGGTGTGGACGCCGACCGTGTTCACGAGGACGTGGACGTCGCCCAGATCATCCGCCGCCCCGGCGGCCAGCGTCGCCAACGAATCGCGATCGGTCGCGTCCACGCGCGCGGAAAGCGCGTCGCCGCCGCGCCCCGCGATATCGTCGCGTACCGCCCTCGCGTTCTCGGGGTCAATGTCGGCGACGAGGACCCGCATGCCCTCACCGGCGAGACCCAAGGCGATCCCGCGCCCGATCCCGCTGCCGCCCCCGACGACCACCGCGCCGCGTCCGTCGAGCTTGTCCATGGTCGTCATACTCATCTGCCTTCTTGGGTGGCGGTGCGTTGAAGGATGGCGTGTCGGGCGACGTTGGTGGCGTTGTGCCATCCCGATCCGCCGGCGTAGACGCCGGTGTGGGCGATCACTTCGTAGATCTGGTCGGGCGTGATCCCGAGATTGAGCGCGTTATTGACGTGGATGTGCAGCTCGTCGTTTTCCACGAGAACCTGAAGGACGGCCATCGTGATGAAGCTCCGGGTGGGCAGCTCCAGTCCAGGCCGGCCCCACACTTCGCCATAGCCGTAGTCGGCGGTGATCCAGGCGAGGTCCTGTTCGACGGGGAGGCGGCCGGGCCTTGCCGCGGGGAAGGGGACGCCGGGCAGCTGTGTGAGGAGCGGAGCGTTCTCGCCGTGACCGATGCGCCCGACGCCGAGGATGGCGACAATCCGGGTTCTGGCGGCCCGCCGCTCGGTGTCATCCATCGGCGGTTTCGGTTCGCCCGGGGTGGCGTTGCCGGCGGGGAGGATCCCGCGCGCGACGAAGACCTCGCCCGCGACGTCGGCGGCGTTCTCCCAGGCGGACAGGCCGGCATAGACGCCGGCATGCAGGAGGGCTTCGTGGATCTGTTCTGGGGTGATGCCGATGTTCACCGCGCTGTTGATGTGGCGGTAGAGCTGGTCGGAGCGGCCGAGGGCGGTCAGGGCGGCCATCGTGATGAAGCAGCGGGCTTTCAGCTCGAGGCCGGGGCGGCCCCAGATCTCGTATTCATAGAGTTGGGCACCGCGTATTTCGGCCTCGATGGGGAGCGCTGTCGCGGGTCGAAGGTGCCCGCCGCGCCGGCGGGGAGGTAACGGCGGTGCGTCCGGGGAGGTTCCAATCCGGTCGATGCCGAGTTCGCGGCGCACGCGTTGGTAGGCCGCTTCACGTTCCGCCTGGGTCATCATGCCGACCTGCCTGGCCGGTCGAGAGGCTTTCGGGCAGGGACCTGCATGCTGGGCGTCTCCTCTACTTCAGTTCGGCGATCTCGGCGGTGGGCAGCACGGTCGCGATCCGCCACAGCCCGAGCCAGCTGTTGGGGAACACACCGGCGTCGACAAGCGCGGCGTGCGCCCCTGGCTCGGGGTCGTCGCACGCGTCGGAGCAGACGGTGACTCGGTAGCCGACGTCGACGGCCCACCGGGTGGTGGACAGCACCGTCCCCCCGGTTGCCACGCCCGCGACGATGAGGTGACTGATCCCCGACTGTCGTAGAAGGTCGTGGAGACCGGTGCCGGCGAAGGCGCCGATGGTGGTCTTGCCCAGCACGTACTCGCCTTCCACGGGTGCCACCGACGGGTGGATGTCGTCGCGCATCGGCTTCGGCACCACATGAACGACGGGTACGCCCAGCTGGCGGGCCAGGCCCACTGCGTGGCCGGCCCGATCCACGACCGTGGGGTCATGGCAGAAGCGCTCGACGATGTACTGGGTGAAGTCCAGGACCACCAAGGCGGTAGTCCCCGCTGTCGGCGCCGTGGACAGCGTCATCGGTCCCTCCATGAAGTTCGTCGACATCTTGTATACATTGGTTCTTGTTGTATACAACACGCTCGAGATCTGCAAGAGGTCGACCTGGCTACTGGCCAGCCCGGGGATGCTGGCGCCGTCTGTCCGGCCCCGTCGGCCTCAAGATCGCCACCGGCGTCGGGGCTTGCCCCTCTCCACCGGCAGCGATCGGCGACGGTCAACGACCGCCAACCGATCCGGGTCGACCATCCGCACAAGGAGCTCATCACACGGCTCCTCGCGGAAATCTGCGAGGTCTGCCAGCGGGCGGGCGAGGTCGAGGTCCACCACGTCCGCACCCTAAAAGACCTTGGAACATCCGGACCCGCACAGCCCCGGTGGGCAGCGACCATGGCAAACCGGAGGCGAATAACCCTTGTGCTCTGCGCTTCCTGCCACGGCCAGATCCACACCAGGCAGCCAGCCATACCGCTCACCCAGTAGTCACCGGTGAGCCGATGATCGGGAAACCATCAAGTCCGGCTCGGCGGGAGGCCGCGCGGAAAAGGATCAGCCCACGCTGGCACCTCGCTGCGCGGCCGACCCATCCGCCTGGCTCGGCGGCTACCGCCGCCTGACGATCCGCTACGAGACCAACGGCCGCAACTTCCTCGCGTTCCTCACGCTCGCGGCCACACTGATCTGCTGGAAGAGGCTTGCCGCGTGAGACAACCTCGAAGTGCCCCGATGAGCTGCGAGAGCGGGCGATCCGGCTGGTGCTGGACGCCAGGGCCGAGCCGGGGACGAGCGCGAAGGGCGTGTGCCAGCGGATCGGGGGACAGCTGGGGATCTCCCCGGATACGCTACGGACAGCTACCCATCGCGATCTTAACCCGCGCTCCCTTCGGCGATCATCAACGATGGGCTCACGATGATGACGGCGTTCCGATCTGGGCAGGCCGGTCGGGTGGGGCCTTGCGGGGTGGGGAGTGGGGTGACGTTGTGGGTGAGCAGGCGGAGATCTCGACGGCGAGGCAGGCCGCCAACGACGAGTTGGTGCTTGCTTTTGGGCGGTTGCAGGGGGCGGCCAACCGGCTGGAGTACATCCTGGGGCGGGTGTTGGAGGAGGAGTGCGGGATCAGTCATCTCATGTTCGAGGTGCTGCTGATCCTGGGGCGGGCGGGAGAGCCCKGGTTGTCGATGCGGGCCATCGCGCAGGAGCAGGTACTGACCACGGGCGGTGCGACGCGCCTGGTGGACCGTATGGAGGCCGCCGGGCTGGTCGAGCGGGCCGAAGACCCCGCAGACCGGCGCGGCCGACTGGTGCGGCTGACCCCGCGGGGCGAGGAGGCGACGGTGCACGCCGCCCGGGTGCACGTCGGGAACATCCGCCGCTACTTCCTGGAACCCGTGCCGGCCGAGGACCGGGAACGGTTTGCCGAGGATCTGCGCATCCTGAGCCACGCGGCGAGGGACATACTGCCCCGATTGCCCTGAACCGCAGCCCGCGGCGGCCGGCGGCGCGGTGGGGCCTGAGCGGCGGATGTGACCACCCTGGCGGAATACCTGACCAGTCAGATACTGTTCTGTCGGAGGAGGCGCTTGCGCTGGGCGGGCGCGTACCACCCCTCCTAAGGTCTCTGATGCAGCTGATCTACGTCTTCGATGCCTACTGTGGCTGGTCGCACGGGTTCTCCGGAACGTTGCGCGAGGTCGTCTCCCCGCCATCCGGCGCTGCCGGTGGAGGTGGTCTCCGGGGGCCTGTTCACAGGTTCGCGCCGGGTGCCGATTCGCGCGTTCGGCTACGTCCGGGGCGCAAACGCCCAGATCGCCGAGATGACCGGCGCGCCGTTCGGTGAGGCGTACGAGCTGCTGATCGCGGACGGCTCGTTCGTGATGGACTCCGAGGCAGCCGCCCGCGGCGTGGCCGCCCTGCGCCGGGTCGCCCCCACCGTGCTGTGGAACTGGCCATCGCGTTGCAGCACGCCATTTACGTCGACGGTCTGAGCCTGTCGGACGCGGGCACCTACCGGAAGGTGGCCGGCGTGGACGGCGACGCGGTCGTGGCCGCCTTCGAGGCACCTCAGGCGCAGGCAGCGGCTGAAGCCGAATTCCGCCGCGCCGCCGATCTGGGCGTCACCGGCTCCCCACCCTTCTCGCCGTGGCCGCGGGCCGCGTCGCCGCCTTGGCTCGCGGCCACGCTACCGCCGACGACGTTGATCGGCGCCTGTCACATGGAACTCCGTGCCACCTCCGCCTGGCTCACACCCCGGGGCGAATCGGTCAGCGGCAGCCAGCCGGACCCGCTCCCGCCGTATCTGCTCGGCGGGCGTCAGCCCGCCACCAGCCGCATACCTCACCTCTCCCTCGACACCACCCAGACCGGGCCCACCATCCACGGCTGTTGAACCCCGCGGACAGTCCCACTGCCGCACTCGTGGTAGCCGGGAATGCCAGCGCGCGGATGAGGACAAAAGTGGCCTGCCGGGACACGATCGTCAGTCGCGCGGAGGACGGATATGGAGATCGGGACCCATCCGCGGATCTTCTCTCGGATGTCTCTGGCCGGGTCCTCCCCACACCTTCGACGAGGTCCTCCTCATTGACGTTGCGGACCACAAGAAAGGGAAGTCCATGTACCGGAGACTTGCTCTGATAGCCTTGGCCGTCGCGGCGCTGCCTGCGTGCGGCCCGATCGATAACGCGACCGACACCCGACGATGGGTCCGTCGCCCATCGCTGCCGCGGCGCCAGTGACAGAAAGCCCGACAGCCGGTCTCATTAGTGAAACCGACGACGACGGTCGGTACGTGAGAACGTTTCGCCGGGAGTTTCCCGACCTCGCCGGTGGCAAGACTGACGCCCAGATCCTCAGCGACGGCGAAGCCGACTGCTCCGATATGGCCTCCAACTGGACGGTGACCGCGCCTTCGATGAGCCAGCGCCACGGCCTGGGCAACTCGACAGCCGACCAGTTCGTTCTCCACAACATTGCGCTGCTGGCGATGTTCACCATCTGCCCCGCCCGCTGACCCGGCCCGTGACGACGATGGTCGGCGCCTGGGGCCAACTCAAGGCCGGCGGGGACTGGTTCAAGATCGGCTCTGTCGTGCTCTCGGTAGTAACGCAACGTCACATGGTGTCGTGACGCAGCAGCAGCGAGCGCGCCGGTCGCTGCCGTGCGTCAGCTGTCGGCGAGCTGGCGCAGGAGGCGGACGCCTGGCATGCGGTCGTCGGCCTGCGTCGGAACGTCGAAGATCTCCTGCTGGACACATCCCTGTGTGCCCGCCGCCGCGGTCGCACCCACCCCACGGGCAGGCGGCGATCTGGCTGCTGCGGATCAGACTGCTTTCTGGTCGTGCGGGCCTACGACACCTCCGTCGGAGCCGACGCCTGCCCTGCCTTCCCGAGCCGGGGCCGGGCCGCGGCGGACGCCGCCGGGTAGCTGTCTCCTGGGTGCCCAAGAATCTGTCTCCGCCGCAGTAAATATCTGGGCTCCGTCCTGGGTGGAGTTTCTGTCGTAGTCAAGAGAGTTTATGGTCGCGGCAGACAGGAACGGGCGCGAGCGGGACGGCGGCCATGGTGGGCCGCCGAGTACCACCGCGAAAGGTTCGGCAATACCCGGACAGGTGACCCATGAGGAGAGGGGGGCAGGCACCATCAGGATCGACCGAGCGATGGGCACGCTCGCCCGGTCGCCGCGCAGGCCCGCGCCGCCATTCAGCCGCCCAGATCGGTGCGGGCGCGAAATAGGCGAGGGAACCTCGGTACAGGCCAACGCTCCGGGCCGTGTCGGCTGCCGCGATCAGAACATGGTGTTGTTGTTGGCGCTCTTCTCGGGCACCTCCTGGATGACGTCCCAGTGTTCGACGATCCTGCCGTCGGCGACGCGCCAGATGTCGGCGACGGCCATGCCGCGGTCGCCGGGTTTGAGGTGCAGATTACTGTGGGTGACGACGAGGTCTCCTTCGGCGATTGCCCGCTTGATGTCCAGGCGGAGGTCGGGGAACTGCCCGCGCAGCCAGCGGACGTAGCCGACGAACGCCTGCGGGTTGTCCCGCGCTTCGGGGTTGTGTTGGGTGTAGGTCTCGCCGAGGTATTGCGCGGCGGCTTGTTCCGGCTGGTTGTCGTTGAAGGCCTGCTCGTAGAAGGCGGTGACGAGTGCCTTGTTGTCGGTCGAGGACATGGAGTCTCCGTCGGTAGGCCGGCGTGGCGGTGGGTCAGTCGGTCATGGCGTCGTGGACGAGCGCGGTGTCGACGAACTGTTCGAAGCGGACGATCTGGCCGCCGCGGACGGTGAAGTGGTGGGCGACGCGGACGTCGAGCGGCTTGCCGGTGTTCTTGTTCACCGCGGTGTAGCGGGCCAGGACGACGACGTTCTCACCGTCGACGACGTAGGTGTCGTCGTGGGCGGTCCAGCCGTCCCAGTCGCCGGCGAGCCGTTCCATGACACCCGCGGTGACGCCTTCGGGGGTGCGGTAGGTGCCGGCGAGGGGGAAGCCGGCCATCTCGGTCCACTCCACGTCTGGGGCGAGGGTGGCGCGCAGGGCTTGCAGGTCGCCGGCGGCGGAGGCCAGGTACTGGCGGCGTACCACGTCGGCGGGCGCGGTGGAGGTGGCGAACTCGGCGGTCTGCGCGGTCATGGTCGTCAGCCCCAGCTCATCTCGCCCTTGGCGACCTTGGCTCCGATCTGCGCGGCGATCAGCATGCCGTGGCCGGGGTAGCGCCGCACGAGGGCGTCGGTCAGCGCGGCGCCGTCGGCGGCGCTCGCGAGTTCCTCCTCGAAGGCGGTGAGGTAGTCGCGGGTGGCGGTGATCGCGGAGGCGTCGGCGGGGGTGTTCGGCAGGCGGTGGCCGGGCACGACAATCCTCGGGGCGAGGGCGGCCATGTCGTCCAGCTGCCTGATCCAGGCGGCCCGCTGCTCGGGGGTGGGGGTGTCGGCGATCCAGACGTGCTCCTGCTGGAACAGCAGCACGCCGCCGAGGATCGCGCGCTGCTCGGGCTGCCACAGATAGTGCCGGTCGGGCAGCTCGGCCGCGCCGCCCCTGAGGTCGAAGCGGTGGCCTTCCAGCGTGAGGCCGCCGCTGAGCGGGGCCAGGTCGACCAGACGGGTGGGCAGGTTCGCCCCGAGAGCCGCCCACGCCTTGAGCTTGCCCTCGTAGGAGTGGTGGATGTGCTCGATGGCCGGCTCGGTGGCGACGAAACGCGCGTCAGGGAATGCGTCGGCGAGCACCTCGGCGCCGAAGTAGAAGTCCGGGTCGCCGTGGCTGAGGACCACGGTGGTCAGCCTCTTGCCGGAGTCCAGCACCGCGGCTGCCAGCCGGTGGCCATCCGCGCGGGTGAAGCCGGCGTCGACCAGCAGTACCTCGTTCTCACCGGCGACCAGGGTGGCGGTCTTGTTCTTGCTGCCTACGGGGAAGTCCAGGTCGAAGACGGTGAAGTCCAGGGTGCTCATGCGAGCGCTCCTTGTGTTCTGTGGGACGGACAGAGATGGGAGAACGGTCAGCGGGTGTCCGCGCGGAGCACGGCCAGGCGCGAGTCGACCTCGTCGGCGGTGGCGTGGCCGCGGGCCAGGGTGGTGACGCGCTCGCCGTCAACGGCGAGCAGGGTCGGGAAACTGGTGACGTCCAGCGCGGCGGCGCGGCGGAAGTCCGCCTCGGCCGCGGCCTCTGCCTCGGGTGCCTGGAAGGCGGCGACGACGGCGGCGGCGTCCAGCCCGGCCGTCTCGGCGACCCCCCTGTAGGTGGCCGGATCGGACAGACTGCGCCCGTCGACATAGAAGGCCCGCTGAAGCGTCGCCGCGAGTTCCAGCGCCCGTCCGGGGGCGGCCTGGCGTAGCGCGGCCACGCCACGGGCGGCGGCCTCGGAGTCCATGACGAAGGAACCGTCAGCGATCAGCCGGTCGTAGGCGTCCGCGAACTCCGCTCCGGTCAGCTCGCCGATCTTGGCGTTCGCGCCCTGCACGTATCCGAACGCCCGGATCGGTACCCGACGCTCCCCGGTGAACAGGCCACCCGAGACGACCTCCACCGACAGCCCCGGATGGCGGGAGACGACTTCGCGCACTGTCTCGGAGAACCCGTGCGACCAGCCACAGTAGGCATCGAAAACGTAGACGAGCTTCATCGAAGACCTCGACAGCCATGTCGACGCCCGCCCGATGCGGGCGATCTACCTGACGGAACAGTAACTGACTCGTCAGATATTTCCCCATTTGTATGACCTAGGCCACATGGCGCCTCCAGTAGGGGCGCCGCCGCGCGGGCCGGGGCTCAGGGCAGGCGCGGCAGCATGTCCCGCGCCGCATGGCTGAGAACGCGGAGGTCCTCCGCGAACCGCTCGCGGTCCGCTACGGGCAGTGGCTCCAGGAAGCACCGCCTGATGTTCTCCACATGCATCCGCGACGCACGGACCGCGGTCTCCTCACCCAGCGGGGTAAGCCGAACCAGCCGCCCGCGCCGGTCACCCGGAGCTTGCGCGCGTTCGACAAGCCCAGCCGCCTCCATGCGGGCCACCAGCCGCGTCACACCACCCGTCGTCAACACCTGCTCCTGGGCAACAGACCGCATCGACAGCCCCGGGCTACCCGCACGCCCCAGAATCAGCAGCACCTCGAACATCAGATGGCCGATCCCGCACTCCTCCTCCAGCGCGCGCCCGAGCAGGTACCCCAGCCGGTTAGCCGCCCCCTGCAACCGCCTGAAAGCCAGGACGAGCTCGTCATTCGCGGCCTCCTGCGCCGTCGAGATCCCCATCCGCTCATCCACGGGCCCACTGCCCACGTCATCGCCACCGGCGCCCACACACCGATCATGCCGCGCACGCCGACCAGTGAGCGGGCCATCCCTCCCTGCCCCGCACACTGCGCACGCAGCGCGCCTGACCATACGGACTTGCCGCAGGTCACGACCCGCGCCAGAGTTCCCCGACGACCAGCCTGGGCCCGGCAGGGCGGTTCGTCGTCTCCGCAGCGCGGGGTCACCGCGCTCGCGCCCGCGCGTTGCGGGGTTGTGGTTGTCCTCAACGCGGCCGGGAAGATCTCCAGCGGGCAGCCCGGGGGCATCACAGCAACAGGACACGAGTTCCTCGCGTGAGCAGATCAATCGACGACGCAGGCCTGGCGCGGCGCTCGCGGCCCATCAGCACACCGATCCCAACCATGGCGCCGTCCCGGGCAGCCACAGCGCGGGCGCCCCCGGACCCTCGACACACCGGACTCAACAGGCTGCTTGCCTAATGAACCGACGGGAGGTTGAACCAGCCATCGGCGAATCCTGTACCGGATCGATGCGCGAGCAGAACCGCGCCGTTCGGGCCGGTGGACCGGTCGGTGACCGGATGGCGGGGGGTGGCCGCGGYCGCCGAGCTGGTCGACCGGCTCGGGGTTGTCGAGGCGCTGCGGCCTGTCTGATGCTGGTCGAGCTGCTGCTCATGGCACATGTTCTGGTTCTGGAACGCGCCGCCGGCCTGGACCGGCACCTTGCCGGGCTCCTGCTGCTGAGCCCGATGCTCGATGACCGCATGCAGGCCCCGTCGTCCCACCTCACGGGCGACCTTCTATGGAGCCGGACCAGCAACCAGACCGGTTGGCGCATGCTGCTCGGAGATCGCGCCGGCGCCGACGGCGTCTCCAGCTACGCCGCTCCCGGCCGCGCGACCGACCTGTCCGGTCTCCCCCCGACCTTCATCGGCGTCGGCTCCGTCGAGCTCTTCCGCGACGGGGACGTCGCCTTCGCCTCCACCATCTGGGCCAGCGGTGGCGACGCCGAACTGCACGTCTGGCCCGGCGGCTTCCACGGCATCGAGGACATGGCACCCCACTCCGCGCTCGCACCGACGCCTTCACGGCACGTGACCGCTGGCTAACTCACGTCCTTGGCAGCCCGCGCCGGTGACCGTCCCGAACGGGCCCCATGAAGGCGATCAGGCCGAAAACACCCACGCGGATGCGTCGCCCCGCGAGCGGGGCATGGGCCCGCCGCGGTTCTCGGAGCTGAAGGCGAAGCGGGCGTCCCCGGCACCCCTGGAACCGGCCCCGCTCACCCACCCAGGCGATCGCGCCGCCCGACGGCGGCGATAGGATACATCTGTTCCTTTGGAAGCACATGTGTATTATTGAGACGTGCGACCTGAGCCGTCGCGGGAGCCCCGCACCCAGGACCGAAGGGTGCTGCGGTCGCGCTCGGCCCTGTTCGCGGCCGCCGTGCGCCTGGTCTCCGAGCGCGGCACGGCGGACGTCCCCGTCACCGACCTCGCCGAGGCGGCGGACGTGACCCGGAAAGTGATCTACACGCAGTTCGGCGATCGTGAGTCGCTTCTCGTGGAAGCAGCGGTGGACCTGGTCAATCGGGAGCTCTTTCCGCGGCTCGAGGACGGCGCTGAGGCTGAAGGGCTGGGGGCGCTGGCGGTGGCGCGGCACTTCGCTCGGTACCGGTCGTTTTATCGCCCGATGCTTTCCGGGTCGTGCGCGTTCGCCATGACCAGGGCGTTGAACAGCGCGTTCAGCTCATTCCAGGGACCGGCCATGCGGAGGCTGTTCGGCGAGTTGGACCAGGACGCAGTGGACGACCTGGCGGCGTTTTTCATGGGTGGGACGGCGGCGATCGTCAACGACTGGTTGTTCTACGGTGCAGACCCCCTCGATCCCGAGGAGTTGGCGGACCGCATGCTCCGCCTCGTATCGGTCCTCACCGGTGGCCAACATCCCCGAGCAGACCGAGGTCGCGTTCGATGAACCAGACGGCCGGGCCGTCTTTCCGCGCCTACGCATGGAAGGCCTTCCCGCCGCCGACCCGGGATCTGGTCATCGAATGTGATCTGCGAATGCCGATCTGCGGTGGGTCGAGTCGCGATATCCATCTAGCCCGGCAACCGGACTAACCCTTCCGAGCAGGTCTAGTTGGCCGTCCAATCCGCCAGCTGGTCATGATGCCAATGTCGGTGAACGTCAGGAAACAATGGAGGCTTGACCACAATGCGACGTGAGAATACGGCCAGAAACCGTAGGGTTGTGACGGGTCGGCATCTTTTGGTGATTATCGGTTCGCTCACCGTTGCCGCGTTGGGATCGGCTTGTTCCGGCGGCTCGGACGCAACGCCGGAAACGTCCGCGACAACCCCGCCCCGACCCGCGGGACCGGCTGCCGACTTACACGAACTCAGCGGCGGAAAAGGCGTCAACATGGGTGCCTCGACGACGGTCGTCAACCTGACCGGCACCGGGTACGTCGAGGACGAGTACGTCGCGTCAGGGACGGCGACGTCGTACAACCCGCAGGGCGCGCTCGCTCCCGACGGCCGTTGGACGTTCCAACCCGGCAGCACCGCCGCGTACAGCACCCGAGTGCTCGTCCGGCGACCGGCCGCGGGCAAGTTCAGCGGCACCGTCGTCGTCGAGTGGTTGAACGTCAGCGGCGGGGCCGACTCGGACGCCATGTGGGCCAACACGCACGAGGAGCTGATGCGCCGGGGCGACGCGTGGGTGGGCGTCTCGGCGCAGCGTATCGGCGTCATGGGCGGATCCGCGCTCGTCTCGGCCGGTGGAGCCCCCGCCTCGAGTGGACTGGTGGGCGCGGACCCCGCGCGGTACGGCTCGCTCGACCAACCCGGCGACGGGTACTCCTTCGACATCTTCACCCAGGCCGCACGCGCGGTACGCGGCGGCGGCATGGCGACAGGCGGCCTGAAGCCGCGGCACGTGCTCGCGGCCGGCCAATCCCAGTCGGCGTACGCGCTCGTCACCTACATCAACGGAGTGCAACCCCTCACCCGCGCGTTCGACGGTTTCCTCGTCCTGAGCCGTGGCGCCGGCGCCCTGCCGCTCGTCGCGCCYGGCCAGCCCGCCAGCCTCGCCGACCGCCCTGCGCAATCACCGACAGTCATCCGGACCGACACCGACGTACCTGTACTCGAGGCCCAGGCCGAGGGCGACCTCACCGTCGTGCTGAACTCCCTCAGCTCGCGCCAGCCCGACAGCGACCGGTTCCGCCTCTGGGAGGTCGCTGGTGCCGCGCACGCGGACGCGCACACACTCGGCCCGTTCGTGAGCGCGATCGACTGCGGGGCGCCGCTCAACAACGCCCCCATGCACCTCGTCGTGAAGGCGGCACTGCACGCCCTCGAGAACTGGGTCTCCGCGGGGACACGACCTGCCACCGCACCGCGGATCGAGGTCACACCGGACAGCCCGCCGCAGATCGGGCGCGACGCCAACGGCATCGCCCGGGGCGGCGTGCGCACCCCGCCCGTGGATGTGCCGGTCGCCGTGCTTTCAGGCAAGCCCGGGCCGAGCGGATCGCCGATCTGCCAGCTGTTCGGCTCGACGATTCCGCTGCCCGCCGAGCGACTCGCGGCTCTCTACCCGTCCCGTGACGCCTACCTTCGGCAGTACACAACGGCGGTCGACAGCACGATCAAAGCCGGATTCGTCCTCGAGGCAGACCGCGCCGCGCTGCTCGCCTTCGCGCAACCATCAGACATCAAGTGAAACTTGGCGCCGCCGACGTCGTCATTGCCTGCTTGGGAGCTGGTTGGCTATGCCGTCGAGGCTGTGGGTGAGGTCGGCGGCCTGATCTACTCCGGAGCCCGACATGGTCGTTACGACTGCCGCGACCTACACGAGCGACATGACTGGCGACAGCGCCAGCAACCAGCCGATCTGGTTCAGCCGGGGCGGCGTTTCAATCTCTACGAGTAGCACGATGGTCTCCCTTGGTTGTATGCGGTGCGCGGTTCACGCTGATGGCGTGGCGTCCCTGATCGGTTCCGCGCCTGGTCAGGCGGTTCCCCGGCCACGTCCCCGACGTATGCGGAAGGTCCGTCGTGTGGCTGCTGGTGGGCTGGGTTCAGCTTCCGGTGCTGGTGGTCAGGGCGGTGGATGTCCGTCACCGGATCGGTGGATGAGGTCCGGCTGCGCCAGGCGACGTGCCCGTCGGGGCGGACGAGGACCGCGCCGTCGGGCGCGACGCCATAGAGGCCCGGCCAGTTCGGCTCGGGGATGACATGGCTGTCGACGGGTGCCCTGGTGGCGTGGGCGGCGGCGGCGCGCCAGGCGTGGCCGGGTTCGGCGGTCAGCAGGACGAAGCGCTGGTCGAACAGGTCGATGGTGGACGTGCCGTCGGCCAGCCACAGATGGGGCGCCCGGCAGCCGGGTGCGGCGGTCGGCTGGTAGTCGGCGCCGGGCGGGTCGGCGTCGGGGCTGCCGTCGTCGACGACGACCGGTGACGTGTACTGGTAGCCCATGTCGTGAAGGGTGCAAGTGTGCGATTTCACCGGTCGGAGCCTTGATCATGCGGCTCGTTGGTATTCGTGGAGGAGGCCGCCGAGGCGGTCGATGCGTCTGATCGGGCCAGCCGGATCGCCGGTCGAGGTCTGCGCGGTGGGGGTGTCGAGGTCGATGCCTCGGTGAGGTCGAGCGGTGTTGTAGTGCTTGACGTAGGTCGACAGAACCTGGTCGGCGTGGCGCCGGTTCCAGATCAAGTTCCAGTCCAGGCGCTCGGCGCGGACGGCGCGGATCCAGCGTTCGGCGAAGGCGTTCGCCCGCGGCGCCTGGACCGGCGTCCTGAGGATCCGAATGCCCTCGTCGGTAAAGACCTCGTCGAAGCCGGCGACGAGCTTGGCATCCCGGTCGCGGATCAGGAACCTGTACGGCCCGCCGTGACTGTCGGCGAGCTGGTAGGTCAGGTTTCTGGCTTGCTGGGTGACCCAGGCGGCGGTGGGGTGTTCGGTGACGCCGGCGAGCCAGACGTGGCGGCGGTCGAGTCCGATGAAGAACAGCACGTAGAGCCTGGCCAGGGTCACGGTGTCGATCGTGAGGAAGTCGCAGGCCAGCGCGCCGTGGGCCTGAGCACGCAGGAACTGCGACCAACTCGGCCCTGCGCCACGGCGGGGTGCCGGGCCCAGGCCGTGGCGGCGCAGGAGATTGCGCACCGAGGTGGCCGAGACCCGGACGTGGAGCTTGTGGCATTCCCCGACGATGCGGACGTAGCCCATCGCGGGTTCTCCCGGGCCAGGCGCAGCACCAGCTGCACCGTCGCCTCCTGCAGCCGGCGGCCCCGACGCGTCGGCGGATAGGTCCACCGGCGCCGGACCAGCTCGCGATGCCAACGCAGCAGCGTCGCGGGGGTCACGAGGAACACCGACCAGCGCGGCCGGGGCAGGAACCGAGCCAGGCTGGCCAGCAGCATCCGATCGGACGAGGAGTACCGCGGCCGGGCGACTTGCTGGCGCAGCACTGCCAGCTGGTGGCGCAGGACGGCGATCTCAACGTCCTTCTCGTCCGGCCGACCACCGAGACCGGCCGCGCTGAGCAGCCTACGGATCAGCAGGAACACGACCGTCGACACCGTGTCCGCCATGATCCCTGACGTGCGGTTCGCCCAGCTCAGCGCCCCTGACCGTCCACTTGCACCCCACAGGCCAAGAGCGCGGAGGTCCGCTCCTGGCGGATCCACCGGCGCACCGGGCAGACGCTGGACGACCTCGCGCAAGCCATCAACCCGATGGTGCGAGGTTGGATGAACTACTGGGGCCGGTTCAACCGGCTGGAGATGTTCCCGCTTCTCAAACGCATCAACGCCTACGTGGTGCGATGGGCCCGCAGGAAATACAAACGGCTTCGCGCGTTCAAGTCTGCCATGGCATGGTGGCAGGCGGTCACCCACCGGTGCCGCACGCTATTCGTGCACTGGGTTTGGACACGCAACTTCTGGATGGCTGGATGAGAAGAGCGGAGTGAGGGGAGACCCTCACGCTCCGTTCCGTGGGAGCCGGGGAGTGAAAACCTCCCCGGCCACCCGACCATTCTTGCTGTCGTTGCGGCCCTTGCTGGCCTGCGCTTCCACAGCTGTTCTCACGGGTCTGTCGGCGGTGGGCATCTCACTGGTTCGTCATTTCCCTACCAGGCAGAGCGAGAGGCCCTCGGCGCGGGGCCTGCGATCATCGACGTGAGCACGTCGTCCGCGCTTGGCATCGTGTCGATCTCCTTCTGCACGGCGCGGGCCGCCGCCGCGTACCGCGGGTCGCCGAGCAGCTGACCTACTGCTTCGGTGATCGCGAGCGGGGTCACCACAGAGTCGTCGAGCGTGAGCGCGACACCCGCCCGCTGCGCGGCCGCGCCGTTGTCGAACTGGTCAGCGCCCTGGGGCAGCACGAGCTGGGGCAGGCCGTGTGCCAGCGTGCCGAGCAGGATCCCGGCGCCGCCCTGGGAGACGACGAGGTCGCAGCGGGGCAGTAGGAGCGCATGCGGGAGGTAACGCTCGACGAGGACGTGCGGCGGCTGTGAGCCGAAACGATCGGGAGCCACGTCGGGGCCGACGGTGACGACGAGGTTGACCGGCAGCTCGCGCAGCCCGGCGATGGCCGCCTCCAGCACTCCGGGTCGACGCTGGTGGAACACCGTGCCAAGAGTGAGGTGCAGGGTGCGCTCGTACGGCAGCGCCATGAGTGCCTCGGGTAGCCGCTCGCCCGGCGCGGGCTCGCCGACACCGGGGCGCAGCGGCTGCACCCTGCGCTCCGACGCCCTGCGCTCCGACCTGGTCGGTGGCTGCAGGGTCGGTGGGCAGATGGACAGGTAGACCGCGCCGCGATGTGCGTCGGCGAGGTCGGGCACGTCCCACTGCCTTCCGAGCTCGTCGATGCTCGCGGCAAACATCTCCCAGTCGCCGGCCGCGGCGATTCCCAGCCCGTGCACGACGTGACGGGAGTCGCCGCGAGCCGCGGCGATGGCCCCGGCGAACTCCAGTTCCTCGGACACGATGAGGTCCGGGCCCCACGCGGCGGCCAGGGGGAGCAGGTCGACGGCGCGCTGGCTGGCGGTGTGCCAGAAATACGCCGGCGAGCTGGGTGTCCCCGCCTCGACGGACGTGGGCCCGACCGACCAGGCCGTCAGACCGCGACGTGCGATGTGTTC
The DNA here is from genome assembly GCF_001854645.1 of Pseudofrankia sp. EUN1h. Taxonomy (NCBI): domain Bacteria; kingdom Bacillati; phylum Actinomycetota; class Actinomycetes; order Frankiales; family Frankiaceae; genus Pseudofrankia; species Pseudofrankia sp. EUN1h. Next base: position 13,861 of record NZ_MBLN01000084.1, on the reverse strand, counting down.
CCCGAAGTCGGCGCCAGTGGCGACGGCAACCTCGTGCCCGGCGCGCTGCGCGGCCAGCGCGAGTGGAAGCACAGTGTTGACGTGGCCGAAGAAGGGGCAGGCGGTGAACAGGATCCGCATCGGCTGCTCTTTTCGCAGGTTGAGGAAGACCTTACCGGTCCGGCTCGCCCCCTGTTCACTCGACGCGGCGGGGGCACGAGCAGCTCGACGTCCTTCGACGCCGACGAACGACCGAGCAGGACAAGCCACCCACACACCCGAACAAGATCAGACAGAGCAGACGCAGGGACACAGTCGGGCGCTGTTGCATTGAGCTGGTCCGGGGTAAGGCTCGGGCGGGCTGGTTGCGTGGTCACAGAGCCAGGGGGAGTTCGGTGAACGCTGTTGCGGGTCGGTGATGGGTTTCGGCGTCGGCACCGAGTTCGTAGTGGCGGCGGCGGAGATTCTGGGCGAAGGCGTGCCCGGCGCCGATCGCTTGGGCGGGAACTCGTCGAGCTCACGGACTTCTGCGGCCAGGAACGCGATCCGTTCGTCTCCTGCACGCTGCCGGCCGAGCATCTCGGTGGGCACAGCTACGATCTCGGCGCCCTCGAGGCGGAACCGGGCGCGCCTGCCGTCTCCTAAGGACGGCGGGGACTGGCGCGGGACGCCGAAGGAGAAAGGCGCCGGCGGCCCATGCGGGGCCAGCGAGAACGGCAAGACGCCGCCTGGTCGGCCACCTCCTGACGAAACGGCCACCAGCGCGCGTGCTCAACCCGCGCGCCGGTGGCCGTTCGGAGCCATTCGCCCTGGTCAGGAGACCGTACGCCAGCCGGAGAACCAGGCAGTCGGCCAGACTCCGCCCGAGGTCCCCACCACTGGGAAAGGCGCAAGGAGACTGTCCGGGCCCCGGTCGTCCCAGGCGGTCCGGCGGGGCCTGTGGGCCCAGCCGGACCGGCTGGCCCAGCGGGACCGGTCGCGCCGGCAGGCCCGGCAGGCCCGGCAGGCCCGGCAGGTCCAGCGGGCCCGGCAGGCCCGGGCGGTCCGGCGGATCCGCCGCCGACGAGGCCGGCCGCGGCGGTGGCGGGGTTGACCACACCGAGCCTGAAGTGGGCGTGAAGGCGTTCGCGGCGGCCGTGTTCACCACGACGCCCGTGCTGACGTCGGCAGCCGACGTCGTGTGGGTGCCCGTGCACTCGGTGGACGCGCCGGGCGCCAGCACCGTCGCCTGATAGGCGACCGTCGGCAGGCTCGAGTCGATGACGGTCAGGTCGGCGAGGTCGGATCCGCCGGTGTTCGTGGCCGTGAAGTCGTACTGGATGTCCTGGCCGCGGCGGCGTACGTGGTCGGGCTCGCCGCCTTGGTGAGTGTGAGCGCGGGCGGGGCGGCGACCGCGCTCAGGAACGGCGTCGTGGTGGCCGTGACCGTGAGCCCCGCCGGGTCGATGCCGCTCGCGGTCACGGTGCCGCTCACATGCCCGGCAGCCAGGTCGGCCGCCGTGGTGGCGTAAGGGCTGGTGCAGATAACCGAGGCGCCCGCCTCGACCCCGATGAGTTCGACGAACTGGACACGGTCGTGCGCCACCTGGACGACGAGGCGAGATGCCCGCTGTCGTCTCATTCGCAACGGATTACCCTCAGTTAGCGAAATGGGTGGATATGCTCGTGGATGGCCGTTTGCTCGCCGTCGAGCCCGCGGTCCTCGTCTAGACCCGCCTGGGACTCCGCGACCTGCGGAAACGACGACGGACGACCGGTGACGGTCCGTCGAGGAGCCCTCGTTTCTGGCGCACCTCAAACCACGTCAAGATCGCCTTGTTCGGGGCGGCGTCCCCACGCCGAGATCAGCGGTGCGAGGGTGAGATCGAGCCCGCCGGCGCCGACGGCCGCGACGTGCGCGTCGATCTCGGCTTCATCGGCCAGCCGGGCGGCGACCAGCTCGGCGCGGACCTGTCGCATCGTCGCTATCTCCAGGCGGTCGCAGACCGCCCCGCCGACCGGGAAACTGCCCGCCGCCGCGACATCGACCAGGCCGGCCTCGCGCAACGTCCGAGGCAGCGTACGGCCGTAGCGCAGATCGGCGCCGCGGCGTGTCATCAACTCCCGGAAGGCGCGCCGCAGCCGGTTGGCTCGCCGCTGCGCCGGGCCGCTTTCGTCGAGGCACGCCAACGGCTGCAGCTCGGTGTCCGCGTCCTCCACCAGAAGCCAGCCGCCGGGCCGCAGCGCCGCCACCATCGTTGCCAGCGCTCGAGCGCGGTCGGGCACATGGACGAGGACGAGCCGGGCGTGCACCAGGTCAAACGTCCCCGGCGGGGGATCCGCGCCGATGTCGTGCCGGCGTACCTCGTAGGTCCCCTGCGGGTCCAGCCACGCTGGATTGATGTCCGTCGCCAGTACGTATCCGGTCGGTCCGACGGCCGCGGCGAGCGCCTCGGGGATGCTGCGACCTCCGGCCCCCACCTCCCAGCAGCGCCATCCCGGCCCCACCCCCAGGCGGTCGAAGTGCCCGCGCGTCACGCCGTCGAACAGCTCGGCCAGCGCGACGAACCGCTCGCCCGCCTCGGCCTGCGCGTTGTCGAGGAGATAGCGGTGATCAGGGGCAGCCCCCAGCACGCCCGGCGACGAGGCCCCGCCCGGCGAGCCGGGAGCCTCTGCGGGCGGACTCGCGGTGGTCGCCGGACCGGGTTCGGGGCCAGAGTCGCGAGCCCGCGGCGAGGAGTTCACGGCCACATCCTCACCTCCTACCGCGCCGCAGGTACCACGACGCGAGATGACATCACTGCTACGGCGAATCAGCACCGTGTGCCGTTGAGTGGCCTCGAAATCCTGGCGGCCAAGCCACGCCGCCCGTCCAACGAACCGCCCCTGACACCCGCCCCCGACCGATCCAATAGATCAACCCGGGGCTCGAGGAGGACCCGTACCGCCGTTGGCGACAGCGATGATCAAGGGTCCTTACGCCAGAGGGTCCCTGGATCGGCGAGTGTCAGCTACCGGGTCCGTTCGGTCCGCAGCGGTGACGATCAAGCCGTGGTCCTCGCGCCCCGATACCGGGGACAGCGCGGCCGTACGCTTCGAGGATGCGGGCCCGTTCCCGCGGGAGCGTGCCTCGCAGAGCGAGGGCCAGGCCCACGAGCCAGGCCAGGCAGGCCACCTCGACACGGATGCGGTCTCTTGGTGAATGTGCAGTTCTCGTAGCAATTGAGCATGGACATCATCCTTCTCGGAGCGTGTCGACGAGTTGGTTGATGGTGGTGGTGAGTTCTGGGTGGGTTTTGCGGAGGTGGTGGAGGCGGGTGGAGGCGGCGCGGCGTTGGAGGTCGGTGGCGTCGGCGGCTGCGGTGGCTGCCAGTTCGTTTGCGCTGGTGGGGTTGCCGGTGAGTAGTGCGTGGATGGCGGCGAGGAAGTGGCCGACGAAGGGGAGGTCCACGAGGTAGGGCGCGGTGGCGGCGATGCTGGCGAGCAGTTCRCTGTCACCGGCGGTGGYGGCTGCCATGGCGTCGGCGGTGGCGGYGGCGGGGTCGGTGAGGAGGTCAAAGACGTCGTCGAGGTCGCGGTCGGCGAGCAGGGTGAGAATGGCGAGGTGCTGGGCGGCCTTCGGGCCCGGCGCGGTTGCGAGCAGGGCACCGGCTCGGGGATCGGTGATCAGCTCGGGGTGGTTGGCGATGTAGTCACGGGACTCCGACCAGGTGGGTGCCGTGAGCCAGCCGAGGAGCAGCGTGCGGAACTCGTCGTCGTCGCGGAGGCGGCGCAGGGTGGCGTCGAGGCCGTCGTTGGTGATGTCGTCGAGGATGCCGGCGAGTTCGCCGGAGGCCGGCAGGTCTGGGAACAGGCGGGCGAGGACGTCGAGCTCGGCGCGCAGCGTGGGGTCGGGGAGGTCGGCGACGATCCGGGTGAGGACGGCTTCGTGCGCGTCCCAGGTTTCGGCGTCGGCCCAGGTGCCGACGGCGTCGATGGTGCTGTCTCGTACGGGGAGCTGGGCCCAGTCGGGCAGGTCGTGGCGGGTCGTGGTGGGGAGTCGCAGCGCGGTCGCGCGCAGGGTGCGGCGTGCCCGCGTCGCCAGCGCGCCGTTGTCGGCCTCGTGTAGGTAGCGGGCCGCGGCGGCGAGGTCGGCGGCTGTGCCTGGTGGATCGTCGCCGGCGCGCCATGACGCGCGAGCGGCCAGCAGGTAGCCCGCCCCGTCGGGCCCGAGGGCCTCTACCTGGTCGTCGTGGAAGGCGGCGAGGGCCTCGTCGTGCCGGCCGGCTCGGGTCAGCTGGTCCGCGAGGGTGCTGACCGCCGTGGCCAGGGCGGGAAGGAAAGCGGCGGGGCTTGTGTCGGCGAGGGTGCGGTAGGTGGTGACGGCCTCGCGGGCGGCGTTGAGTGCGCCGGTGTGGTCGCCGGTGTCGGCGAGCCGGTCGGCGAGGGTGCGCAGGGAGGCGGCGAGTCCCGGTCGGAACGCCGCGGGGTTGATCTCGGCGAGGTGGCGGCGCAGCGTGACAGCCTCGCGGGCGAACGCCAGCGCGCCGTCGTGGTCGGCTGCTGCCGCGGTGAGGGTCGCGAGGGTGGTGAGTGTCTGGGCGAGGCGCGGTGTGAACGCCGCGGGGCTGGCGTGGGCCAGTTCGCGGTAGAGCTCGAGGGCTTCGCGGGCCGTCGTGAGGGCGTGTGCGGGGTCGTCGGCGTTGGACAGTTCGATGGCGTGGGTGTGCAGCGCGGCGGCCAGGTCTGGCCGGAACGCTGCCCGGTTGGTCGCCGCGAGGCGTCGCCGCAGGTCGACGGCCTCGCCGGCAGCGGCGAGGGCCTGGTTGTGATGGCCGGCGTCGGAGAGGTGGATCGCGAGGTTGTGCAGCGCGGTCGCGAGTCCCGGCAGCGCAGTTTCGGGCCTGGTGGCGGCGAGCTGGCGGCGTAGGGCGAGGGCTTCCTGGGCGGTGGCGAGTGCCTGGTCGCGGTGGCCGGCGTCCGCGAGGCGGTTCGCGAGAGTGTTCAGCGCGTTGGCGAGGTCGGGCTGGTAGAGCGCCGGGTCGGTGGTGGCGAGCTGGCGTCGCAGGTCGGTGGCTTCGCGGGCCGCGGTGAGGGCCTGGTCGCGGTCGCCGGTCTCGGCGAGGAAGGTCGCGAGGTTGTTCAGGGCGGAAGCGAGGTCGGGTACGAACGCGGCCGGGTTGGTGGCGGCCAGATGGCGGTGCAGCGTGACGGCTTCGTGGGCGACGTTCATCGCTTGCCGGCGGTCGCCGGTGTTCGACAGGCTGGCGGCGAGGTTGGTCAGCGCGGTGGCGAGGTCGGGCAGGAACGCCGCCGGGTCGGCTTCGGCCAGCCGGCGGTAGAGCGTGGCGGCGGTGGTCGCCGCGTCGAGGGCCTGTGACCAGTCGCCGGTTTCGGCCAGCAGGCTGGCGAGGCTGTTCATCGCGCCGGCGAGCTCGGGTGTGAAGGCGGCCGGGTCGGCTTCGGCGAGGCGGTGGCGGAGCTCGACGGCCTCGCGGATCAGCGCGGTTGCCTGCTGCCGGTCGCCGACGTCGGCGCTGTAGAGGGCGAGGTTGGTCAGCGCGGTCGCCAGGTTCGGCAGGTAGGCGGCTGGGCCGTCCTCGGCGAGGCGGCGGTACAGCGTGAGGGCTTCGGCGCCGATGGTGACGGCCTGGTCGCGGTCACCGGTCGCTGCGAGGCGGGCGGCCAGGTTGTTCAGCGAGGTCGCGAGATCGGCCGTGAACGCCGCCGGGGTCGCCGCGGCCAGCGCTCGGCGCAGGTCGACCGCCTCGCGGATGACGACCAGCGCGGCCGCCTGCTCGCCGATGTCGGCGAGCCTGTTCGCGAGGTTGTTCAGCGAGGAGGCCAGGTTCGGGAGGAACGCCGTCGGGTTGGCCGTCACGAGGCGGCGGTGCAGCGCTACCGCTTCCTGGGCGGTCGCGGCTGCCTCGGTGCGGTCGCCGGCGTCGCGCAGCGCCTGGGCGAGGTTGTCCAGCGAACGGGCGAGATCGGGAGCGAACGCCGCGGGGTCGGCGTCCGCGAGCTGGCGGCGCGCGGCGGTGGCCTCGCGGGCGACGGCGAGCGCCTGGGCCCGGTCGCCGGTCTCGGCGAGATAGCTGGCCAGGTTGTTCAGCGAGGTCGCCAGGTCGGGCAGGACGGCCGCGTCGGCGTCGGCCAGCCGGCGTCGTAGCTCGGTCGCCTCGCGGGCGGCGGTGAGGGCTTGGCCACGATCGCCTGTCCTCGACAGGAAGGTGGCGAGGTTGTGCAGGGTGACCGCCAGCGCGGGTTCGAACCGCGCCGGGTCGGCCTGCGCGAGCTGGCGACGCAGGTCGGCTGCCTCCCGGGCCACGGCGACAGCGCGCCGGGAGTCACCGGTCTCCGAAAGCTCGCCGGCGAACGTGCTCAGGGCTCCGGCCAGGTCGGGGATGAACCGCGCGGGGTTGGCCGTGGCGAGACCCCGATACTGGTCGGCCGCGGCGCGGGCCGCGGCCAGGGCTTTCTCGGGCTCGCCGGACTCGGCGAGCCGCACCGCATAGGTGTGTAGGGCGGCGGCCCGCGTGGCGACGGTGGTCTCCTGCACGGTGGCGGACGGGACCTGCGCGTCCGCCACCTGGCGGGTCGCGGCGGCGAGCGCCAGCGGCCGCAGCGTGCCGTGGCCGAGCGGCAGGCTGCTGGCGAGCTGGTCGAGGGGCAGCGGGGTGTCGGGGCGTTCCGCCAGCCGGACGAGGGCGGTGAGCATGGGTCCGCCGCGCAGGGCGGCGACCGCGAGCGCCGGGCGCCACAGCCCGGAAACCTCTTCGACGGCGCGGGTCGCGAGCCCTTCGACGACCGTTGGGTCCTCGGCGGTGTCGGCGGCACGGGTCAGCGTGAGGCAGGCGTGCCGGCGCTCGGCGTCGTCGGCGTCGGTGAGCTGGGCGACGAGCCGCAGCGGATCGCTTTGATAGACCGTCGTCGCGAGGTGGTCGCCGACGCGGTCGGGGCGAACGGCGATCGTGCCGTCGGCCGGGTCGGTCGGCAGGACGCGGGTGAAGGTCTCGGCGACCTCGTCCCGGAGCTGGTCCGCGCGCGCCAGCACCGGCGTGTGCGCCAGGGCTGGTCCCAGCCGGGACGGCGTCGGGGCCAGGAGGGTGACCGCGGCGCCGGCAGCGCGCAGCACGGTGTGCGTGGGCACCCGGTCACCGAAGTGGCGGGTGTAGGCGCGGCTCCAGTAGCCAATCTCATGGTCGAGGACCGCCTCATACACGGCGGCGTGGCTGGCGGGAAGCGCGCCGGCACGATGGACGCGCAGCCAGGCGAGCATCACCAGGTCCAGCGTCGTCCACATGCCGACCATCGGTGGCGGCGGCGGGTCGCCGCCAGGGTCGGGACTGCCGGCCTCGGCGGCGAACGCGGCGCGGGCGCGCCGGTAGACCCGGCCCGGGCTCGGATGGTGGACCGGCAACGGGTCGTGCGCGGCCGTCGCCGGCAGGCCGTCGCGGCGCAGTGCCGGGCGCAGGTCGTCACTCCACCACCCGGACACCGTCCGCGCGCCGAGCAACAGGCAGGTCGGCGCTGTCGGGCGCAGCGCCAGCGCACGGGCCGCGGCCAGCACCGCCGGGGTGCGGGCGGCCTCGGCGTAGTCGACCGCGACCGCCACCGGAGCCTCGACCGTCGCCAACCAGTCCAGGCTCGCCTGCGGGAGATCGTCACGTAGGAAGCCGGCATACCACCCGTCGGCGGCGAGCCGCTGGGTCAGCTCGGCCAGCAGATGCGTCTTGCCGGAACCGCCGACACCCGACACGATCCGGATCTCCGGAGCCGACGTGGTCCCTGGGAGCCCGGCGCACCACTGCAGCAGCCCGTCGAGCTCGTCGCGCGGCTGGAACGGCACGATCCGCGACAGCGCCCGCATCGCCGCGAGCGGACCTTGCGCCCGGTCTACGCCCAGGTAGGGCGGGGACAACGGCTCGACGACCGGAAGGCCGAACAGCCAGGCCCCGCCCGGGAATCCCACCGCGCCGACCGGTTCCCGTGCCCCAGGCGGTAGTGGTGGCGGTGAGGTCGGCTTTGCCCGGGCACCGCTGAGCGCGTGGTGCACGGCCGCGACCAGCCGTTCGCGCGCCGCCGAGGCGTCGAGGCCGAATAGATTGACGGGCACCCGCGGCGCCAGCAGGCCCGTCAGCGGGACGTCCTCGACCCGGACCGGAATCAGCCGTCGCGCCTGTCCGGACAGGTCCGCGGCCATCGCGGCCTGCCATTCCGCCCTGCCGAGCAGGGACCGGTCATAGGCCGCCGAGACGACCGCGATCACGCACCGGACCTCGCCGACGGCCCGGTGGAGAACATCGACCCAGTTGGACGCCGGGACGGCGTCCCACACCGGCAGCAGCACCCGATAGCCGGCAGTCTCAAGCTCCCAGGCGATCCACTCCGCCCACGCCTGATCCTCCCGGGCATGGGAGACCAAGAACTCCCGACGCCTGTCCCCAGCCACGCCATCGGCGGTCCCACCCCCGTCGACCACCCCACGATCATCGCACCCCGCCTGGGCCCCGCCGATATCCCTGCGGTTGGCGGGCACCGGCCGGCCGGACATCCAAGCCGCCGTGTAGGTGCGGCCGGTCTCCGCCCAGTCGCCTGGTGCTCTCCGCGAGGGCGTCTGAGCCGTCCTGCGGGAGACGAAGGCCTCGACGTCCGTTCCTGCTGACGGGCCAGCCTGACCGGGCAGCACGGTTCGCCGCGGCGTCCGCGCACGAGGCCACGGACGTCCAGCGAGATGCCGCCATCGCCCGGCTCCGCCGGCTGCGGCAAACCCGACCGGACCTCGCCGCGGCCGTGGACGCCCTGATCGCCCGCTACGAAACCCCCACCCGTCAGGACGACGCCCCGGCGCCCGCGGCCGAGTCCTGATGTCGCCGCCACTGACTCGCGCGACGACGCCGCCGGACACGACCGGACCGCAGCCAGAGGCCCAGGCCTCGGTGATCCGACGGGACCGGCTCGGCGGCCTCATCCACGAATCCCTGCAGGCAGCCTGACCGGACCCGGTTCTGGGCACCCATAGGCTCAGCTGTTCGGTGGTTCATGGGATCTCACCCTGGGCCGCCGAACCGCCCGTGATGCCAGCGGCGGGGGACCGGGACGGGAAGGTGAAGTCCCAGGCCAGGCCCCAGGCGCACAGGCCGCTACTCAGGTCGGTGGTCGCCAGGAGCGTGCCGTCCTCGCTCAGCGTCGCCTTGGTGACCGGGGCGCTGTGTCCCTCCAACGTCCGCAGACAGCGCCCGGAAGCGACGTCCCAGACCTGCACCAGGCGTTCCCCGCCGGCGGTGACCGCGAACGAACCGTCAGCGCTGAGGGCGAAGGCACGCGGCTTCCCCGCCAGCGCCAGGGTCTGGCGCACCTCTCCGGTGTCCGTCGCCCACACGCGCAGCGCGTCCCGGTCGGGCGTCGCGGCCAACCCGTGGTCCGCGCTGAACGCTATGAGGGTGTCCCCAGTGCCGTAGCTGCCTTGGTTGGTCAAGGAGTACCGAAGCTCGCCGCTGGCGACGTCCCAGGCTCCGACGGACAGGCCGGTGCAGAGGAAGAGGGTCCGGCTGTCCGCGCTGAAGTCGAGGCGTTCGAAACGGCTGTGCGACGGCAGCGTCCAACTGGGCTGGTCCGCGTCGAGCGACCACGCCTTGACTTCACTGTCGCGGAAGGGGTTGTCGGACTCGTCCGCGTTCTGGTGGGTGCCGCCGAGGGAGGCCGCATACCGCCCGTCGGGACTGAGCGCGACCGTGTGGACCGCCCCGCCGTGCGCTCGCAGCTCGCGCAGGAGCGCACCTGTGGTAAGCCTGCGCAAGCGTAGGACGCCGGCCTTGTCACCGATCAAGATACGGTCATCGTCATCCGTCGGCATCAACGCGAACGCGCTGATCGCGCCCATCTCGTCGGTGAACAGCTGCCTGCTGCCGTCGACGAGGCTCAGCCGCTGGATCATGCCTTGGGACGTCAGAACGACGAGCAGGGCGCCGCCGAGCGCGAACCGGATGTCCCGCGCGCTCCCGCCCTCGCCACGGTTGAAGATGTGCAGCCGCTCACCGACGGCGAAGTCCCAGACATCCACCTCGCCGGTCCACCAGCCGATTGCCGAGACCAGGCCGTCGGCGCGCAGGGCCAGCGTCGTCGGCTGGGTGAACTCGCCGTGCCCGTTGTAGGAGTACAGCTGCCACGCGCCGAGCAGTTCGGACCTGTGGCCGTGCGCGCCGACCCGCGCCCACGCCGCCCRCAGCTCCGGATGGCGGGCGAAGCCCGGCATCCCCTGCGCGGACCGCAGGGCTTCGGCGGCGGCGGAGAACCGGCCCTGCGCCGTGAGGTCGCTCGCCTGGTCCATCAGGTCGCCGAACACGTCCTGCACCCCGGTGAGCTCGCGCGCGGCCCGGGGCCGCGCGTAGCACCAGGGCGCCTGGTAATCGGCGGCAGGCAGTGACCGGACCGCCACCTGGCGACTGCCGATGCCCAGGACGGCGACCCGGCCATCGGCGCTGACCGCCGCGGTGTGCACCCACCGGGCATGAGCCGGCAGCTGCTGGTCCAGCGTGCGCAGGCAGCGACCGGTCGTCGCGTCCCAGACCTGGACCGGCACGGCGGCATCGCCAGCCGTCAGCACGGTCGGCCCGGCCGAGCTGACCGCCAGGGACGTCACGGACCGCCACCGGTGACCGGCCTCGCTCACCACGATGCGCCGTCGCGCGTCGAACACCGTGAGCGGCCCCTTCCACCAGGCGACCACGGCGCACCGGGCGTCGGCGGACACCGCCCCGATGTCCATCGGAAAGCTGCGCACGGGCCTGCCGTGCAACGTTCCCCTGGCCGGCCCGACCAGCGTCGTGGTGCAGGTCCTGCGGGCGACGTCCCAGGCACGGACGGTGCCGTCGCCATCCGCCATCAGCCCGCCGAAGGACGMGGACAGTGCCATGGTGCCGTCKTGGCTCAGCGCCAACGAGCTGATCGCGCCCATGTGGTCGTCCATGGTGTTGACGACCCGGGGTGTACTCGCCTCCCAGACCCGCAGTACGCCGCGCGCGGACCCCGTCGCCACGTACCGGCCGTCGCCGCTGACCGCCACGGCCACCACGGCGGCATCCCCGTCGAACCGCGGCAGGTCCCGGCGCCGGCCGCGCCTGAGGTCCCAGATCTCGGCGGCGCCGGCGCGGACGGCGAGGCCGAGCGTGCCGGCGGTGTCCATCGCCACGGCCGTGACGGGCTCGCCATCCTTGGTCAGGGTGCGCCGCGCCCGCCGTCCGCCGCGCCCCGGCGCCCAGAGCAGCAGCCCGCCCGCGCGGTCACCGGACAGGACGAGGCCGCCGTCGGCGCTGCTCGCGACGGCAGACACGTCCGCGCCGTGGTCCTCGAGGCCGGCATGGATCCGTGGCGGGCGGTGCTCCCACGCGGCGAGCGCCGCGGCGACGTCCGCCGAACCCGGGTCGGTGACGGACGCCGCCCGCAACAGTTCCCCCGCGCGCTCGTCCTCGTGCCGTTCCAGCTGCGCGGCGCCCAGGAGCAGCGCGCCGCGCCCCGCCTGCGCCCCGCCGTCGGCGGCCATGGCCGCCTCGACGTTCGCGACCAGCTCCTCGCCGGTCTGGCGGCCCGACCGCCAGCGGTGCAGGCCGAGGTTGTAGACAGACGGAAGGTGGTACGGGTCGGTGCCGAGCGCCTCCAGCCACAGCGCTTCGGCCTCGTCTATCCCGCCTAGGTCGAGGAACGACAGGGCCTGGTTCGACAGGCCGTCCGCCAGCAGCCGGGCCGCCCTGGGCGCGGGCCGCTCGTAGGCGGCGCCGACGAGCTCGGGGTAGAGCCCATGCAGCCGCGCCGCCAGGTCGACGAGGCTCGCGGGGCGCGCCGCCGGATCGGCGGCGAAGCACTCGCGCAGCAGGACGGCGACGTCCGCTGGCATCGGCGGGATCCGCGGGTCGCCGACGCCGCTGCCGCGCAGGAACGCGTCGAGCGCCGCCCCGGCGGCCGGGCCGTGGCGGCCCGACCGACCGCCCGCGAACATCTCCAGGACGGTCACCGCCCAGGACCACACGTCCGTCGCGGCGGTCAGCCGGATGGTCCGGTCCACGGCGGCGGCGGCCTGTTCCGGCGAGCAGTAGGCGGGCGTCATCCCGCCGAAGCTGACGGCCACCGGGACGTCCGGCGGCCGTGCGGGCGCGCTCTCACCGGTCGCCGCCGCCCGCGCCTTGGCTACGCCGAAATCGGTGACCTTGGCCGTGCCGTCCGGTTCCAGCATCACGTTGGCGGGTTTGACGTCCATGTGGACGAGCCCGGCCGCGTGCGCGTGCGCGAGACCCCACGCCATCTGGACGGCCGTGTCGAGAATGCGGCCCAGCGCTGCCTGCCCGCCGCCCGCGTAGAGGTCCCGGCTGCTCACGGCCTGCGCCAGACTTCCGCCGTCCACCCACTCGGCGAACACCCGGGGGACGTCGTCGATGGTGCGGACATACGCGCAGGCGACCGTATGCGGGTGCAGCCCGAGCTTGACCCAGGTGGCAGCCTCGGCCTCGAAACGGGCGCGGCCATCCGGTGTGCGAACCATCTTCGAGCGCGGCGTCTTCACGGCCATGTCGATCTGCCAGCCGCGATGGCGCACTCGGTGCACGACGCCCATGCCGCCGCTGTGCACCACGTCGAGTACCTCGTACAGGCCGAGTACGACGTCGCCCGGTTTCCAGTCCTCAGCCGGCGCCATGGCGTCAGCCGACCAGCGCGTCGAGCGCCCGTTGCGTCCGCATGCGGCCCCCATGAGCTGGCCGAAAGTATGTCGCAAGGATCAGGCTAGTCGTGACGCGAAGACTCTGCCTATTCCGATCGCGTTCGCGACAGCTCAGACCCGGTGAGGCCGGTACCGGCGGCGAGCAAGGCCAGGCCGCCCGGCCGGAGCTCGACCCGACCGCCACCTTCGTTCCTCGCGGCTACATCGCCGCGCACCTTGGGTGCGGCCTCTACTTGATCGAACCCGACCCTGAAACCGACCCAATAGGATCGGGCGACCTGTTCACCGCCGTCGACGACGCGTGGCCGAACCGGGACCTGCGGGCCGTGATCATCCGGCCTGGGGCGGGAGGCACCAGCCATGGATGTTGACGAGGTCGTCGCGATGGTCACCTGCCGGTCTGCGGAAGCGTCGGCTGTGCCTCGGGCGACCCCGACTGCCTCGGGCCCGCCCGAGGAGGACTAACGGGAGCTACCGGGTCGGCATAGGGCAGGCTCAGCGCCGGCAGGGGAGAACCTGGATTGCTCCCGCGCACCCCCACGGCTCCGGCCTCGGCTGCCAACGCTTGCCCGTCGAGCGGACCATCGGCTGGATACGCCGGTTCCRCCGGCTCCGCACCCGCTGGGAACGCCGCGCGGACATCCACCAGGCATTCCTGACCCTCGCCTGCTCGATCATCTGCCTACGAAAACTCAAAGGATCATTCTGAAACCAGCTCTAAGAGCCTGTCCTGAATCTTGATGTTGTGGGCTGGCCGTGGCCCGTTCCCGATCTTCGCGGTGTGGTGGCGTGAACGGCTGGGACGGGCTGGTCRCGGTCGGGACATGGGACGATCTCGCCGCTATCCCTCGGATATGTYGGATGAGGAGTGGGCGTACGTGGCGCCGCTGTTGCCGCCGGTTCCGAAGGACGGCCGGCCCGAGAGCCATGACCGGCGCGACATCGTGGACGCGATCCTGTACGTGGCCCACAACGGGATCGTGTGGCGGGCGCTGCCGGCGGACTTCCCACCCTGGAAGACGGTCTACGGCTTCTTCGACCGGTGGAAACGCAAGGGCGTCGTCATCCGGGTCCACGACGGGCTGCGCGACCAGTTGCGCCAGGCCGAGGGCCGCCGGCCGCGGCCGACCGCCGGGGTGATCGACTCCCAGTCCGTGAAGGGCGCCCAGACCGTCACCCACCCCAGCCGTGGCTACGACGCGGGCAAGAAGGT
>NZ_MBLN01000083.1:0-103842 GCF_001854645.1 Pseudofrankia sp. EUN1h | reverse complement strand
CGACGCGGTACCTGCCCGCCGCCGTGCAGCTGGACGACTTGGCCGCCGACTTCGCCGAAGTGCAACACGCCTTGTCAACCCGCCAGCCGTCCAGCACGACGAGGCAACTCACCCGCATCACGGCGCAGTTGGCCGGGCTCATCAGCTTGTCGCTCATCAAGATGGGACAGCGCGGCCCCGCCCGGGCCTGGGGCCGGACGGCACGGTTGGCCGCCGGGGAAGCCGGAGATCCGGCGGTGGCGTCGTGGGTTCGGGCCCAGGACGCTTACACCTATTACTACGGCGGCTCCGTGCCTGAGGCCATCGCGGCGGCGAAGGAAGCCCAGGCCCTTGCGGGCCAAACGCCCTGCGTGGGGGCTGTATTGGCCGCCGCGCTCCAGGCCCGCGCCCATGCAGTCCTCGGGCAGCAAGCCGAAACCGACGCGGCCCTGCGCCGGGCCGAAGCCATCCTGAGCAGCCTGGCTACAGAAGACGTGACGGAGTCCGCCTTCGGCTACAACGAAGCCCAACTCCGCTTCCACGAGGGCAACGCCCTGACCCATCTCCACGACCGAAGCCGGGTCTGGGAGGCCACCGATCGGGCCTTGACCCTGTACCCGGCCAGCGACTACATGGACCGCACCCTCATCCAGTTGGACCGGGCCGATTGCCTCATCCATGACGGCGAGGTCGCCGAAGGGGCCGCCCGCGTCGCGCGGACCCTTCTGGAACTGCCACCGGGGCGGCGGGACGGGCTCATCCTCCAGCGGGCTCGGGGCCTGGCCCAGGCCACCGCCCGCCATCACCGGACGCTGCCTGCTGTCCGGCAGTTGTACGAAGTGCTCGAACTGCCTGCCGGATCTGTCGGAGGCGGGGCCTAAACTCTCGCGGGTGACGATTTCGGTACAGCCTGCCAGCCAGGACGACGCCGAAGACCTGGCCGCCCTCATGGCCGAGCTGGACTCCTTCTACGGCGCGCCGCCCACCGAGCAGCCTGCCGAGCGTCTCGCCCAGATCCGGCGGCTTCTCTTCGGCCCGGTCCCTGTGGCCTACGTCTTGCTGGCCCGGGACAAGGGCCGACTGGTCGGCATGGCTTCGTACTCCTACTTGTGGCCTGCTGCCGGAGTCACTCACTCGCTGTTTCTCAAGGAGCTGTACGTGTCCGCGGACGCCCGGAGGCACGGTGTGGGGCGGCTGCTCATGGAGCGGCTTCAGGCCATGGCCACCGAGCAGGGGTGCAGCCGGTTCGAGTGGACGACCGATCTGGAAAACACGGCAGCGCAGGCATTCTATGACGCCTTGGGTACTCGGGTGCATGAGGGCAAGGTGTTTTACCGGGTTGAGGGCGGCACGGCCACATCCATTAACACTTGACCTTAGCCTAGTCCGAGTCAGCCCAAAATCGCGCTTGCCTGTCCTCTTGCTGAGCCTGTCGTTCGTAGTCTTCCGAAATATTTTGTAGGATACGAGCCGTCCGAGGCCAGTTAATCTTCGCCAAAGACGCCCATTCGCGGTAGCGGCTCGCGAGGACTCGCTCCTGTTCACCTCCGTCGTAAACCCCACGTGTAGTGACGCCTCTGTCATTCATCACCCCGATATGCAGTCCGTTCTGCATGGATGGGCTACCGATTACCTCCAGAAGTTCCCGGACAGGTTCGGCAGGCCAGATACCATCAGCGCCAGCTGGACTCGCCGCAAGGACTTCGCCTATCTGTTCGTCGCCCACGTCAGCCCGATCAGCCTCTGCAAGCGCGAGCCGAGCCTCGCGCACCCAGCGGTTGAGGTGTTCCGCATCAACCGTATCGTCATCACGGCGCCCCGGGAGATTACGCCAGTTCTTAATGATCCACCATGCATGACGAGCAATCGCCTCATCGTGCTCGCTAAGCTGGCGTCGCACCTCATTTCTTCCACGGTAGATTCTAGAAATAAGGTCGACGAAAAAACTCGGGTCGCCGTCAAGCGCCTTAAACAAAGCTCGTGGTTCCCGTTGATCTTCAAGAAATCGAAAGAGCGCGAACTCGTATCGCATTCGCAATTGAAATTCGACATTCTCTCTTTCCAAGTAGTCAAGAAGACGTCCAACTTCGTATGCAAGCGACGACGGCTGAGTACCCGCTGGATCGGTAACTATCGCCTTGTCGAGTACTGCGGCCACAAGCGCTGGCGAACAGAACGATTCCCCCTCTCCCCCTAGAACTCCGGGACTTGCTATCAACTGTACAGCGGCCCAAGCTCGCCCGTGGCTAAGAAGTTCTCGTGCCGCACGGTCAATGTCGACGGCCGAAATAAATCTCGCCGACGTATTTTTCCAGTACGTATTTATGAGCTCTGGATCGATGTCGTTCAGCGCGTCCCAATATTCAGGACGAGCGGGCACACTTAGAGCAATTGCCTCTCGCCGAGCAGGATGGGCGGCCTCCGGACGCCGAAGCGTCTCATGAAGCCATCGGATACCGTGGTCCGATAGCTTACGTTCGGCCCAAGCCGCCGCAGTGTTCCTGATTCTTAGATTCTCGGAATCGAGCCAAGAAAGAAGTGCCGGCGTGAGATTTTCAGAAACTACAGCTCCGACAACCCATCCTAGTTGGCCTGATGCAATGCTCTTCTCCGCCAACCGTTGCAGACCATCAATCGACCCTTCGGCGAGTATCTCGGTCACAGCTTGCGTCCGCAATCTGAGGACTTCTGCGGCATATTCTTCGTGATTCATAAGATCAATCTCAGGCAAATCCGGATGCCACTCGAAAAGATAAGCATACCGCTGCGCATTCGTCGTGGGCTTAAGTCGTTCGGCGACTATTTCCAAACGGGCAAGACTGTCGCCATCCATCGCCCACGCCGCAGTCCGGAACGCGCGATTCCGGCTGACCTCCTTGTAGATTGGTTCCCACAATAGAAGGCGCTGATCCGAGTCCAGTTCCGCAATCTCGCTGAAGAGGTCGAGCCCATCGATCAGTCGCTTTCGCTCTGCTGGAGGAAGTGGTCCTAGACGAACCCCCAGGTCGGCCCACCGTTGCGGATCAGTGTCAGCTGAGTCGATGGCGATCCGCACGAGTCYTCCGATGTAGTCAATCCACTCCGGGATGAGGACCGCAGCTTCGTCGGGTTTCCAGTCATGGAACCGTGGATCATGCGGTGGATGCGAGATGGCGTGACTGCTCGGCCACACGCCGAGAATCACCTTCCAACCCACATCAGGTAGCCGGCGCCGCAGATAATCGATTATGCCTATCTTCGTTTCGACGGGGGCGGCCGTGTTGTGAACCCAGCCGGCAAGTACTTCTTGCAGGCTTGTGAGGGGCCTGTTCGACAGGCGTCCACCGGGATCGACAGTGTGGAGGCGCGCGAGCATGTACGACGCCTCGGCGACAAGATCTTTGGACCAACATAGAGTTTCAAGTGCCCACAATAGTCCAGTATGCGACGAAGATCCGTAGGCGCCAGACCCTTGATCATTGTCCTGAAACATAAGGGTGAGAATCGGTTCAGGGCGAGAAAGGTCCTCGTCGACAGCTTCCAAGAAGCAGTTTGGAGCAGCCTCCGCAAGCAATGGCAGTACGTCTGCCAGCGACCGCCATACATGCGCCGTGGTATCGGTGTTGGCACGCCTGAGAACTTTTTGTACCAAGCGTCGCGCTTGGTCGGATCCGCTCACTCCGTCGCCGAGTAGTTCATTTCCCAGAGAGCTAAGCAGGGCGGCACCTTGCGCTAGTCCCTTTCGGAGAACGGCTGAAGTAGATCCGTCTATCCCCTCGGAGCCCCCTGAGATTAGTTCGGCGTGATCAAATGTCGGGTCGGCAGACAGGAGGACTGCTCCAGCAATCCGGTGCCAGCGGTCAAGGTCCGCCAACCTCAGACTGTCGTGGAGGACCAGGAAAGCCTCTTCCGCCGAGGTGAGATGCCACTTACCACCTGAACGAACGAACGGCGGATCATCTGTCTTGAGTCCTTGCAGCAGTACTGCCTCCACGTCGTCCCACGGAACATCCGCGAGAAGGCTAATTATCTTCTTATCTTCAGGAATGTCGCTCCACGCGCCTGCTAGCACGAGCGGCGCTATGATCGCGGCGGCCGGGGAGCGTGCCCACGAGGGGCGCAATACTCTCGGGTCACGGGCCAGGGTGCGCATCAGTGCCGGGAGGCTGCGGCGGGCCAAAGCAGCCAGTCGATCGGCGCGGTCGTCAGGTATCCCCGACGCCTTCAGCGAGTTGGCGGCGCCTCTTCGTTCGGGTGGAGGAAGGATGATCGCTGAGGCTCGTACGATTTCATCCGGACCGGCAGGCAGGATGATGTGGTGGCTGCGAGCGGAAAAAATTTCAGGATCGTTGAACAGAGGAACGAGCAGTATTCGACCGGGTTGCGAGCTAACACGATTCCAGACGTCGGCCGAGGATATGACGAGTGCTTGATCGACGAGCCCGGAAGTCCCATGCGTTGGTCCGATGACCGAATACAGGAAGGCGACGGCCTCATCCMGCGACCCCGCTTGTACTGTAGTGACGGTCGCATCCCCATTGAGAAGATCACTTAGCTGCTGACACTGCTTATCCCGACCGCTGCGAAACAACTCGGCGCGAAGCGCGGGATCTGTACGAACCTGAAAGCGATTCCACCACCGTTCGAGGGTCTCCCCATCTCGCGGGCTTCGACCAAGTTGCTCGGAGGTCCAGTAGTGAGCGGTTGGCGAGGCTTGAAGCCACCCTTCCAGATCGTCAGCGTCAAGAACACGGACGTCACGGAAAAACTGGTCAGCACGCCGCTGAGCTGCCCATTCGTCCGCACCGGGCCACCGCCTGGGTGTCGCGAAAATAAAGATCGATTTTGACGGGACGGCGCCTGCCGGGTCTTCTCGTCGCTTCTTGTAATCGGCATCTGCTTTTGCTCGGGAATCTCTGCCTACACCAAACTCGAAGTACAGCGATCCCTTAGGTAGATAAGAGGTTCCTTCCGACTCGGCGTGACCGTCCCAGCCGCCGGCCGAGACACCATCGCCGGCACGAACTGAAACCCCGGTTAGACCGGTTGTAGAGACGAACAGTCGTCGCATCACCTCCGGGAACGTGTCCTGCGCCTCCCGGGTAGCCGCCCACTGGTGGAGTTGGCTCGCGCCGACCAGCTCGGGCCCCAGCGTCCGTCGATCTGGGGCCACCGACAACACGGAGGCCCCTCGCTGGTCCTGAAGACGTTGCACATCTCGAGCATCGAAGCGGTGGAACCGCGCGCCAGGCACCTTGGCGGTCGGGAGAAGCCCCTGTTTCACCCAGTTACGGATCGTGTTCTCGTGGACACCAAGGCGGCGGGCGGTCTCCCGCACGCTCAGCAGCTCTGGGGCCCCAGTCTGGTCTCCACTCATACACACATGCTACTCTCGTTGTGGACTTTGTGCACTGAGCCGACCGGGCTCGGCGTGCAACCCAGGCGTCCCGATCAACGAGTCAAGGTAGGTGGGCGACCGGATGGCTGCCTCCGAGGGGACGCCGAGTCAGCGTCGCCCCAGGGGTCTTGCGCGATCCGCCGGCGCGGCGGCCACCTCCTTCGCTGGAGTCGGCGGAACTGCCACGATCATGACCGTTCATGGCAGTACGGTGGCGGCGCTGCTCGTCTTCGTCACCACGCAGATCTGGGGGGCATGCGAGCTGCGGTTGCGGTGGAGGCATGCCAGGTTGCACGAGTACCTTGTCCGGAAGGCAGCCGATAACCCTGCGGACGCTGACCTCCGCACCCTGCTGGTTGACTTCGCTGGCACCCACCCGGATGGCATCGGCGAGCGGCTCCCGCTTCGACCTGAGTTCGGACGTGCGCTTTCCACTAGGAGTAGGGGCCGATGAGGGGCCCGGCTCCCGGCGGCAGGTGACGTGAGCCCTCGATGGGACCCGGCTGACGCCAGGCACGGCTAGAGATCAGTCTGGCGATGCCGTGAGGCCGGCGACCCCAGCCTCGACGGCTGCTCCAGCACCTCTGCGGCTCCCGACTTCTTGAAGTTTCGGCCCTCCTGCGCCTGGAGCCACACCATCTGGTGCGCCTGGTTCACGAACTGCCGTGGCGGGAGGACGCCCCGCCCGCACCCACAGCGACAGGTCGATACGCTGAGGCGTGCCGTCTGAGGGTCGCCAGTCGGGATACCTGTCTCACCCGACAGGTTCACCAAACGATCAAGTTCCTCCCGAAATTGATCACTGGAAAGGCGCTCCACGARGTCTACCGCCGACGCTGCTCGTTGGTCCTTTGGACCAACTTCGCCGGTGTCGCGATATTGCTCCGGGGGGCGACCCCCGGACCCCCGGTGTCGCGCTTCGCGCGACCTTCTTCCGGGGTGGGCGCTTCCGGAGTGGGCGTTTCCGGGGTGAGCGCACAGTCCGACGCGACGACCCGCCTGCAGCTGGTCGCCACCGCCTCGGACGACGCGGCCACCAGCACGAGAAGCCGCCGGCACGACGACTCCCCCAAGCCTCCCGGGGTCGCGAACCCGCCGTCGTTCACCTCACTGGAGATAGCAACGGCGGCTTGATCGCTGTTGATGCCCTCCGGCGGTCGTGATCCAGACGCCGGAGCAACCACGGCAGGGCCGAAACAGCAATCAGCACCCGGCGCCCGCGGCTGGCGGGGGTGGAATCGCCCGGGGCGGGACTGGTGGCTCTAGGGTGCGGGGACTTGGTCATCTCCTTGGGGGCCGGGCGCGGCTATGCGGGCCAGGATCTCGGTGAGAATCGCGGTGTCGATCTGGTCGAGGGCGGCGGCGAGGGCCTCGCGGACGCGGTCGCCGGCCAGGACCCGCCGCAGCGCCGCCGCCAGGTGCGCCCAGTCATCGGTTTGGGCGAGCTGGTCGAGGTGCTCGTCGAGTTCGGCGGGAATGGGCCGGTCCGTGGTCACGGCGGTGGCAACGGCGGCGATTACCGGTTCCCATTCCACGAGGTACCGGTGGAGATCCGGGCCCGGCTCTGGCTCGGTGGCCAGGGCGCGGGCCGTGGTGATCAGGTTGTGGAGGGCCTGGTCGGCGGTGGGGCGGTCGGTGGTGAGCGTGTCGACGAGGTCGGCCCAGTGGACGCCGTCGACCTGTTCGACGACCGCGGCGACCGCGGCGACCGTGTCGGGCGGGGTCATGTCCGGATAGCGGGCTAGGGCGGCGCCCAGCGTCCGCATGGTGTTGGTCTGCGAGGTGCTGGTGATGCCGGTGAGGTGGTACAGCAGCGCGGCGGCGAGCCGGTGAGCTACCACCTCGGACCCGCTGCCGGCGGTGCGGGTCAGGTAGTTGGCGAGGTTGTGGTGGGAGGCGGCGACGACGTCCGGGTCGGGCCGGCTGTACTTGAGTCGTAGCGCGGTGTGTTCGAGGCGGACCGCCTCGTCGGGCCGGCCGCGCGCGGCGGCGAGGTCGGCGCGGGCGCCGAACGTCTGGCCGAGGATCGCGAGGTCACCGGCGTCGGTGAAGATCCGCTGACAGTCAGCCAACAGCACGTCAGCCTCGTCGTACCGACCCAGGCGCAGCAGCGGGCTGTAGTCCGCGAACCGGCAGGTMGCGGCGATCTCGTACTCACTCGCACCCCGAGCCCGCATGCTCGCCGCCATCCGCGCAGACAGATCCAGCCCCTGCTCCCAACTGCCCAGATCCAGGGCCGCGCTCGCGGCGATATGCAGAACCACCTCACGGACACCCCACGGCTGGGCCGTGTCGTCCTGGCCGGGCCGGTCGGGCAGGACGTCGAGCCGGCCCAGCAACACCTCCGCGCCGGCCAACGCCCAGGCCGCGTCCCCCAGACTCAGCCGCAGCTGCAACACCCGGCCCTCATCGCCGGCCTGGGTCCACGGGCCCAACCCACCCGCCTCCGTGTACGCCACCTTCGCTTCGGCGACCGCCAGCGCCTCCCGCAACCGGCCCCGATCCCGCAACAGATCCGCCAGATCGCCGCTGGCCGCGGCCGCGACCCGATGATCCCCAGCCGCGACCGCCGCCGCCAACGCACCCCGCAACACCCCCTCCGCCCGCACCGGATCCACCCGCTCCAGCACCCGCCCATACAGCCCCTGGTCCTTCGGCGCACCAGTCGCCTCGGCGATCTGCGCCAGCAACGGCAACACCCGCCCCACCACCCCAGGACCACCCCCAGACCGCCGAAACGCCTGCTCCAGCAGGGCCGCCGCCAAATTCAGCTCACCCAGCCGCAGCAGGTACGGCGCCGCCGCCACCCCCSCCCGCACCACCAACCACCCCCGCTCACCACCCCCACCCTCACCAAGACCGACAGCAACCCCCTGGCGCCAGAACGCCGCCAACTCCACATCCACCGCGCCACGCACCTCCACCGGTGTCACAGCCCGCACCGCCTCCGCCACCCCCGGATGCACCCCAGCCCCCACCGACGAACCGTCCTCCGAGTCATCCGACAGCCCGCCCACGCCACGATCCACCGCCACCAACGCGCCGGCCTCCAACTCAGGCAGCACGCCAGCCAGCGCGGGCGCCTCACCTGGGCGGCCCAGCCGCGACCACACATCCGCCCAGTTCGCCTCGACGATCCCCAGCTCCCGGTCGTCGTCCTCCAGACCGCACACCAGCTCCATCAGCAGCCGGGCCGAGGCGGACAGACCGGCAACCGTCACGTCCACCCAGCTCGCTAGGGCCGTAAGGAAGCCGTCCGGGCCCAGGGCGCTCTCGCCCTCGTCGAAGAAGGCGGCCAGCGGCCGGGCACCCGTGGCCGCCGCGGTCTCGGCCAATCTGACCCTGGTCGCGAGGACGTCACGGCCCGCCCTGGCTGCCGCGTCAGCCAGCTCCAGGAGCTTCGGGTGGCCCTGGACGACGCGCAGGGCGCGCTGGACCAGGTCCCGGTCGGCCCGGGCGCCGGCGGCGCGCGCCTCGCCGTGGTCGCGGGCGGCGCCGGGCTCGTGGTCGTCGGCGTGCAGCAGGGCGCGCAGGCCGGGCAGCTCCCGGGCGAGCACGGCGGCCTCGGCGAGGGAGAGCGCGTGGATCGGCTCGACCAGCACGCCGGCCGCCGCCCAGGTCCGCGCGCCGTTCCCACCGGGCCCGCCGGCCGGCGCGGGAACCGGGACGGTCCGGCTGGTCAGGAGCAGGCGGGACTGACCGCCGGGCGGCGCGAGGGCGGCGAGCAGCCGGGGCCAGCGCGGGTCCCGCCAGGTGCCACCGTCGCCGAGCAGGCTTTCGAGGTTGTCGACGACGACGAGCACACCGGTCTGGGCGAGGGCCGCCGCGAGCCTCGGCAGGAAGGCCTCGAACCGGTCCGCGGCGACGACCTCGTTGGCGACCGGCAGGCCGAGCTGGAGGCTGAGTGCCACYGCGAAGTCCGGCAGCCCGCGCAGATGGTCGTCCGGCTGCTGCGGCGCGCTCCACCAGACGACCCGCTCGAACGCGTCGGCCTGCCGGTATGCCAGCTCCAGGGCGCAGGCGGTCTTGCCGGCGCCGGCCATGCCGTGCAGGAGGACGCCGACCCGGTCGCTGCCGGCGGCGAGTGCCGCGAAGGCACGGGTCAGCACCCCGCCGCGGCCGACGAAACGGGGCGGCTCCGCGGGCAGATCCTTGGTCTTCGCCGAGGTGGCGGCGAGCTCGACCGGGCCGGTCGGGGCGCTCAGCCTCAGGCCGGCGGCGGAGCCGAGGAGGACCGGGGTCACCAGCGAGGCAGGCGGGGCGGTCAGGGTGGGGGCCGGACCGGCGGCGTCGGCAATGGCGCGCGCGGTGGCCACGTCGACGGCGGTGCCGGCGCGCAGCAGCAGGTCGTAGAACCGGTCCGCGAGCCGGATCGCGAACTCGTCGCCCACCGGGTAGCGCATCGCGAGCACCGCGCAGCCGAGCGCAGCCATCAGCGCACGCGCGAGTCCCGCGCCTGCCAGGGTGGTCGAACCGGCGGCGGCCCTGCTCAGGTCGTCAGGCAGCGGCGTCACGGCGGTTCGCGCCTGCTCGGGCCGCCCGAGCAGTGCTGCCCGCTCCGCCCGCGCCGCCTGTTCGGCCTGTTCGAGCTGTTCGGCCTGTTCGGGCAGGCCGAGCCAGCGCAGTGTCTGGGCGGCGGTCGCGGCGGCGGACTGGCAGGCGGAGAGCACAGCGAGCTTCACCCGGTGGCGGGACGGGCGGAGCATGTCGATCAGGTCGGCGGTGCTGACCGGGTCGGGGCGGCCGTCGGCGGTCTCCAGGAAGACCGTGTCGACGGTGCCATGGCAGGACAGGTGCAGCAGGTCCCAGCCGGCGCCCTCCTCGACCGTCTCGGTGAGCAACGCGCGGGTGGCGCCGTACTGGAGGATCCGCAGCTCGATCTTCCGGCCCTGCCGGCCGGTCAGCTCCTGGATCGCCCCGGTCAGCGCATGTCGCTCCCGCCGCAGCGCAAGGGTGCCCGTACCGTCGGGCTGGGAGAACACCGCGAGGATCCGCAGCGTGTCCCCCACCGGGTCCTTCCGCGGCGCCCGGCCGGGCCGTCCGGCGACCGACGGGGCCGCGATCTCGTAGCAGAACGTCGCGCCGTGCCGGACGAGTGGCTGCCCGTCGACGGAGGCCAGCTCCCAGGGCCAGTCCGGCAGGAAGCTCAGCTCTTCAGGCACCTCGACGCTGACGGTGACCGGCACCGCCGCCGCGATCTCCTCGCAGATGTCGGAGCCCAGCAGCTCCTCAGCCGCCCAGGCGCCGAGAAGGCCAGTGATCGCCTGCTCGGAACGGACGCGGTCGTCGGGGTCGGCGTTGACGTCCAGGTAGTGGAACAGCTCGGCGAACGCCCTGGTCTGCCAACGGCCGTGGTCGACCGTGACCTGGTGCTCGGCGAGCGGCGCCCCCGAGCCCGGTTCGAGCAGCAGCCAGCGCCAGCCGTTCGGACCCGTCACGTCCACCGGCCGCAAGATCAGTCGTACCGCCACGGCGACTCCCCGTAGATCCCGCGCGTGTGCTGACTCCAACGAGTAGATCCATCACATAGTGGCGCACCGGGCGCTCTCCGCTGGCATTCGACGCGACGCGCCCGGCCTGGTGCGGACAGCGACGAAACGGGCCACTCGTTCGTTACAGTCGGCGAAAGCGAAAGATCGACGGAACGGGGTGCCGTCGGTGGTGAATGACGGGCTGGTCCTGCAAGCGGTCGACGTCGACGGGCCGCTGCGCTGGCGATGGCTGCTGCTCGACGGGGCGACCGACAGGCCGGTCGCCGACCACCAGGTCGAGCTGAACCCGAAGGACTGGCGCTTCCAGGCGTTCGCGCAGCTCGACCGCTACCTGCGCGCGAACGCCGCGCCCGACCGGCGGCTGACCGCCGAGACGGCGATCGTCGACGAGGTCGGGGCGTGGGCGGCCGAGCACGCGCTCGGCGAGCGGGTCAGCCAGATCATCTTCAACCGCGCGCCGGTGACCGTCACGGTGGCGGTCCCCGAGACGCTGCGTTTCCTGCCCGACTGGCCGTGGGAGATCACGCACGCCGCTGGCCGGTCGTTGGCGCGGCACCATGCCACGTTCGACTACGTCCTCGGTGACGGCGGAGGCGCGGCGGCCGGCGGTGGCACTAAGAGGCCGGTCGGGGCGACGCTGCGAGTCCTCGCCGTGTTCTCCCAACCGTCCGGCACCAGCCCACTGGCGCTGCGGCGGGAGCGGCGGGCACTCGTCGACCTGGTCCGCAGGCTCATCGGCAGCGGCGGCTACCACCTCCAGCTGCGGGTCCTGCAGTACGGCGTCACCCGCGACAGGCTGCGCGAGACGGTCGAGGAGGAGGACGGCTGGGACCTGCTGCACCTGTCCTGCCACGGCACCGTCGACACGCTGGTCCTGGAGTCGGACGACGGCCAGCCCGACGCGATCTCGACTACCGACCTGATCGACATGCTCCGCCCGTCCCGCCACCGGGTGAAGCTCGCCGTCCTGTCCGCCTGCCAGTCCGCCGCCRCCGACGCCGCCCAGGTCCTGCGCTGGCTCGGCCTGGACGACCAGGCCGACCACCTCGACCAGCGCGCCACCGCCGAAGCCGCCGACGCTGCCAAGGTCGTCCAGGTTGACGCCCAGGCCACCAACGGCGACGGCGCCACGGGCCCGGACCGG
The DNA here is from genome assembly GCF_001854645.1 of Pseudofrankia sp. EUN1h. Classification (NCBI taxonomy): domain Bacteria; kingdom Bacillati; phylum Actinomycetota; class Actinomycetes; order Frankiales; family Frankiaceae; genus Pseudofrankia; species Pseudofrankia sp. EUN1h. Next base: position 91,850 of record NZ_MBLN01000083.1, on the reverse strand, counting down.
GCTGGCGCGACCGTGCCCGGCGGCGCCGCAGGGCTGGGGCGGGGCCTGGTCGAGGCCCTCGGGTGCGCGGTGCTGGCGATGCGCTACCCCGTCGGCGACGAGTTCGCCATCCGCCTTACCGACCGGCTCTACGACCTGCTCCTCGACAAGGGCAGGACCCTGGACACGGCCACCGGCCTCGCCGTCGCCCAGGCCGCCGGCCCGGCGCCGACCGCCGCGATCCCGCCGGCCTGCCTGGTGACCCCGGTGCTGCTCGGCCCGGCCGCCGACCTGCGGCTGCGCGCGCCGGCCGGTGCCGTCGACCTCGGATCTGTGCCCACGAAGATCGCGTACCTGCCGCCCGAGCCGGAGCGGTTCGTCGGCCGCGTCGCCACCATGACCCGCGCCTCCGCCGCCCTCGCTCCCCGCGGCCGCCAGGCCGGGGTGCTCTTCCACGGCATGGCCGGCGCCGGCAAGACCGCCTGCGCACTCGAGCTCGCCCACCAGCACGCCGACCACGTCGCCGGGATCGTCTACTGGTCAGCCCCCGACCAGCCCGACAACCACCTCCAGGGCATCCCCCTGTTCGCCACCGCCCTGGAAACCCAGCTCGGCCTGCCGATCGCCGACAAGGCCGTCACCGCCGAACGGCTCACCGCCTACCTGCCCACCCTGGCCGAGACCTGCGCCCGCACCAGCATCCTGTTCGTCCTCGACAACCTCGAGACCCTGCTCGGCGACGACGGCCGCTGGCGCGACCCCCGCTGGCCGGCACTCCTCGGCGCGCTGACCGGCCGCCGCGGCCTGTCCCGGGTCGTGCTGACCAGCCGGATCCGCCCCGCCGGCCTCGACCCGACGATCCACGTCGAGCAGGTCCACGCGCTGCCGCTCGCCGAGGCCGCCCTGCTCGCCCGGGAGCTGCCCGGCCTGCGCGCCCTGCTGCACGCCGACGACCACGAGCCGGGCGCGCTCCGCGCCGACCGCGGCCCCGGCCCAGGCCGGCGTGCCGAGACGCCGAGCGCCGACCGGGTCGCCGAGGACCGTGCCCTGCTGACCCGGACCCTCAACGTCGTCCAGGGCCATCCCAAACTCCTGGAGCTCGCCGACGCGGCGGCGAACGAAGGCCGCGCCGTGCTCGCGGGCCGGGTGGCCGCGGCCGAGGAGGCTGCCAGCACCGGCGGCCGCGGCCTCGCGGCCTTCTTCACCGACGGGGAAAGCGCGCTGGATCCGGGCGGCTTCCTGGCCGCACTCGCCGACTGGGTGGACCTGTCGCTGGCCGCCCTCTCACCACCGGCCCTGCTGCTGGTGGAGCTGGTGTGTGGTCTGGAAGACGACGACCGGGAGCTGGGAATCATCGAGGCGAACTGGGCGGATGTGTGGTCGCGGCTGGGCCGCTCAGGGGAGGCGCCCGGGCTGGCTGGTGTGGTGGCCGAGTTGGAGGCCGGCGCGTTGGTGGCGGTGGATCGTGGGCTGGGCGTGTTGTCGGATGGGTCGGATGGCGGCTCGTCTGTGGGGGTCGGGGTGCATCCGGGGGTGGCGGAGGCGGTGCGGGTTCTGACGCCGCCGGAGGTGCGTCGTGCGGTGGATGTGGAGCTGGCGGCGTTCTGGCACCAGCTGGTTGCTGTCGGTCTTGGTGAGGGTGGGGGTGGTGAGCGCGGGTGGTTGGTGGTGCGGGCGGGGGTGGCGGCGGCGCCGTACCTGCTGCGGTTGGGCGAGCTGAACCTGGCGGCGAGCCTGCTGGAGGAGGCGTTTCGGCGGTCTGGGGGTGGTCCTGGGGTGGTGGGGCGGGTGTTGCCGTTGCTGGCGCAGGTGGCCGAGACGACTGGCGCGCCGAAGGACCGGGGGCTGTATGGGCGGGTGCTGGGGCAGGTGGATCCGGTACGGGCGGAGGGGGTGTTGCGGGGTGCGTTGGCGGCGGCGGTCGCAGCTGGGGATCATCGGGTCGCCTCCGCGGCCAGTGGCGATCTGGTGGGTCTGTTGCGGCAGCGAGGCCGGTTGCGGGAGGCGCTGGCGGTTGCCGAAGCGCAGGTGGCGTACACAGCGGCGGGTGGGTTGGGCCCGTGGACCCAGGCCGACGACGAGGGCCAGGTGTTGCAGCTGCAGCTGAGGCTGGGGGACGCGGCCGGGGCGTTGGCTGACGCGGAGGCGTTGCTGGCCCGGCTCGACGCCCTGCCCGACCAGGCCGGCCCGGACGACACGGTCGAGCCGTGGAGTGTCCGTGAGATGGTCCTGCAGATCGCTGCGGTCGCAGCCCTGGCTCTGGGCCGTTGGGAGCAGCAGCTGGACCTGTCGGCGCGGATGGCCGCGAGCATGCGGACCCGGGGTGCGAGTGAGTATGAGGTTGCCGAGACCTGCCGGTTCGGAGACTACGGCCCGCTGCTGCGCCTGGGCCGGTACGACGAGGCCGACGTGCTGCTGGCCGACTGCCAGCGGATCTTCACCGACGCCGGTGACCTCGCGAACCTCGGTAGGACATTCTTCGCCCGTGCCGACCTCGCCGCCGAGCGTGGCCGGCCCGACGAGGCGGTCCGCCTCGGACACATCGCGCTACGCCTCGAATACAGCCGGCCCGACCCGGTTGACGTCGCCACCTCCCACCACAACCTCGCCAACTACCTCACCGACACCGCCGGCAGCGGGTCCGACGTCGTGGCCCACCGGCTCGCCGCCGCGCTCCTCTACCACCTCACCGGCATTGACGACCTCGACGACGGCACGATGCGGATGCTCGCCACTGACCTCGTCCGCCACCCCGACACCACTCCACCCGACACCGTCACCACGATCGCCGCCGTCGTCGAACAGGTCGACGGCGTCCACTGGGCCGACCTCGTCGACACCCTCACCACCGACCGCCCCACCGCCGACCAGGCCCTCCACAACCTGATCACCACGGCCCGCGCCCTGGCCACCGAGCCAGAGCCGGGCCCGGATCTCCACCGGCACCTCGCGGAATGGGAACCGGTCATCGCCGCCATCGCGGAGCTTGCCGCCGGCGGGCTGCCCACGTCGACCGAGGTCGACGGCCTGCTCGACGAGCTCGACGGAAGCGACGACTGGGCCAACCTCTCGACCACGCTGCGCCGCGTCCTCGCTGGCGAGCGAAACCCCGGCGCCCTGCTTACCGGCCTGGACGCCGTCGACACGGCTATCGCCACGACCGTCCTCGACCGGATCGCCACGCCCGTCACCCCGGGTCACCCGGCCAGTACGTGACCTGTTCCTGGCCGCCGACGCACCCGTGCTGCTCTTTCTGCACAAGCAGGTGTGGGCGGTGCTGGACGAGCCGATCGACCACCAGCTCGACCTCGCGCCCGCCGACCGGGAGCGGCTGCTGGCGTTGTTCGAGGGCGTCGAGYTGCGCGCCGTCGGCTCCGGCCACCTGCACGCCTACCGCCACCACCGGCGCGGCGAGATCGTCGAGATCTGGTCCCCGTCGACGGCCTTCGCCGCGGTCGACGACCACGTCATGCTTGGCGGCCTGAGCGAGATCGGCTACGTCGAATACCTCGTCGAGAACGGCACGGTCGAGGCCAACTACCGCTCCATCCCCGGTCTCATCCGCGCCACCGGCAGGAACATCCCCCAGGTCGACGAAGCCCTCACCGCCGCCCTGGCCGCCGCGGAGGTCCCCGCCGCCTAGAACTCGAGCCGGCTCGCCAGCCTCCCGCGGTCGCCGCCATCCGCGTCTGGCCCGTGTCGGCACGGACCAGACGCGGATGTGCGGCCGGCGGGCGGGAGCCGAGCCGGGTCAGAGCGCGCTGGCCAGGCGGTCGGCGAGGAGGCGGGTGAAGCGGGCCGGATCGCGCAGTTCTCCGCCCTCGGCGAGCAGCGCCAGGCCGTATAGCAGGTCCGCCGTCTCGGCGAGCGCGTCGGAGTCCGGGTCCTGCTCGTGTGCCTTGCGCAGCCCCACGACCAGCGGATGGGTCGGATTGAGCTCCAGAATGCGCCGAGGGTGCGGCACGTTCTGCCCCATGGCGCGGTACATCTTCTCCAGGGCCGGGGTCATGTCGAACGTGTCGCCCACGAGGCAGGCCGGCGAGGTGGTGAGACGGGTGGACAGGCGGGCCTCCTTCACGTCGTCCTGGAGTTTGTCCCCCAGCCAGGCCAGCAGGGCGGCGAAGTCCTTGCGCCGCTGTTCCCGCTCAGGCTCGCCGCTCTCCTTCTCGTCGTCGGTGTCGAGGTCGACCTGACCCTTGGCGATCGACTTCAGCGGCCTGCCGTCGTACTGCGCCACCCGCTCGACCCAGATCTCGTCGATCGGGTCGGTCAGGATCAGGACCTCGTAGCCCCTGGCCTGGAACGCCTCCATGTGCGGCGAGTTCTCGATCATCGCCCGCGAGTCGCCGGTCAGGTAGTAGATCTCGTTCTGCCCGTCCTTCATCCGCTCGACGTACTCGCGCAGGGTCGTCGCCTGCTCGGCGTCACGCGTCGAGTCCACCGAGACGATGTCGAGGATCGCCTCCTGGTTGTCGATGTCCTCGACGAGGCCCTCCTTGACCGCGGCGCCGAACTCCTTCCAGAAGGTGCGGTAGCGTTCCGCGTCGTTCTCCTGGAGGGCCCTGACCGAGGCGAGCACCTTCTTGACCAGCCGGCGGCGCACGAGCTGGATCCGGCGGTCCTGCTGGAGGATCTCCCGGGAGATGTTGAGCGACAGGTCGTGCGCGTCGACGACGCCCCTGACGAAGCGCAGGTAGTTCGGCAGCAGCTCCGCGCAGTCGTCCATGATGAAGACGCGCTTCACGTACAGCTGGACACCCCRCCTGGCGTCCCGGGTGAACAGGTCGAACGGCGCGCGCGACGGGAGGAACAACAGCGCCTCGTACTCGAAGGTCCCCTCGCCCTTCATGTGGATGACCTCGAGCGGGTCGGTCCAGTCATGGCTGAGGTGCCGGTAGAACTCGGTGTACTCGGCCTTGTCGACCTCGCTCTGTGGCCGGGCCCAGAGCGCCTTCATCGAGTTGAGCGGCCGGTCGTCGGCCTTCTCACCGGCCTCGCCGGCCTCGCTGCTCTCGCCCGGCTCGTCGCCTTCCGCGCTCCCGCCGCCCTCGCCGGGCCTGGATACCAGCCGGATGGGCCAGGCGATGAAGTCGGAGTAGCGCTTGACGATCTCCCGGATCTTCGCCTCGTCGGTGTAGTCGAAGAGGCGGTCCTCACTGTCCTCGGGCTTCAGGTGAACCGTGACCGCGGTGCCCCGCGGCGCGTCGTCCACCGCCTCGATGACATAGGTGCCCTCGCCGTCCGACTCCCATCGGGTGCCGCCGTCCTCGCCGACCCGCCCGGTGAGGAGGGTGACCTTGTCGGCGACCATGAAGGTGGAGTAGAAGCCGACGCCGAACTGCCCGATGAGATCGGACGACGCCGCGGCGTCGCTCGACTCCCGCAGTCTGCGCAGCAGCTCGGCCGTCCCGGACTTGGCGATGGTGCCGATGAGCCCGACGACCTCGTCGCGGGACATCCCGATGCCGTTGTCGCGCACGGTCAGCGTGCGCTTCTCCCGGTCGGCCTCGATCTCGATGCGCAGATCGGCGCCGTCGACCTGCGGGCCGCCATCGACCAGCGACGCGATACGCAGCTTGTCCAGGGCATCGGACGCGTTGGAGATCAGTTCCCGCAGAAATATGTCCTTGTTCGAATAGATCGAATGGACCATGAGCTGCAGAAGCTGACGCGCCTCCGCCTGAAACTCCAGTGTCTCGACCCGGCTGCTCACGGGGCTTCCTCCAAACGGATACGAGCAGTCTGTGGAACGGTTGCCGAACCGGTTCCATGTGCGACGGAACGGGCAGCGTAGATCATATCGTCGTCGACGAGGGTGACCGTCATCGCTGGAGCCGGGCCGGGAACGGGACGTCGATACGCTTGCGGCGGGGCTAGCCGGTTTCGGCCGGGCGGTGGGGTGTTTCGTCGGGTGGGAGGGCAGTGATCCTCGGGCAAGTGATCCTCGGGCAGCGGTGGGCGCGGATCGGCTCTGGGCGAAGGGGCGGTGGGCGGTGACGGCTCCGCCGCGGCCGGGGCCGGCGTTGCGGGTGAGCATTCCGGGGCCGGCGCCGGCGGTGCGGGAGTTCCTCGCGACCGAGGCGGGCAGCGCGGTGCTGCTGCTCGGCACGACCGTCCTCGCCCTGCTCTGGGCCAACTCGCCCTGGTCGTCGAGCTACGAGCACTTCTGGGAGACGTCGACGACGCTGGCGTTCGGCGAGGCCTCGCTGCGTCTCACCGTGCACGACTGGGTGAACGACGGCGCGATGGCGATCTTCTTCATGGTCGTCGGCCTGGAGATCAGCCGGGAGGCGACGACCGGGGAGCTACGCGACCGGCGGTCGGTGGCGGTGCCGGCGCTGGGGGCGGTCGGCGGGCTCGTCACCCCGGTGCTGGTCTACTGGCTGTTCAACCGGTCCGGCGCCGGCGGTGCCGGCTGGGGCATCGCGATGTCGACGGACACCGCGTTCGTCCTCGGGATCCTCGCGCTGTTCGGGCCGCGCTGCCCCGACCGGCTGCGCCTGTTCATGCTGACGCTGGCGGTCGTCGACGACATCGGCGCGATCACCGTCGTCGCCGTCTTCTACTCCGATCATGTCAACGCCATGGCGCTGATCCTGGCGGCCGCCGCGGTGGCCGCGATCCTCGCGCTGCGCTGGATGGGGGTCTGGCAGCTCTCGCCCTACCTGATCGCCGCGGCGCTGCTGTGGCTCGCGGTGCACGCCTCCGGGGTGCACGCGACGCTGGCCGGCGTGCTGATCGGCCTGTTGGTGCCGGCGTTCCCACCCCGGCGGGAGCAGATCGACAACGTGCCGGTGTTCGTACGGGCGCTCCAGGAGGACTCGACGGCGTCGCGGTCCGCGCTGGCGGTGTCGGCGGCGCGGGCGGCGGTCGCGCCGAACGAGCGGCTGCAGAACCTCCTGCACCCGGTCAGCGCGTTCGTCGTCGTCCCGCTGTTCGGGCTGGCGAACGCGGGGGTGCACCTGAACGGCGAGACGCTGCGGACGGCGGCCAGCTCGCCGGTGACGCACGGCGTCGTGGTGGCGCTGCTGATCGGCAATGCCGTCGGCATCACCCTGGCCGCGACCTGCGCGGTCCGCACCGGGCTCGGCGTCCTGCCCGGCCAGGTCCGCTACGGGCACGTGCTGGGTGCGTCGGTCCTCGCCGGGATCGGCTTCACGATCTCGCTGTTCATCACCCAGCTCGCGTTCGACGACGAGGCGCTGCGCGACCAGGCGAAGATCGGCATCCTGGTCGGCTCACTCATCGCCGCGACCCTCGGCAGCATCCTGCTGCGCTTCCTCGGCGAGCGGATGCCGCTGTGCTCCCCGGACAGCGAGGGCCTCCCGCCACCGCTCCCGCCCCGGCCCTGGCGCCCCCCGGCGGTCCCCGCCCGCTGGAGCTGACGCCTCTGGAAGGTCCGATGCCCCGGCGGCAGGCCTGGCGCGTCGGTCAGCGGCGTGCGGCCCAGGGCGCCCACCAGCGGGCGCGGCCAGCGGCCGGCGCCACCGGGCCCGCGGGATCCCCCGGGCCCGCCAGGTCGCCGTCGTCCGCGAACAGCGCCCCGGCGGATCCGGCGAGCACGGGCACCGGCGTCGGCACGGGGGCCGGCTCCGCCACCAGGGCGGACGTGGCGGCCACGCGGACCGCACGGCGCAGCGCCGACAGTTCGGGGCGGCCGCGGAACATCTGGCCGTTGATGAACAGCGTCGGGGTGCCGCGCACGCCCTCGGCGATGCCCCGCTCGTAGTCCACCTCGACGGCGTCGCCGTAGGGCTGGGCCGCGTCGCCGACGACGAGGTCGGGGTCGAGGCCGAGACGCTCGGCGCGGATCCGCAGGTCGACGTCCTTGAGCCGGTCCTGGTGGGCGAACAGCAGGTCGTGCATCTGCCAGAACTTGCCATGCGCGTATGCCGCCTCGGCGGCGAGCGCCGCCGTCAGCGCGTACGGATGGATCTCGAACACCGGGAAGTGCCGGAACTCGTGCCGTACCAGCGCCCCGTCCTGCTCCACCAGCTCGTGCAGCACCGGCGCCGCCTGCGCGCAGTACGGGCACTGGAAGTCCCCGTACTCGACCAGCACCACCGGCGCGGCCACATCCCCACGCGACGGCCGCTCGTCGAGCCGAGCCGGCGCCGCCAGTGCCGCCGGCGGTGCCGGTACCGCTGGTACCGCCGACGCGACCAGGCCGCCGGTCCGCTCCACCGAGCCTGCCGGCGCGATCAGGCTGGAGATCGCGCGGTCGCCGCTGGGCGCGCCGCCGTTCGGAGATCCGGGCACCGAGCACCGCGCCGCCGCGGCGTCATCCTCAGCGCTCCTGGCATCCTCAGCGCTCCTGGTGCCTGCGCGGGCGGCCAAGGAGTCGTCCAACCGGTCAGCCGACACGCGTTCCATGCCTGAAGTATCGCGTCAGCGCCCCGAACTAATCCCGCTCCCGCGAGACAACCGGCAGTCGCCTGGTCAGCCTTCGACCAGGCCGTGGCGGCGGGCGACGGCCCGCAGCGACTCGAGGTGGGGATAGTCGCGCAGGACCTCGACGACCAACCTGCGCCCCGGCTTCGCGATGCGGCCGGCCCGGAGATCGGTGTAGATCGCCCACCAGACGAGGTTCGGCCGCTCGCCGCCGAAGGGGTTCAACGTCCCACGCCGAAGCCCGAGCCGCCCGTACAGCAGCGGCGCCGCCGCCAGTTCCGACCCGTAGTTCGCGGCCAGCGCCTCGATGAGCACGCGCTCCTCGTCGGGCGTCAGCGAGATCTCCGGGCCGTCCTCCGCGCCAGCCGCAGGCGGGGCCTGCCGCGCCGAGGCATCCGTCACGCCTGCTCCTTCCGATTTCATCTCGGGCTCCGATACCAGTGCCGCGGGCCTCGGCGCCGGAGCCACCGTGCCCGGCGTCGCAGGCGCCACTGAGAGCACCTGCTCGGTGGGGTCGGTGGGGTCGGTGGCCTCGGCGTCCAGGCCGCCGGGCCCGGGGGCCGTCGGGCCCGGCGGCCGGGCGGGAAGGGCTGGCGGGCTACCGGGCATGCTGAGCCAGGCCGTTCCGTCGTACTTGGGGTTGGCCACCACGACCTGCCGGAACGCGTCCGGGTCCAGGTCGAGGTACTTCTGGCGGATCACCGTCTCGAAGAACGTCTCCGAAACGATCAACGCCAGGTCCGCGGCGGGGTCGTCGTGAAGCGCCTGGCGGACCGGGGACGCGTCGACGAGTCTGGTCGCGACGACCACCGCGCTGCCCGCCCACACCGCCCGGTCCAGGATGACATCGCCTCGGTGCAGCGCCAGCCGCAGCCGGATCCGCCCCTGCGCGTTTCTCGTCGCGTTGTGCCGACGCAGGCCGATCCACAGCTCCCGCACGAACCGGGACGCGACGAGTGCCGCCGGCACCATCGGCGACACGGCGCCGAGAAAACCGTCGCCCCGCGACTGCCGTGGGAATTCGTCGGGCTCGATCCCGGCCCGGCCGATCGCATCGTCGACGACCTCCTCCAGCGCTCGGACCAGGTCGAGCTGAGCCTGGTCGTCGCGTTCGCTGTAGCCGACCACGTCGACCTGCACGACGGTCCTGGGCAGGGGCAGAGGCAGGGGCGGCGGCCGCCGCCCGGACGCCGGCGCGGAGGGCCATCGCCCGGGCGGGCCACTCGCTCCAGGCGGGCGGCCGCTGTCAGGTGGGGCCGGCGTGCCGGGCGCCGGCATACCGGCCCCGGCCGGCGACGTCCCCGGGACGGGCCCGTCGGGCGCCGGCGCGTCCAGGTGCTCGACGACCACACGGCCGTCGACGATGTCGGGGAGCAGGTCGGCGGGAACACGCTCACCGCACAGCACCAGCCGTGACGGGCCCCGGTGGCCGACGGCGGCGTGCAGGACATCCCTCAGGAAGCCGTCACGGAACGTGGCGTTCTGCGTGAGCAGCTCGTCGAGGGTGACGACCAGGAGAATCGCCGACCGGCCGAGGATGGCGGTGAACCTCGGCCCCTGCCTGGCCACGGCCTGGTGACCACGCGCCGCCTCGTACAGGCCCAGCTGGAACGGCTCGGCCTGGGTGTCGAGGGCCTGGGCCAGCCCGACGCGTAGTTCGCTCAGGGCGGCCGGCTGTCCATGCCGCGAACTGGCGGAGTCGGCCGCCGAGTACCAGCAGAACGCACGGAACCAGCCCTCGGCCTCGCGCGCGAGTTCGACCGCCCAGCCGGCCGGATCCGCACCAGGAGGTCCGACGAGCACCAGTCCGACCGGTGGCACCCCGTTCGGCCGCGCACCGCCCACGAGCCGCGCGGGGGCCAGCAGCCGTGCCGCCCGGTTGAGGACTCCGGCGGGCACGGGGCCAGCGGGTCGATCACCAGCCCACGCTGGGAAGCCCTCCATCCTCACCGATGCCGGCCCGGTGGCCGGCCCAGGGTCTTCCGGCAGCCGGAAGGCCAGCGTGGAACTGGACTCGCCGAACAGCGCGAAGGCGGCTCCGCCGCGCCGGCCGGCGGCGCCCGCACGAGCACCAGAACCAGCGATGTCAGGCGCCGCCAGGTCCGCGGCCTCGGTCGCGCCCCGTACCGCCGCTGTGAGTGCCTGGCCCCTGCCGAGCAGCCGTTCGTAGAAGTTCGTCGTGAACGCGGCGGCGGCCTCCCCGTCGACGTCGTCGCCAAGCGGCGCGAGCACGGCGCAGCCCAGCCTATCGGCCACCCGCAGGGCGACCGCGATCCCCGCGGGCAGCGAGGCCGGCAGGGCCCATCCGTCCACCGCTGACGCCGCCGTCACGGGCCCGGACGGCGCGAGCACCAGCAGCTTCAGCCGGCGGCGGAACGGCCGGAGCAGGGGAACGAGGTCCACGCCCGGCACGAAGGCGTCGCCGTCCGCCTCGCCGGCCCCGGCGGCCGCGAACCGGCCGGCCACGTGCACGATGTCCCAGCCGTCCTGGTCCTCCACGGCGGCGCGGATCCAGGATGTCTGTGCCCCATAGTGCAGGACCCGCAGCTCGAGCGCCCTGTTCGACCGGGCTACGAGGTCGTTCACCAGGGCGCGCAGCGCGTCGCGTGCCGTGCGCTGCGACGTCCCGTCGTCCCAGTCTGGCTGGCCGAACACGGCCAGGATGCGTACTGGTGCCGTGACCGGCCCGGTGGAGTCCCCTGGCCGGCGCACGCGCGCCCGCGTCCGGCCCGAGCCGGACGCGGCCCAGCTGTCGCCGCCGGCCTCGTCCCCCGGCTCGATGATCCGGACGAAGGTCACGCCCTCCTTCGCGAGCGTTGCGCCCCCGGCGGGGATCTCCTCCAGCGGCAGCGCGAGCAGGTCGGCGGCGACCGGCGGCACCCGGACCTCGACGGTCACCGGGGGGACCAGCTCGCCGAGCAGCCGCGCGAGGTGGTCCAGGCCGGCGTCCGGCCCGGCACCGGGGTCTCCCGCCACATGACCGTCGGCGCCGAACAGCCTCCAGGCCCACCCGCGCGCGGAATCCGGCGCCGTCTCGTCCAGGCGCGCCCGCAACACCAGCGGCCCGTCGCCGCTCCCGTGACCCGGCATGCGCTCCCCCACCCACGACCAGTGCCAGCACGATATCCACCCCTGTGCGCGGCCTGTCACAGCCGGCGGCCAACGGTCGCGGTTTTCTCCGGTCGGGCCGGGTACCCCGGCAGTCGGTGGAACCGACTCAACCGGGGTGGGCATGGGACGAGCAGCGACCAAGAACGCCCATAAGGCTGGCCACGGTGCCCTGAGCGCGGACCTGGACCGGCCCGCGTCGACGCCGCGGGAGACAGCAGGGCCGCGGGACACAGCGAAGCCAGGGGACACAGCGAAGCCTCGGGACACGGCGAAGAAGGCGCGCGGGGCGAAGCACGACAGCAAGGGCGCCGGCAAGATCGGCAAGAAGACCGGCAAACGGGCGGCTGCCAAGGCGGCGACCGCCACGGCCCCGGTCGGGTCCGGCCCGGCGACCACTCCCGGCGACCCGGCCAGACCCGGCGCGATGGGCGGAGCCGGCACGATGAGCGGTGCCTCCGGCGCCGTGGTGGACGCGATCATTGCGGCGGCGCTGGGCGAGGCGGTGGCGGAGTCACTCACCGACACCCTCACCGAGTCGATCAACGAGTCGTTCACCGAGATGATGGCGGGCGGGCTGGCCACCGCTCTGGAGCAGGCGCTCACCCAGACCGTCTCCGCGGCGGTGGCCCACGAGCTCCCCGGCGCGCTGGCGGCCGTGGTCACCGCCGACGCCGCCGCCCGCGCCCACCCCCACCCCCCAGCCAGCCTGGACATGGCGGAGTCGGCTCCGGCCGGGCCTCGCGGCGTCGGCATGGTCGACATGTCGGCCGGGTCTTCGACACCGTCCGGCGTCGACACGCACCCGGTAGCGCTGGCCGCGGCGCGGTCGGTGTGGGAGTCGCTGCCGCCCAGGCGGCTCCCGGTCCTGCCCGGCCTGGACGTGACCGCGCGGCGGGCGGCGGCGAGCGATCCCGAACGCGTCGGGGGCGACTGGTACGACATCACGGCGCTCTCGGCGGACACCGCCGTCCTCGACCTCGGTGACGTGGGCGGGCACGGCCCCGGCGCCGCGGCGCTGATGGCGGAGCTGTGCCACGCGACCCGCGCCTACGCCCTGCTCGACCTGCCGCCGTCCGAGATCACCACCCGGCTGGCGGACGTGCTGTTCGCGGGTGGCCACCAAGCGATCGCCTCGGCCGTGACGGCCCGGTTCGACATCCCGACCGGCCACCTGACCTGGTGCAACGCTGGCCACCCGCCGCCGGTGCTCGTCGGCTCCGACGGGGCGGTGTCGTTCCTCGGCGACGTGCACGGCCCGCTGCTCGGGGCCGCGCCGGGAGCCGGTCCCGGGGTAAGCGCCGGCGGGGACGTCGACGGGCGGGCCGGAACCGAGTACGCGCAGAGCACCATCACGATGCCGGTCGGCGCGACCGTCCTGTTCTACTCGGCCGGTCTGGTCGACGGGTCGGGCACACCGCTCGCCGAGCGCCTCGACGCGCTCGCGGCCGCCGTCTCCAGCGCCTTCGCCGGCGTCCCGCCACTCGCGGCCGCCTGTGACGCGCTGCTCGCCGAGTTGTCCGGCGGCCGTCCGTCCCAGGGCCAGGAGCCCTCGGCGGAGTCCCGGCGAGACGCCGACGCCTGCCTCCTGGCCGCCCGGCTCTGCTGACCAAGAGCGGTCAGACGCGGTTGCGACACAGACCAGACGCCGCGCAGACGCGACCTCCGGGCACTGACCCAAACGGTCGCTGACCTGCGCGCGCCGACTTCCGCGCACGGACTTCCACGCGTCCGGCCCTTCGCGCTCCGGCCGCCCGCCGGCCAGGGCCGGCGACACCGGACGAATCTGCCCGCTCCCCGTATTTCGACCATTTCCGCGGCAGACGGGACTGGTCTACTGGCGTCGCCGGAGACGGCAGCGATGACGCCAACCGATCGGGGGATGCGATGGAACCGAGCAACCGATAGAGCCGCCCGCCGCCCGCCGCCCGCTGCGACGGGCGGGCACGGCGGCTCGCCAGTCCGGCTCACCCAGGACCCACAAGGTGCCGATGTGGCCGACATTTGTCCAGTCGAGACGAATCGCCCTCAACCGGGCGATCCGCTGAGGCAAGTTGTCCAGCTCCTGTCTCACACATCTCGACATCTTGGGCACATTCTGGTCACCACGACCAGCCAGCTGGTTGCCCCGGCCGCGGCGTCGCCGTCGCTGCCGGGGTTTCCGGATCCCCGCCCGGCAGGTCCGCCGGTGGGGCGAGGTCCATATCGACGGATCTTCTGAGAACGCGCCGCGGCCACAGGGCGGTCGACGCCTGGTACGGGGAGGCGTCGGCCGCGGGCGGTGGCTCGCGGCGCGGCTGGCCGGCGGAACCGCCGGCCAAGCACACAAACACGGGACAGGAGATGGGCAGCAGCATGCGCGGGTCAGGGAAGACCGCCGAGACCGCCAGCACCACTACCAGGACCATCAGCACCGACGCCACCGGCGGTGGCGCCGGGTGGGCCCGCTGCGACGGCACCGGCGGCGAGAACGAGGAGCCGAGGAGCATGAGCCAGACCGGCGGGGGCCAGGTACGGACCGCCTGACGCCGGCCCAGCGACACGGCCCGCGCGGGATGACACGTCGGCGTCGCCGGTCACCGCGCGGGTCGGCCGGCGAGCTCGCCCGTGCTCACTGATCCACGGCGGGACCGGGGCACGCGCGCGGGACGGCGTTCAGGTCCAGCGCAGGCCGTAGCACAGGCCGAGCGCGAGGGGGCCGAAGCGGGCCGACGCCTCCCCCGCTCCGTCCAGTGGCACGCCCGTGAGGTCGATGGCGGGGTCCTCGACCGCGCGCAGCGGCAGACCGTCCAGCCGCTGCACCTCGGGATCGGCGCCGTCCGGGAACCGCACCCGCAGGTCCAGCGCGTCGCAGCGGATCGTCGGGACCATGGCGTAGCGCGGCGCCATCGGCTGACCCTCCGGCAGCCGCCACACACACCCGAACTCGTGCCGCTCCTCGGCGCCCAGCGGATGCGGCAGCCGCAGCACCGGGGAGAAGAGGGTGTCGCCCCGCCGGTCGAGCCGGACGATCCGGCCACCGAACATCACGTCCACCTCGAGCCCGCGCGGGCTGGCCGGCGCGCCCGGCGGGCGGGGCAGGCTCATCGACACCGCCACCTCCGCGAGCCCGTCCCGCACCGCGACGATCCGCCTCGACTCCAGCAGCTCGGGCGTCGGCGTGTCGAGCCGCATCAACGCTCGCACCCGCTCCACGTACCAACCGGTCGTCCCGACAGCCGGGTCCGGGCCCGCTCCCGGACCGCGCGGCGCCCGCTCGTCGCGTCCCTGCCCGACGCCGTTCGGGCCAGCACCGTTCGGGCCAGCACCCGTGATGATCATCTCGGCGAGCAGCCGGAAGGCCTCCTGGCCACGGCGGCGCAGGGTACGCGGATCCCGGTCGAACTCGACGGCGAGCCAGTTGAGCCGCTCGGTCAACAGCCGGTGGCCGGCTCGCGGGTCCACGCCGAGGGCGACGCTGGCGACCAGGCACAGATCCTCGGGCAGCGCCTCCAGCCACTCGCCGAGCCACTCCACCAGCCGGGACCGCGACGGGCCGCCGGGCAGGTCGCCGAGCGCGGCGTAGTGGCGCAGCAACGGCCCGGTCCTGGCGTCGAGGTTCGCGGCCCGCAGGCCACGGCCGCGAGCGAGCGTCCGCAACTCGTCGTGCAGGGCCGCGAGGTCAGTGCCGTTCATGGTTCGTCTCCGACGGACGCACGGTCGGGCCCGCGACGTGGGCGAGGCCCGCGCGGACCACGGAAGGCTGGCCACCGATGGCCCATTGGCGCGCGTCCGCCGACGTCTCCGCCCACCATTGGCCGGGTTTCATTATGCTGACTTTCCACCTGACATTGGGCACGCACGGCGGGCGGGCGGCGCGGCTGCCGTCATCGCCCGACCGTCCGTCGAGGTTTGCCATATAGATGCATTATCGGGGCGCGGTGGACATTACGCGCCCGGTTGGGCCAACGATCGCGGCCGCATTGTTCGCACGCTGACCAGTGACATGAGGCCATGGTGGGACTGACGGGGGAACCATCGTGCGACTGACAGCGGAACTCGAGGACACCGCGGTGGCGCGGTGGTATCGGGCCGCGCGTTTCCGGCCCGATACCGCGCGGCGGGAGACCGGCGGGACACTCCAACGGTTGAACTGGCACACGAGGACCAGGTACTACGAGACGCTGGTCCAGTTCCTCGACGCCAGCGACGGGTCGATCAACGGCCTCGCGCGCGACGCCCTGGCCGCCGCGGCCGGGCAGCGCCGGCCGTCGACCCTCTACTACCTCGTAAGCCCGAAAAGCCCGGGGTCGCTCGCGGGCACGCTGCGCACGGCGTCGTCCTCACGGCTGTACGAACGGCGCCACGGGGAGCGTGTGCTCGACCTGCTGGTCACGGAGACGAAGGTGTGGAGCTACTGGCCCCACCGCGAGGGCTGGCTGGAGGCACTCGACGACCTGGCCGTCGTCGACCGCTGGCTCGCCGCGGCGAGCCTCGTCCGGGTCGTGGCGGACTGGGCGGTGGGCTCGCCACCGCTGGCGGGCGCGGCCGGGTTCACCCCACCGCTGGCCGCCGTCGAGGATCTGCTCACGCTCGCCGACCCTGGCCCCGGCCGCGCCCGTGCCGACGGCGCGGGCGGGGACGCGCGGCTCGCCGAGGTCACCGGCCTGCTGACGACCGTGGCCCGCACCGCGCTCGGCGCGAGCGGAGTGGGGCCGGCCTTCGTGCTCGGCGCGGTGCACCGTCGCCTCGCGACGCTGGTCACCCGGCCGCCGGCCCAGTCCGAGAAGATCACCACCGACATCGTCGACCTGCTGACCCAGCTGGAGCACCTGCTGCCGGGGCTGTCCACCGAGGAGCGGCGCCGGATGGCCGACGAGCTCTCCCCCCGGCTGCGCGCGGTCCTCGACCAGCTGACGCGGCCAGGACCGGCCGCGTCGCCAGATCCGGCGAGCCCTGACGGCACCCCGCCAGGGCCCCTGGATGAGGATGGACGCGATGATCCGGGCGAGCGRACCGGCGGGGAGGAGCGATGACGCTGTCGTCCTCGCCGCCGGCTGGTGGGCCGGAGCGCGCCGACGAGCTGGAGCGCCGACTACGCGGCCGAGYCCAGACGGTGCTGACGTACACGGACGCGACCGCCGACCCGCGCCCGCTCGTCGGGCTGCACGAGGAGGTCCGCGCCGCGCTCGGACCCACCGGCCCACTCGCGCTGCTGCTCGAGTACAACGTCGAGGAGCTGCGCAGCCGCACCCGCTCGGTGGCCGAGTCCGCGCGGGTCTGGGCGGAGCTGCACGCCCGCGCCGAGGCAACGCTCGACCGGCACGACACCACGCTGATGAGCATCAAGGCGCTGTATGCCCGGTATGCACGGTTGTCCGGCGGCCCGGCGGACCTGGACGCGGCGGCGCAGAACTACGAGGTCGAATGGCGGCGGCGGCTCGCGATCCTGGGCGCGAAGGCGGACCGCACCAGCACGGCGCACGCCAACCTCGCCATAGCGCTGCGTGACCGAGGTGGGCGTGACGACCTGCGGCGCGCCTGCGAGATCGCGCGCGAGGAGGTGCAGGTCCGCCACGCCGTCTGGGGAGCGGACCACTCGTTCACCTGGATCGCGCAGGTGATCCTCGCCCAGACGCTCCTCACGGTCGCCGAGCGGGCCGACCCCACCGAGCCCGACCCTGACGACTCCATCACTGGCGATTCCTCCCCTGGCGACTCCGGCACCGTCGACTCCCCCACCCCACCGGGGCCTGGTCCCGGGCCGGTCGACGCGGACTCCTGGAAGTCCGRGCACGACCGCTATCCCCCGGTGCTCGGCGACGACCTGGCGCGGCCGCGCGACGAACTCATCGCCGAGGGGCGCGCGGTGGCCGCGGCCGTGCTGGCGGCCCGCCGGGAGCGGTTCGGCGCGACGTCGGACGCGACGCTGCGCACCCAGCTGGTGTACGCGCACGCGCTGTTGCTCGCCGGCGAGCCGTCCCAGGCGGCCTCGGAGATCCGCTATGTGCTGGCGACCAACCGCCGCGTCGGCGCGAACCTCGACCCCGGCTGGCCCGAACTGCTGCTGGCGAGGGCACTGCTCGCCGCCGTCCTGAGCGAGGAGGGCGACGACCTCGACGGCACCCTGCGCGACGACGCCCTGCGCCAGGCCAGGGCCGCCGTCGAGGCGCGGCGGGGCCGCTACCCGGCGGGCGCCCACCGGGTAGCCGAGGCCGAGCGCTTCGAGCGCGAGGCCAGACGGCTCGCGGCCCAGCAGACGGCGGACGAGTAGGCCACCGGACGGGCGGAGCGCGACCGGCCCGGTCCGGCGAGAACCGGACAGGCCTGGTCGGCTATGGCGATGACCATAGGCCGGCGCGGCGGCCGGGCGGGTAACGTCGGGGAGCGGTCCACGGATCACGGCCGCGACGTCGGCGGCCAGGTGGATCTACAGCGCGGAGGTCGATGTGAGCACGGCGGCGGACGGGGCCGGCTCCTTCCTTGACCTGCTGACGCTCGAGCAGCCCGAGCCGGACCTGTTCCGCGGGCTCAGCCACGAGGGCGCGCCGCTGCGGGCGTTCGGCGGGCAGGTCGCCGCGCACGCGCTGGTGGCGGCGACGGCGACCGTCGACCCGGACCGGCCGGTGCACTCGCTGCACAGCTACTTCATCCGCGGCGGCGACACCACCCGCCCGATCGACTACCACGTCGAGCGGATCCGCGACGGGAAGTCGTTCACCACCCGGAGGATCACCGCGGTCCAGCACGACGAGGCCATCTTCGTCCTGTCCGCGTCGTTCCACCGCCATGAGGACAGCCCGGTCGACCACCAGCGCCCGGCGCCACACGTCCCGCCGCCCGCGGACGGCCACCCGCTGTTCGACGGCCGGGCGCCAAGCGCCCCCGAACAGGCGGAGGCCCACGCCCCGCGGGACGACGCCGCTCCGCGGGACGACGCCGGCCCGCGGGTCGGCAGCAAGAAGTGGGCCGACGAGCGGCGCGGCGCCTGGGCCCGGCGCGGCTTCGAGGTGTGGGCCGTCTCGCCGGTGGCCCCGCCCGCGGCGACTGGCGGCGAGGGCGAGCCGGCCGGTGCGCCCTCCGGCGGTTCACAGCCCGCTCCCGCCCGGATGCGCGCCTGGCTGCGGGTGACCGAGAAGCTGCCGGACGACCAGCACACGCACGCCTGCGCGCTGGTCTACATGTCGGACCTGACGCTGTCGCACTCGATCCGCGGCCCGGAAGGCGGCGTGGGCCAGGGCATGCAGCTGACCTCGCTCGACCACGCGGTCTGGTTCCACCGCCCGTTCCGGGCCGACGAGTGGCTGCTGTTCGACCAGGAGAGCCCGACCGCGTCGGGCGCCAGGGGCCTGGCCATCGGCGAGTTCTTCGACGCGGCCGGCACCCTCGTCGCCACCGTCGTCCAGGAGGCCCTGGTCCGCCCCGCCCGCCGCCCCGTTGGCTGACGGCCCGGGCACCCACGGAACAGACACCCACAGAACAGAACAGCCCCGGCACGCGATGCGTGCCGGGGCTGAGGCGTACTAGGTGTTACCTGCTAGCGCGATCCGCCGACGCGGGAGCGGGCGGCGTCGAGGACCTTGCGKGGCAGCACCGGCGCGTCGCGGCCGGTGCCGTGCGAGCCTCCCGGCTTCGGGGCACCGGAYGAGGATGCCTTCTCCTCGTGGTACTCCTCCTCGACGTTGACCGTCCAGACGTCGTGGTCCGTGCCCTTCGCGATGTTCTCCGCCGTCAGCATGGCGGTGAACATCGAGTGGTCGGCGTTGTTGTAGCGGAACATGCCGTTGCGGCCGACCGGGTGCACGTTGCTGGCGTAGTCGGTCAGCCAGCCCCGGATCGCGTCGACGTTCGCCTGATAGTGCTCGTCGTAGATCGGGTACGCCTTTGGCTGGCGCACGACGTAGCCGGCCTCGATGTCCCGGTACTTGACGAGGCCGAGCCGGTCGAGCTCCTGCTTGCCCTGCTCGATGAGCTTCTCGTCGGAGGCGGTCCAGTCGGCGTCGTTCTCGAACACGGTGTACTCGAGGCCGAGGACGTTACGGCCGTCCTTGACAAGGTACGGCGACCACGAGGCGAAGTTCTGGATCCGCATCGTGCGGACGCTCGGGTCATGGATGTAGATCCAGTTGTCCGTCCACGACACGGCGCTCGCCGGCACGACGAGGGCGACCGTGAGGAAGTCGCGGTAGCGCAGGTCGTGCGCGGCCTTGAGCACCCGCGGCGGCACCGGCGGGTCCATGATCTCGACAAGCTGGGAGATCGGCATCGAGGAGATGACCTCAGTCGCCGGGAGGACCTCCACACCACCCTCGGCATTCTCGGCGACGACCTCGTAGGCCTTGCCGTTCTCATGCCGAATCTTGGTGACCTTGGTCTCGAGAGCGATCTTGGAGCCCTGCGCGAGCACCTTGTCGCGGCAGACCTCCCACATCATCCCCGGGCCGTACTTCGGGTACTCGAACTCCTCGATGAGGGAGGTGATCTCCTTCTGGTTCGTCTTCGGCTTGACCGCGTTGAGGATCGCGTTGCCGAGGTTGAGGCTCTTGATGCGCTGCGCGGCCCAGTCGGCCGGCATCTCGCTGACCGGGACGCCCCAGACCTTCTCGGTGTAGGTCTTGAAGAACGTCCGGTAGAGCCGCCAGCCGAACCGGGCGACCAACCAGCTCTCGTAGTCCGTCTGGTCCTTCGGCGGCCTGACCCGGGCCTGCAGGTAGGACGCGATGCAGATCGCGGCCTCCTTGGGGCCGAGGTTCTGCAGCGCGTTCACGGCCTTGATCGGGTAGTCGTAGTACTTGCCCTGGTAGAAGATCCGGCTCTTGCGCGGCCGCAGCAGGAAGTCCTCCTGCGGCAGGATCTCGTGCCAGAAGTCCTCGACCCGCTGGACCTTCGAGAAGAACCGGTGGCCACCGATGTCGAACCGCCAGCCGTCACGCTCAACCGTGCGGGAGATACCACCCACCTGGGTGTCGGCCTCGAGGATGGTCGAGGGGATCCCGTACCGGTGCAGCTCGTAGGAGGCGGTGAGGCCCGCCGGTCCGGCGCCGATGACGACGACGTCTACGTTTTCCGACATCAAGACTCAGCCGTTCCTTGGGTGTATGACGAAGGCGACGACGCAGGTCGCGCCGCCGGTGCACCCGCGCGCGCGAGCGGCCCAACTCCGGTCACTCAGCGTGTCGGAACCGACGGCAGTGCCCCTCGCGGCGTGCGCAGCATGCCARCGGTGGGGGCGTATCGCCCCGGAGAGGGCGAGCCGCTCGCGCATCGTTGACTCCGCTTCTAGTTCCAGAGGTCGCGGGGACTTGGGGGAGAAAGCGGATGGGGTTATCCGCTTCGCGCACACTGTAACCGGCCAACAGAACGACGAAACGCACGGGTCCGCCTCGCCACGCACTGTCGACGAACGGCCGCCGTCGGCACGCATGGGTGGATCACGCCGACGGCGCCGTCCATCCAGCGGTTCAGCCGCCGGCCGCGGCCCGGATCACTTGCTGGACACGGTCACGGAATGTGACGAATTCCGGTTCCGAGCGCAGATGCTCCCGATCAGGCCGCGCACCGAAACCGCCGTGTTCGTCGAACACGACACGTCCGGGCCGCGCACTGAAGGCCACCACCCGGGTGCCGAGGTAGACGGCCTCCTCGACGCTGTGCGTGACGAAGATCACTGTCGTCCCGGTGGCCGCCCACACCCGCAGGATCTCGTCCTGCAGCCGCTCCCTCGTCAACGCGTCGAGCGCGGCGAACGGCTCGTCCATCAGCAGCACCCGCGGCCGCCCGCCGAGCGCGCGGGCGATGGCCGCCCGCTGCTGCATGCCGCCGGACAGTTCGTATGGCGGCCGGTCGGCCACGTCCGACAGGCCGACCAACGCCAGCGTCTCGTCGGCGATCTCGCGCCGCCGTGCCCGCGACGCGCCGGCCAGCCGCGGCCCGAACGCCACGTTGGACCGCACCGACAGCCACGGGAACAGGCGGGGCTGCTGGAAGACGACACCGCGGTCCGCGCCCGGCCCCGTCACGGGCCGGCCATCGGTCGCCACCGTGCCGGCCGTCGGGGTGACGAAACCGGCGACGAGGTTGAGCAGAGTGCTCTTGCCGCACCCGGACGGGCCGATCAGGCAGACGAACTCGCCGGCGGCGATGTCCAGCGTCACGTCGTCGAGGGCCTGGCGGCGCGCGCCACGCCGGCCGAACCAGTGACCGACGCCGCTCACCGCGACCGCCGCTCCTCGCGACGGCGTCGCGGGGGCGGGCTCGGGCACGGCCGGGGCCGGGGCGGGTGCCCCGGCCCCGGCCTGGCTGCCGTCCTGGTCGGCCGCGTCAGCCGGCGAAGGCATGGTCGAGGCTGTCGACGGCGAGACCGGCGCGCAGCGTCTCGAGCGTCGGCACCGCGTCGATCTTGTCCTGGCTCTTGAGGAACTCGGCGGCGCCGAGCAGACCGTCGGCGAACTTGCCCGGAGCCTGCGGGGTGCCAAAGTAGTCGGCGCCGCGCTGCTGGTCGCCGGTCAGGAACACCAGGCCCTTGGTCTGGGCGAGTGCCTCGTCCGGCGACAGGTTGAGCTCGGCGCCGATGTCGGCGCTCGCCTTCGCCGGGTCGGAGGCGAGCAGCTTCACGGCCTTGTCCTCCTGGCGCAGCCATTCGGCGACGACGTCCGGGTAGGCGCCGACGAACTTCTTCGTCGCGACGCCGAGGTCGAACGTCGGGTAGCCGGCCGCGGCGATCTTCGAGGAGTCGGTCAGCACGGTGCCGTTCTTCTTCAGCTCGTCCAGCGTCGGCGACCAGACGTAGGCCGCGTCGATGTCGCCGCGGGCCCAGGCGGCCTGGATGTCCGGTGGCTCCAGGTCCACCAGCTTGACGGACGCCGGGTCGACGCCGGCGAGCTTGAGCGCGGCGAGCAGGCTGTAGTGCGAGGTCGACGCGAACGGTGTGGCGATCTTCTTGCCGGCCAGGTCCTTGATGCTGGTGATCCCGGCGCCGTTGCGAGCGACCAGCGACTCGGCGGCACCGATCACGTCGTGGATCCACACGACCTGGTAAGGGATGTTCAGCGGCGCGGACAGGCCGCGGGTGACCGGGCTGCTACCGGCGAGGCCGAGGTCGACGGAGCCGGCGATGACGGCGGTGTTGACGTCACCGCCGGAGTCGAACTTCGTCCAGGTGATCTTCGTGTTGGGGAACGCCGCCTCCAGCCACTTCTCGTGCTTGACGACCAGGTCGCCGTTCGGGATCGCCTGGTAGGCGATCCGGATCTGCTTGGGCGCGTTCGCCGCGGCGCCGGTCGCGCCGGCGGAGGCGCCCGCCGAGGAGCCGTCGTCGTCCGACGAGCAGGCCGCGGCGGCCAGTGTCACCGCGAGGACCGCCGCCGCGGGCGCGGCCAGCCAGCGGCGGCCCGCCCGCCGCCCCGACTCGTGTCCGAATCTGCCGGGTCTCAGTCGCATCTGTCTGTCCCTTCGGTCGGTCTCCGGCCGGGTGCCGGAAGACATTTCTCGTTTTTCCCGGTGGGTGAGGTTGGGAAAGTGGGGCTCAGTGGCCGCGGAGGGTGCGGCTGTGGCGCCAGCCGAGGTCCCGGCGGGAGAACCCGCGCGCAGTCATGGCCGGCGAGGACGGGCGGCGGCTACCGGACCCGGCGGCGCGGTCGGGCGCGGCCCGCGGCGGCCCGGCAGTCGGTCACGCCCTGCCCCGCCAGGGGGTGGCCCAGCGCTGGATCTGGCTTAGGGCCGTGTCCAGCACGATGCCGGACAGCCCCAGCACGATGATCCCGAGGATCACCACATCGGTCTGGTTGTAGCGCTGGGCGTCCCGGATCATGCCGCCGATGCCGGGGATGCCGTTGACGGTCTCCGCGGCCACGACCGAGGTGTACGCGACGCCGACGCCGAGCCGGATGCCGGTGAGGATCTCCGGCAGCGACGCCGGCAGGACGACGTGCCAGGTCAGCTGCAACCGGGTGGCGCCCAGTGACCGGGCGCCGTTGAGGAAGTCGCGGTGCACCCCGCCGACGGCGGCCGCGGTGGCCACGGCGACCGGCGGCATCGCCGCGATCACCAGCAGCCAGACCTTCGGGCTCTCGTCGATGCCCAGCCAGATGATCAGCAGACTGAAGTAGGCCAGCGGCGGCAGCTGGCGCAGGAAGGTCAGCCACGGCTCCAGTGCCCAGCGGGCCACCCGCACGCCGCCGACCAGCAGGCCGAACGGCACGCCGATGACGACGCCGAGCGCCGAGCCGAGCAGGATCCGCCGCAGGCTGATCAGCAGGTGCTCGTAGAGGAAGTGACCGTTGTAGCCACGCACCCCGTCATGCGTGGTGGACGTCCGGATCAGCTGGTGCCACACCGCGGACGGGGCCGGCACGAACACCGGGTCCCAGATCTTCAGGGCCGCGACCAGCCACCACACCCCGACGAAGAACGCCGCCGACGCCAGCACGGTCAGTGYCCGCCACGGCACGGCCAACCGTCGCCTGCGGCCGTCGGCCGCCGCGTCAGAYCGCACCGGGGCCGTACCGGCCTCGGCGGCGGCTGGGGTGTCGGTGACGGCCACGGTCTGGTCCTCCAGGACGCTTCGCGGATCGACCGGTTCGCGGGTCAGGGCGGCTCGGTCGGAAMAGGACGGGACAGAGCGGGACAGGGTTGACAGGGTTGACAGGGCGAGCGGGCATGGGCGCGCCGGGGTGGTCCGGGCGGACGAGCGCCGTGCCCGGGCCGCGGACGAACCAGCGGCGGTCGCCTGGACCGCCGGGGAGGTGGGAGAGGTGCGCGGCGGCCGGCGAGGGACGCGCGGCTAGCCGGAGCGGGCGACCCGCCCTGCCCGGCGGGCGCCCAGGTTCAGCGCGCCCGGCGACAGCGCATGCGCGTCACCCGGCACAGGTCGATGTGCCTGCGCCTGGTCGCGAGAGGCGCCGAGGCGCCTCCGGTCGCGCCGCCGGCGGGACGGTGGCCCATCCCCTGCCGCGGCGCGGCCGATTTGGTCATGGTGGGCGAGTATGGCCAGAGGGCGAACCTCCGTCAATACCTACACTTCCGGTCGACAACATAGGTAATGTGCGCCCATGCCCGCCGCGACCACTCCCGTGAGATCGACCGGCGGCGCGCTGGACCTGGAACTGGACCTGGAACCGGTCACGCCGGCACTGGGGGCACGGGTCCACGGGGTCGATCTGGCGGGCGACCTGCCGGACGCGGTGATCGCCGCGATCGGCGCCGCGCTGGTCGAGCGCAAGGTCCTCTTCTTCCCCGCGCAGCGGCTGTCTCCGGACAGCCAGATCGCGTTCGCGCGCCGCTTCGGGGAGCTGACCGCGTCCCATCCGGTGATGGCGCCGCTCGACGACGCCCACCCGGAGCTGTGGGAGCTCGACGGCCAGGGCGGTGGCCGCTCGGACGAATGGCACACGGACGTGACCTTCGTGCGCCGCCCGCCGCTCGGCTCGGTGCTGCGCGCGGTGCGGCTGCCCCGCACCGGTGGCGACACCCTGTGGACTGACCTGCAGGCCGCGTACGACTCGCTCGCCGCGCCGGTGCGCCGGCTCGCCGACGAGCTGACCGCGCTGCACGACGGGTCCGCGGAGTTCTCCGGCTACCTGGCCGCCCGGGGCGGCGAGGGCAACGTCTGGGACGGCGAGCGCATCCGGGCGTTGGCGCCGGTCGAGCATCCGGTCGTACGGGTGCATCCGGTGACCGGCCGGCGCGGGCTGTTCGTCAGTCCCGCGTTCACCACCCGGATCGTGGGCGTCTCGGCGGCGGAGAGCCGAGGAATCCTCGACCTGCTGTTCGCCCACCTAGCCCGGCCCGACCATCAGGTGCGCCACCGCTGGGCCGAGGGCGACGTCACGTTCTGGGACAACCGGTCGACGGCGCACTACGCGACGTTCGACTACGGCGACTTCCGCCGGCTGATGCATCGCGTCACGATCAGGGGTGACGCCCCCGCCGGCCCCCTCGCCCCGGCCGCCTGAGGCGGACACGGGGCGCCCGCCGGGTGGCTCAGCCGAAGACCATGGTGATGAAGACCGCGAGGAGCGTGACCGCCGCGATGGTGGCGCGCAGGCGGCGGCGCTCGGTCGGGGTGGCCCAGGAGATGCCGCAGGCCGCGGCCACGGGCTCCGCGGCGGTGAACAGGACCGCTCCCGCCCACACGACCACGCCCAGCAGAGCCCGGTCCGGTCGCAGGCCGGCGGCGACGACCGCCGCGGCGAGCCCGGCGGCGGCGAGCGGCAAGGGCAGCAGCGGCGTCCAGGCCTCCGCGACCAGCCGCGCAGCGGCCTCGCGCCACCCGTCCCAGCGCACCCGCGAGATCCACCCGGACCGGCGCCCCGTGGGCAGTTCGAGTGCCTTCTTCCCCGGGGTCTTCTTCTCCAGGGCAGCCTTCTTCAGGGCAACCTTCTCTAGGGCCGCGCCTCGCCCAGCGGGTGCCGAGGTGACCGCCCGCGTCCTCGACACCGCCGGCGACGCCGTCGCTGGGAGCAGAGCGGACGGCGCGATGTCCGGCGCGGCGCCGGCGCCTGTCCGGCCACCGAGGAGGGCGACCCGGGCCACGGCCAGCAGCGACAACGGGATCGAGACCAGCCAGCCCGCGAGCGCCGCCGCGGCGCCCTTCGCGCCGGTGCCGCCCGTGCCGGTCACCGCGAGGCCGAACAGCCCGGCGGCGGCCAGGTAGGGCAGGCCGAAGCCGAGCCAGCCGGCCGGTCTGGCGCCGGCCGCGAGCCGGCCGTCACCAAGGATCACCAACGCCGGCCCGAGCCACATCCCGGCCTGCGCGGCGGCCAGCAGCGGTGCCGCGGCGTCCCACAGGTAGTGCGCCCGCTGCCGGCGATCGAGGCCTGGCTTGACCAGCGGGTTGTCGAACAGGAGGATGCGCAGCCGGTCGACCGCGCGGACGACCATGAGCCGGGCGGCCGTCGCCGGCGGCCGGGCGGCCCGGGCGACGAGGATGGCCGGGTGATGGACGCTTTCCCAGCCGGCCGCGTGCAGCTCGTAGGAGGTGCGCGGCTCCTCCGTCCCGCCGCGTTCGCTGAACCCGTCGACGGTCTCGAGCGCGGCCCGGCGGTAGAGAGTGCCGCTGCCGGCGCCGGCCGCGGCACCGTCGCGGTCCCTGGCCGCGGCCACCAGACGGGCCAGCGCCGGCTCGGCCCGGTCCGGCAGCGGGCCCGGGCCGGCGGCGGCCCGCCACCCCGACGCGACCAGGCCGACGTGCGGGTCGCGCAGGTAGCCAAGCAGCTGGTGGGCGGCGTCCGGCGTGACGACGTCGCCGGCGTCGAGCATCAGGACCGCGTCGCCGTCCGTGCGGGCGAGCGCCGCGTTGAGCAGTTCCGGCCGGCTCGGCGAGCCGTCGGCGCGCCACAGGCAGGTCACGCCGAGCCGCTCGGCGAGTGCTTCGAGCGTCCGGGTGTCGTGCCCGTCGGCGACGTCGATCCGGGTGTCGGCGACCAGGTAGGTCCGGTGTGGGTAGGAGAGGGCACGGGCCGACCGCACGGCGTGGTCGACCTCGCCGAACGGCTCGCCTCGCGCCACGACGAACACGTCCAGCGATCCGGCCGGGCTGGGGGCGCGGCGCACGAAGCGCCGGTTCACCCGGGCGGCTTGCACGGCCAGCACGGCCAGCACCAGGTAGGCGGCGACCTCCGCGGCGAGGCACACCGCCCCGGTGAGCCCGGTGCCGCCGACGTGGCTGGTCCGCCAGACCAGGTAGACCGCGCCGGTGAGGACGGCCCCGCCGCCCGCGGCCACGGGTACCGTCGCCACGAGCGCCGCGCCGTCCGTCACCAGGTGCCAGCCCGCGCGCACGGCCGACGCCGGCGACCGGTCCACCGGCAGGGTCGCGTCCGGACGCTCGCCGGTGGCCCCGCCGGCCGGCGCCGCGAGCGCGGCGGGCTCGACCGGCTCGACCGGCTCGGCGGCCTCGACCGGCTCGGCGGCACCGGCGGCCCTGGTTGGCTTGAGGTACTTCAGGCTCCTGGCGGCCTTGGTGGTCGGCGGGGTGGTGCCGCTGTCCTTCGCCGGCTCCGCTGCCTCCGGTTCCGCCGCACGCGGGGTGGGAATGACGGCCTGTGCCCGCGCCCGGCGGGCGGCGGCCCGACGAGCGGCGTCGCGATCTGCTCCTCGGCCAGCCATGCCCACCCCTTCCGAACAATCAGTTACACCTCGGTTGCGGACAGTAACATTCTGTGAGATCAACATGCCCGATCCCCGCGAGCGGCCCATGACCCTGAGTCAGGTGTGGGACGGCTCTGGGCTGGCCCCCGGGCCGGGGAGGGTGGCGGACGGCCAGGCGGGCGACCAGCGCCGCGCGAGGGGATCCACAAGAGTCGCCGGACCATTTACGATCGGGTATGGACCCGCGAGGCGCGCCCGTATCGGGCGCCGCGTCGCGTCACGTCAGCCGGGTACCTAGAGCAGGTACCGACGGCCAGGCCCGGAAACGCCCGGTAGCGGAGACATCCACTACCGGCGACCAGGCACTCGGCCGCCGGCTCGGCGTGGCTCAGGTGGGCCCTTCCACGCCGGCGCCGGCCGCCCGCTTCCGCGGATCGGCCGGGAACCACCCACGGGTGCCGTCCCGAAGGCCCACGAGGTCCGCCCGGGAGACGTTCCCGGACCCCCGACGACGGAAGGGATCATGAGCGGCTCCGGCGATACCGGCTGTAGTAGGAACCGACCCTCGCGTGTGGGAGCGCCCGCGGAGGTCGACCGTTGATCCAGGCGCTCCTTCTCGTTCTCGGTGTCCTGCTGCTCGCGGGCTGCGGGCTCTTCGTGGCCGCCGAGTTCGCGCTCGTCACGGTCGACCGGGCAAGCGTCGAGCGCGCCGCGAAGCAGGGCGACCGCGCCGCCCGCGGCACCCTGACCGCGCTGCGCTCCCTGTCCACCCAGCTCTCCGGTGCCCAGCTCGGCATCACGCTGACCAACCTCGGCATCGGCTATCTGGCCCAGCCGGCCATCGCCGAGCTGCTCGACGGACCGGTGGCCACGCTCGGCGCGTCCGAGAAGCTGGCGGACACGCTGTCGGTGACGCTGGCACTCGTCCTCGCCACCGCGCTGACGATGGTCTTCGGCGAGCTGGTGCCGAAGAACCTGGCGCTCGCCCGCCCGCTGGGCACGGCGAAGGCCACCCAGCGCTTCCAGCGTGGCTTCACCAGGGCCACCCATCCGGTGATCGGGTTTCTCAACGGCGCGGCGAACCTGCTGCTGCACCGGTTCGGGATCAGCCCCCGCGAGGAGCTCGCCTCGGCCCGCTCGGCCCAGGAGCTGTTCTCGCTGGTCGGCCGGTCGGCCGAGCACGGCGCGTTGCCGAGGGAGACCGCGACGCTGGTCCAGCGCTCGTTGCTGTTCGGCGACCGCACAGCGCAGGACGTGATGACCCCACGGGTGCGGATGCGCTCGATCAACGCCGACGAACCAGTGTCGGCGGTGATCGCGCTGACCAGGCACACCGGCCATTCCCGTTTTCCCGTGCTGGGTGAGGACAGCGACGACGTCGTCGGCCTGGTCCACATCAAGCACGCGGTGGCCGTGCCCGAGGAGGCCAGGACGACCACGCCCGTCCGGACCGTGATGGCCGCGGCGGTCACCGTCCCGTCGGGTACGCCGCTGGAGCCGCTGCTCGAGCAGCTGCGCGCCGGCGGCCTGCAGATGGCGATCGTCGTCGACGAGTTCGGCGGCACCGACGGCCTGGTCACCGCCGAGGACCTGATCGAGGAGATCGTCGGCGACGTGGTCGACGAGCACGACCGGGTGAGCCCGCGAGCGGTCCGGCACCGCGACGGCAGCTGGGCGCTGTCCGGCCTGCTGCGCCCGGAGGAGGCCGAGGAGCTGACTGGCGTGCCGGTGCCGACGGACGACGCCTACCAGACGCTCGGCGGGCTGATGTCGGCCGCGCTCGGGCGCATMCCGGCGGCCGGGGACACGGTGGAGGTCGCCGGCGTCCGCTACACCGTGGAGCGGATGGACGGCCGCCGGGTGGACCGGATCCGCCTCGATCCACCGGTGGACGGCCACTCCCACTCCCACCGGGACCACCCGGACGAGGCTGGCGATACCGGCCGCGCGGGACGCGGGCACGCGGACACACGTCCGTCCGGCGAGCCGCGCCCGGCGGACGGCGACGGCCATCCCACGGCCGGCTCCGGCGGCGGGCTCACCGAGGGCGACACGGTGATGGACGCCCGCCGGCCGCTGCCACCCACCCATCCGCCGCGCGACAACGGCCGGCGCAGCCACACCGCGACAGCGGACGGACGGCGATGAACGACCTGCTCAAGCTGACGCTGACCGTGCTTCTCCTGCTCGGCAACGCGCTGTTCGTCGGTTCGGAGTTCGCTCTCATCTCCGCGCGGCGGACGACGATCGAGCCGCGCGCGGCCGCCGGGTCGTGGTCCGCCAGGATCACGCTACGGGCGATGGAACATGTCTCGATCATGCTGGCCGGCTCCCAGCTCGGCGTCACGGTCTGCACCCTGGGCCTCGGCGCGCTCGCCGAGCCGACGATCGCGCACCTGATCGCGCACCCGTTCGACGCGGCGGGGATGCCCAGCGCCGCCGTCCACCCGGTGGCGTTCGTGCTCGCGCTCGCGCTGGTCACCTTCCTGCACGTGGTGATCGGCGAGATGGTGCCGAAGAACATCGCGCTCGCCGGGCCGGACCGGGCGGCGCTCGTGCTCACCCCGCCGCTGGCCGGCTTCGTCTGGCTGCTGCGCCCGGTGATCTGGGCCCTGAACTGGGTCGCGAACGCCAGCCTGCGGCTCGGCGGGATCGAGCCGAAGGACGAGGTCGCGAGCGTTTTCACCCGCGACGAGGTGGCCGGGCTCGTCGACGAGTCGCACCGGGAGGGGCTGCTCCACGAGGACGAGCACGACCTGGTCAGCGGGGCCCTGTCGTTCGACGAGCGGGCCGCCCGGGACGTGCTGCTGCCCAGGGAGGGCCTGGTCACGGTGCCGATGACCGTCACGCCGAGGGAGATCGAGGACCTCGCGGCGAGCACCGGCTACACCCGGTTCCCGGTGCTCGACTTCACCGGCCGCCTGATCGGCTACCTGCACCTCAAGGACATCCTCGAGACCAGACCGGAGCGGCGGGCCTCGCCGGTCGCCGCCAAGTGGCTGCGCCCGCTGGTGCACGTGCCGGCCGGCACGACGCTGCGCCAGGCACTGGCGACCATGCAGCGCTCGGGCGCGCACCTCGGCCAGGTGACCGACGAGCGCGGCGAGTCGCTCGGCCTGGTCGCGCTGGAGGACATCCTGGAGGAGCTCGTCGGCGAGATCCGGGACGAGGCGGCCGGCCGCCCGGTTCGCCCGACGGCGGCGCCGGCCGCGCAGCGCATGGGGTGACGCCTCGCGGTCACCGGTAGCCGCGAACCGGAATCGTCGCGTCACCCGGCTCACCGGGGTCGTTCACCCGCCCCCCACGAGGGTGTCGGATGGCCGTCAACTGGCCGGTTGTCAGTGCAATCGCGGTACCCGCCGCGTTCGGCGCGGCGTAGCTTGTTGACAGTGCCGGGAAGGTCGGCGGCACGACCACCGAGGTCGGACACCCCAACCCAGGGGCTGCCTTCCAGGCTGGGGGGGAGCGTCGTCGCCCATCGGCGTCGTCACCGACGACACCACTAGCGCGGCAATGCGGCCAGGCGGGAGGCAATCCGGTGGCGGGATCGACTCCACCCCCGGTGTCCGGGAACGCCCCGGCCCCACTGAGCGCAGCCGACCCTCGGCGACTGGGCAAGTACGAGATCATCGGCCGCCTGGGGCAGGGCGGCATGGGAACCGTCTTCCTCGGCCGCTCCCCCGAGGGTACTCCTGTCGCCATCAAGGTGATCAAACCGGAGCTGGCCGAGGCGCCGGAGTTCCGTGGCCGGTTCCGGCGCGAGGCGGAGAGCGCCCGCCGGGTCCGGCGGTTCACGACCGCAGCCGTGCTCGACGCCGACCCCGACGGGCCGAACCCCTACCTGGTGACGGAGTACGTCGAGGGCCCGACGCTGTCGAAGATGGTCGCCCGGCGCGGACCGCTGCGCCCGGCCGACCTGGAACAGCTGGCGCTGTCGGTCGCCACCGCGCTCTCGGCCATCCACGCCGCCGGCATCGTGCACCGTGACCTGACGCCGGCGAACGTGCTGCTCTCCCCCGTCGGCCCGAAGGTGATCGACTTCGGCCTCGCCCGGGACTTCGACGGGTCGGGCGAGTTCAGCCGCACCGCGCGGCACGCGATCGGTACCCCCGGCTACATGGCGCCCGAGCAGATCCTGGACTCCCCGGTGACCTCCGCGGCGGACATCTTCGCCTGGGGCGCCATCACGATCTTCGCCGCCACCGGCCGGCCGCCGTTCGGCGAGGGCCGGATCGAGGCGTTGCTCTACCGGATCCTCTACGAGCCCGCCAACATCGACGGTGTTCCCGCCGAGCTCGCGCCGCTCGTCGACGCCGCCCTGCAGAAGGAGCCGGACCGGCGGCCGACGGCCGAGGCGCTGCGCGCCGCGCTGATGAGCGGCGGCGATCTCGTGCCGGGCATCGCGGCGCTGGGTACCGGGCCGGCCGCCGGCCAGGCGCCCGCGCCGGGCCAGGAGGCGGACCGGGACGCCAAGGAGGGCTCACGGCGCCGCCGCGGCCATCTGTTCGGCCGTGGCGGCCGCGGGCTGGGAGCCGAGGACGCGCCCGTCACCGCCACGCCGGGAACGACATCACGGCCGGGGCCGACCAGCGTCGCGACCGGCCTGCTCACTCCGCCGCCGACCCAGACCCCACCCCCGACACCGGCGACCACGTCCAGGCCGCCGGCGACCACGTCCCGGGCGCCGTCGGCCCCCGGCACCGCCACGCCTCGTCCGCCGGCGACGCCATCCTCGCCGCTGCCCGCACCGCCGGGAGGAGCTCGTCCGGGCGCCGGGCCGGCCGCCCGGTCGGGTGGCCCCGTCGGCACTCCGTCGCGCGGCCCCGGCGCTGCGCCGTCCCGTCCACCCGTCCCACCCGTGCCGGGTGGACCGCCGCCGGCGTCGCGTGCCCCCCTCCCGCCGGCGCCCGTCGCCAGCCGGGGGCCAGCGGTCGGCTCGGGTGACCGGCCCCCGCCTACGGTCAGCCGGCAGGCGCCGCCGACGCCGCCGTTCGCGGGCCCGAGCGGGGCAGGCCAGCCCGATCCGGGCCATGACGGCGCCGAGCGGCGCTCCGGCCGGCGCAAGGTGATCCTGGTCATCGCGGGGCTCGCCGTGCTCGCCGTCGCCGCCGTCGGCATCCCGCTGGCGATCGCAAACGGGTCCGGCGGTGACGGCGGCGGTGGCTCCGGCTCCGCGGCGCATCGAGCCGAGCTCTCCACCGGTCTCGCCCAGCAGGCCGCGGCCGCGCGAGCGAGCGACCCGGCCAGGGCCGCGCGGCTCAGCCTCGCCGCCTACCGGCTCTCGCCGACCGAGGCGGCCGCGAAGGCGATGGTCGCCTCGTTCACGGCCGGTTCCTGGGTCACCCTGCCGGGCCCCGCCGCGACCTACACCGGCGACGCGCTCTCGGCCGACGGCAGGCTCGCCGCCGCGACCGACAACGCCGGCCACCTGCGGCTGTGGGACCTGTCGAACCCGGACAGCCCCGCGCCGGCCGCCGACGTCGCGACGTCGAGCGGTGGTGCCGACGCCGGGCCGACCATCCTCGGCCCGCGGTTCCTGCCCGCCGGTGGCCTGGTCACCGGCGGCGGCACCGGCCACGTCTGGGACCTGGGCGACCCGCGCGCACCCAAGCCGCTCGCCCCGATCACCTCACCGTCGGGCCAGGTCGGCCAGGTGGCACGGCTGGCGCTCTCGGGCGACGGCAAGCTGCTGGCGACGGCGGACCTGAACCAGGCGATCGACCTGTGGGACGTGAGCGACCCGGCCAACCCGCGCTTCCTGCGACCGTTGCGGAGCACGGGCCTGACGACCGACATCGCGCTCAGCCCCGATGGGCACACCCTGGCGATCGCGGGGGTGGACGGCACGGTTAGCCTGCTGGACATCAGCGATCCGCGGAACCCGGCCGAGCGCGGCCACACGGCGGGACTGGTAGGCCAGGTGAACGCCGTGGCGTTCCTGCCGGATGGCAGGCGCCTGGTCACCGGGAACGACGACGCGACCGTGCGGCTGTGGGACATCACCGACCTGGCGAAGCCGAAGCAGGTGGGTCAGGAGTGGCGCGGTCACCAGTCCGGCGTCCTCGACGTCGTGCCGGTCGGGGGGACGTGGCTCGTGAGCACCGACGCGGGCGGCACCCTGCTCGGCTGGGACCTCGGCGCCGGGTCGGTCACTCCCACGCCCGTGTCGCTCGACAGCCAGGTGACCCCCCGCGACGTGGCCGCCGACGACGCAGGCAAGTGGCTGCTCAGCGCGCCGACCAGCGCCTCGGCCGGCGGGGTGACCCTCGGCTCGACCGACCCGGCCCGGCTCGTGACGGTCGCCTGCAAGAACCCGGCGAACCGGATCAGCGCCACCGAATGGACGAACCTCATCGCCGACCTGCCCTACGAGGACCCGTGCTCGGGCTGACGGCGAGACGTCGGACGTGGCACGGACGACCGAATGGCGGCCCCGCCGGCGAAAGGCGGCGGGCGCCATAGCCGGGAATCTTTAGGAAGTAGACGGCGGTCGGCTGGCCGACATCGGCCCGGCCACCGCCGAATGCACTCGATCGTGTGACCTAACATCAGAACAGCCAACCGGGGAACACTGCCGGGGCCGCTATGACCGCGGCCCCGGTGTGAGGCGGCAGGAAGCACAGGGGATAGCCATGGGCTACCAGCTCGGCATCGACATCGGCACAGCCAACACCGTCGTCGCCATTTCGGACGGCGACTGGCCGCAGGTCCTCACGGTCGCGGGCGGCCCGTCCATACCGACGGTGCTCTATTTCCCGCCGACCGGCCCGCTCTCGTTCGGCCGGGCCGCCGCGCGGCGCGCGCTGGCCGATCCGGCTCGTGCGACGGAAGGATTCGCGCGCCGCGTCGGCGACTCCTCCCCGATCATGATCGGCGGCGGCGCATACGCGCCGGAAGGACTCGTCACCCGTTTCCTGGAACGGGTGATCATCGCGGCGGCGGAGACACGCGGCTCGAATCCCGACCACGTCGTCGTCACGTATCCGACCAGCTGGAACGCGCGGCGCCGAGAGCTGTTCACCGAGGCGCTGGAACGGCTCGACGCGCGCGACATCCCGGTGTCCGCCGCGCCGGCGGCCGATGCGCTGGGCGCCGTGCTGGCGCGCCGCGCCGCGAGCAGGACCCGCGGCCGGTCCACCGACCTGGTCGCGACCTACGACTTCGGCGCGGGCACGTGCGAGGCGGCGGTGCTGTCGGTCACCGACTACGGCGCCGAGGTCGTGGGCTCGCCGACGGGGCTCGCGCACACGGGCGGCGTCGACCTGGACACGCTCCTGCTCGAGCATGTGCTGTCCGCCGCCGGCCCGGTCGTGGCGGGGCTGGACCGGTCCGACCCGGCGACGGTCACCGCGCTCAGCCGGCTGCGCCAGGAGGTCGTCGCCGCCAAGGAGACGCTGGCCGCCGACGACGAGGCCTCCGTCCCGGTGACCCTGCCCGGCGTGTTCGCCTGGGTGACGCTGCGCCGCGAGGACCTGGAGCGTCTGGTCACGCCGGCGATCGAGGACAGCGTGCGGGCGCTGGTCCGCACGGTGCGCTCGGTGCCGGCGTCCGCGGACCAGCTGTCCGCGGTGCTGCTCTACGGTGGCGTCGCACGGATGCCGCTGGCCGACCGGCTGGTGCGGGCCGCGCTGCCCGGCGCCGGGCGTTTCGAGCACCGGCCGGCCGAGGACCTCGCGGTCGGGGCGGCGCTGCTGGCCGCCGGGCTCGCCGAGCAGGCGGAGCCGGTCGCCGGCGGCGCGACGGCGCTGATCGGCCCGGCGTCGATGGAGCCGCCGGAGCTGTCGTCGTTCCCCGGGATGTCGATGCCGCCGGCGGGCACGACCTACGTGGCGCCGGGAGCCGTCGCGGCGGCGGCCGGCGGCGGCTGGCAGGACCCGGAATCGACGGCGCGCATCGCCGCCTACGAAGCCTTCCCCGCGGCCACCGCCGCGGGCGTGGGCGCGGCCGGCGTGGGCGCGGCCGGAGCGGCGGCGGCCGGGGCCGGGCATCCGGAGCAGCACGGCCTCGTCTCCTGGGGCACCGGGCCGGACACGGGCGAGCGCACGGTCGTGCACGGCGGGGCCGGCCGGCCCCCAGGCGGACCTGCTCCCCAGCGGTCGGCGGGCCCGCCGCCGCGCCGCTCGGGTGTGCTGGGCTCGCTGCGCACCAAGAGCGGGATCGCGGCCATCATCGCGGCGGTGGTCTTCATCGCCGGCGGCACCGCGCTCGGGCTCACGCTGACCCGGTCCGACAGCTCCGGCCCGACGATCACCGCCGCGCCGTCGAGCCAGCCGGCGACCCAGCCGGCCACGGGGGCCGCGACGACGCCTCCGGCCGTGGCCCGCAACCTGGTCCGGGTGGCCGACTCGAACGAGGTCGCGCCGATCAGCGAGCGCGCGTTCCAGGAGTTCCGCCAGTCCGAGCCCAAGGTGACGGTCGCCTTCGATCCGGGGGTCACCGACACCACCCAGGCCTTCACCAAGCTGTGCAACGGCGAGGTCGCTGTCGCCGGCACGTCCTACGAGCTGGACCCGAAGTTCGCGCCGGACCCGAGCTGCAAGGACGAGGTGGTCGGGTTCGAGATCGCGCACCACACCCTGCCGATCGTGGTGAACCCCGCCAACACCTGGCTGGGCTGCCTGGACCTGGCCAAGCTCAAGGAGCTCTGGGGCGCGGGCTCCACCATCACCCGGTGGAACCAGCTCAACCCGAGGTACCCGGACGAGCCGATCAACTTCGTCGGGCCCAAGCCCGACAGTGTGCAGGCGCAGGTGTTCAACGCCAGCATCAGCGGTGACAGCGCCAAGTCCCGGCCCTACACGACGACGGACCTGGCCGGCGTCGCGCAGACCGTACAGAACGACCGGGACGCCATCGGCTACCTCGACTTCCCGACGTACAACCAGCTGGGCTCCAAGCTGCGCGGGGTGCTCGTCGACGGCGGGGAGGGCGAGGGGTGCCAGCCGCCGAACGCCATCACCGCCGGCAGCGGCGCCTACGTGCCACTGTGCAAGCCGCTGTTCGTCTACGCCCGCGTCGACGCGCTGAAGGACCCGGCCACCGTCGCCTACCTGCGCTACTACCTGGAGCACGCGCAGACCATCACGACCGAGACCGGCTACGTCGGGCGTTCCAACGCCACCACCAAGTCCAACATCGACCGCCTGAGTCAGCTGTCCCAGGGAGTAGGCCCGATACCCGCCTAAGACGGGCGTCGCACCCCGGCGGCGGAATCCTGTCTCACCCCGGTGAGAGGATTCCGCCGCCGCCCTGTTTTCGGACCCGTGTCGCGAGCGGAGGGAAGACGAGCCAGTGCTGATCCGCGTCGAGGGGTCGGACCTGCCGGGCCGGGCGTGCGCGGGCGGGCCCGGCTTTCCTGGCTACACGAACATCCACGTCGCAGTCCAGCCGCGGGGCCGACCCACCGAGCTGCTCGGTCTCGTCCCGGGCGACGCCGCGACGGCGGTATGGACCCTCGAGTGCACCACCTCGACCACACCCGCCACGACCACACCCGGCGGGATCGACCTGCGGGGCCAGCACATCCAGGGCCGG
This sequence comes from Pseudofrankia sp. EUN1h, assembly GCF_001854645.1. Lineage (NCBI taxonomy): Bacteria > Bacillati > Actinomycetota > Actinomycetes > Frankiales > Frankiaceae > Pseudofrankia > Pseudofrankia sp. EUN1h. The sequence goes on along the minus strand of NZ_MBLN01000083.1, from coordinate 54,770 downwards.
CCGGGTGAGCGGTTCATCTACCTGACCTGGGGCGTGGTCGACCCCGCCGAGGGCGGCTTCGCGATGTTCCGGCGGGCAAAGCTCTGGCTGAACGCCATGCCCGCCGACGTCCTCACCGCCGCCGTCGTGTCGAACCTCCTGGTCGGCCGCCTGGGCCTCACCGACGCCAAGGGCCACCCCCTCTGCGCCTCCGTCCGCCCACCCACCATCACCTGGACCGCCGAAACAGCCTGAGGCAGCACCCACCCGGCCCGGCGCCAGGCCGAAATCGGGTCACTGCCCCGGCCAGGGCTGGCGCGGAACACGTCATCCAAGCAGGTCAGATTGGGGTCGGCTGGTCGGTCCCGACCCCACTCTGACCTGCCTGGATGGCGGCGCGTGTCTGCGTGCCTGCCTGTGGACGACGCGACGGCGTCCACAGGGGGCCGGTCTGGCCTCGACGAGGTGCGCGGGCGCGGGGATCGTCCGCGTCGTGGGTAGGCGAGCGTCGTATTCGGTGTCGGCTCAGTTGTTGAGCGCGACGCGGCTCGCCCGCCTGCAGGACGGGATGATCACCTATCGCCAGGCTCTGGATGCCGGTCTCACGCCGGAGGAGATCCGCGTCTTCGTGGCTCGGGGATGGTGGTGGCGGCCCGTACACGGGACATACATCATCCGCTATGTCGTCGGCCTGCCCCCTCGGACCTACGACTGCGTCGAGTCGTCGCCCCGGGAGCTGCGAGGCTGTGCCCGCGCCGCCCTGGCGGCCCGCCCGAACGCGGTGATCTGCGGCCCAACCGCCGCCCGTCTGCTCGGCTTCGCGGTCCTGGCGGAGCCGGTCAGCCACGAACCGGTCCATCATGAGCCGGTTCACGTGATGGAGCGCGGCCGCGGCTCACTACGGCCCACGCCCGGCACCACCCCCCATCGCGGGAACCTCCGGGACGCGGACATCGTCACGATCATGGGCTTGCCCGTGACCTCGGCAGCCAGGACGGTCGCGGACCTGGCGCTTTGGGCTTCGAGCCGGGAGGACGCCGTCAGCCTGATCGACACCGCGCTGCACGGCGGTCAGCTTTCCGATGTCGCCGCGGCACGCGCGGCGACGACGGGACGACCTGGCTGCCGACGAGTGGACAGCTGGTGGGCATTGGCGGACGGCCGGTCGGAGTCCCCGCTGGAGACCCGGGTAAGACTCCTCCTCGTCGATCGAGGTCTGCCGCCCGAGGAGCTCCAGTGGCTGGTCACCGGGGCCGACGGCCGGTTCGTCGCACGGGTCCGACCTCGCCTATCCCAGCCGCCTGGTCGCCATCGAGTCGGATGGCGTCCGGTTCCACGGCGGCCCGGGTTCCACCGGCGGCCGTGTCGACCCTGTCTTCCGCGACCGCCGTCGTCAGAACGCACTGATCGGACTCGGCTGGAAGGTCATCCGGGTCACCTGGTGCGACGTCGTCGATCAGCCGCACGTGGTGATCGCCGAGATCCGCGCCGCTCTCGGCTCGGCGCATCGTCGAGGCAGGTGACATTGGGGTCGAGCAGCCGGTCCACACCCCGATTTCACCTGCCTCGGCGGTGGCTGGTCGCGACGGCCACCGCGGTGGCGGCAAGGACGGCCGCCGGGACCGGCCGCCGGGACCCCCTGGGCCGGGGCCCTCAGCGGCGGGGCTCGGTGGCGACGATGACGGCCATGGAGGGGGCCCACCAGTAGGTGCAGTCGGCGGGTGGGGTGAGGCCGTCGACGACGCGGACGCCGAACTGGCCGAAGTGGCGCAGCAGGGCGCGCTGGTGGCGCCGGGACACCGAGTCGATCTCGTTCGAGTAGTAGGTGAACGCGCCGTCGTCGGCGAGGTGCTCGGCGGCGGCCGCGAAGAAGTGCTCGGCGAACGTCGCGCCGCGCAGGTAGTACTCGTCGACCTCGGCCTCGGTCAGCGGGTACGTGTCGAACAGGATCCCGTCGTAGCGGCCGAGGCCGCCGATGACCTCCTGCCAGCGGCCCTCGACGATCTCCACACCGGGCTGCCCGGCGGCCCAGCTCCTGGCCGCGTCCGCGACCTGGGGGTTCGCCTCGATGATGGTGTGCCGCGCGGCGCCGGCGTCCCGCACATAGCCGGCGGAGATCGCCATGCCGAAACCCACCTCCAGCACCGAGCCGCCCGGCCGGGCGACGGCGCCCGCGAGCGCCCGCATCAGTGGGCGCTCCCAGGCCTGCATCACCTCCTGGCCGGAGACGACCAGCTCGTCGTCGGTCAGCTGGGGCGCGGCCGCGTCGACGGCCGCGTCGATGAGCGGCCGCGCACTGCCCGCCACCATCGCGCCCGACGTGGCGTCGAGCGCGGCGACGTCTGCGACGAACTCGTCGAGCGCGCGGCGCAGCAACAGCTCCCGCGGCTCCGCCGACATCGACCCGAGCAGTCCGTCCGACGCGGCGAACGTGACGTCGAACTTGTCGGCATGCCGCCGGAGCAACGCAGACCTCCCGGGCAGTCGGAGCAAGGGCCGCGGGAACGCCCACATGGTCGCTCGCTGTCAGACCCCGCGAGCGGATCGTAGGGCCAGGCCAGGCCCACGTCGCCGATTTGGACCGAAAGGTCCACCTGCCGGGCCGAAAGGCCCTTGGCTGGCGGTCAGTCGACGTCGGCGACGGTCCGCACCGGGACCCAGCCCTCGCGGCCGGAGGTGTCGCGGCACCACAGCCAGCCGCTTTCCGGGTCCTCTGCGAGGACGTCAAGCGCCTGGCCTACCTCGGTCGGCAGCTCGGTCGTGTCGTAGGGGGTGACGACCGTCGCCGGGCCGGCAGCGGTGCCCGACAGGTGGCGACCCGGCACCCAGCCGCTGCCACGCGCCGTGGTGACGAAGACGAACGCCGGCCAGTCGGTGTCCCGGCCACCGACCTCGACCCGGTCCCCCACGTCGACCCGCAGCGGCGCCCGCTCGGGCGTCTCGTGCGCCACGGACGCGATCACTCGCCGCATGCCAGGCAGTCCAGGGCCCGGCGCGTGCCCGTCCGCCACGTCTCAGGCGACCGGGTCGGCGCCTGCCGCCGGACCGGCTGGACCGGAGGAAAGGGGGGAACCGGGGGAATCCGCGCGACCATCGGCGGACTGGGCGTAGGCGGCGAGGATCGCGTCGGCGGCGAGGCTGGGGGTGAGCGTGCCGTCGCGGACGCGGCGCTCCAGGTCGGGGGTGAGCGCCCGGACCGCCGGCCGGGCGCGCAGGTCGGCGAGCAGCCGGTCGTGCACCATCGCCCACGTCCAGTCGACCTGCTGACGGCGGCGTCTCGCCGCCAGCAGCCCGCCGGCGTCGAGCAGGTCCTGGTGGGCGACGACCTGGTCCCACACCTCGTCCAGGCCCTTGCTCTCGATCGCGGAGCAGGTCAGGACGGGGGCGCGCCAGCCGTCGTCGGGGGCGCGCAGCATCCGCAGCGCGCCGGCGAGCTCGCGGGCGGCGCGCTGGGCGTCGATCTCGTGCGGGCCGTCGGCCTTGTTCACGGCGATGACGTCGGCGATCTCGAGGACGCCCTTCTTGATGCCCTGCAGCTGGTCGCCGGTGCGGGCGAGCGTCAGGAACAGGAAGGTGTCGACCATGTCGGCGACGGTCGTCTCCGACTGGCCGACGCCGACCGTCTCGACGAGCACGACGTCGTAGCCGGCGGCCTCCATGATGACGATCGCCTCGCGGGTGGCCTTCGCGACGCCGCCGAGCGTGCCCGCCGTCGGCGACGGCCGGATGAAGGCGTTCGGGTCGGCGGACAGCGTCGCCATCCGGGTCTTGTCGCCGAGGATGCTACCGCCGGTGCGGGTCGACGACGGGTCGACCGCGAGCACCGCGATCCGGTGGCCGGCGGCGGTCAGCCGCGTGCCGAGGGCGTCGATGAATGTCGACTTGCCCACGCCCGGCACGCCCGTGATCCCGACCCGGCGGGCCTTGCCGGTGTGCGGCAGCAGCTTCACCAGCAGCCGCTGCGCCGCCGCCTGGTGGTCGGGCCGCCTCGACTCGACCAGGGTGATCGCCCGCGCGACCATCGTCCGGTTGTTCGCGAGCACCCCGTCCGCATAGGCGTCGACGTCGACGGTGTGGCGGACGGCCGGCACGCGGGCGAGAACCTCCGTCACCAGGGTCAGGCCGCGCCAGCAGCGGCGTCGCCGTCGGCGTCTCCGTCGCCGTCCGCGGCCGTGCCGTCGCCGAGGTCGTGGCCGAGCTGGGCGGCGAGGATGCCGAGGACCTCGACGGCGGACTCGGCGATGCTGGTGCCCGGCGGGAAGATCGCGGCGGCGCCGGCGGCGCGCAGCGCGTCGTAGTCCTGCGGCGGGATGACGCCACCGCAGGTCACCAGGATGTCGGAGCGGTCGAGACCCGCGAGCTCGGCACGCAGCTCCGGCACGAGCGTCAGGTGACCGGCGGCCAGCGACGACACGCCGACGATCTGCACGTCCGCCTCGACCGCCTGCCGGGCGACCTCGGCCGGCGTCTGGAACAGCGGGCCGACGTCCACGTCGAAGCCGAGGTCGGCGTAGCCGGAGGCGACGACCTTCTGGCCGCGGTCGTGGCCGTCCTGGCCCATCTTGGCGATCAGGATGCGGGGGCGGCGGCCCTCGGCCTGCTCGAACGCGGTGGCCAGCGCGCGCGCCCGGCTGATCTCGGGCGACGGCCCGGCCTCGTCGCGGTACACGCCGGAAATCGTACGGATCTGCGCGGCATGCCGCCCGTAGACCTTCTCCAACGCGTCGGAGATCTCCCCGACGGTCGCCTTCGCGCGGGCGGCGTCGACGCCGAGCTTGAGCAGGTTGCCGTCGAGGCCCGCGGCCCGAGTGCCCGCCTGAGCCTCCTCGGCGGCGCGGGTGAGGGCGGCGAGGGCGGTCTCGACGGCCTCCGGGTCGCGGTCGGCACGCAGCTGGCGCAGCTTGGCGAGCTGCTCCGTGCGCACCGCCGAGTTGTCGACCTTGAGGACGTCGATGTCCTCCCCGCCGGCGAGGCGGTACTTGTTGACCCCGACGAGCGGCTGGCGGCCGGAGTCGATGCGGGCCTGAGTGCGGGCCGCGACCTCCTCGATCCTCAGCTTCGGGATGCCGGCGTCGATCGCCGCCGCCATGCCGCCACGCTCCTCGACCTCGGTGATGTGGCCCCAGGCCTTGCGGGCAAGGTCGTAGGTGAGCCGCTCGACGTAGTAGCTGCCGCCCCAGGGGTCGATGACCTGGGTGGTGCCGGACTCCTGCTGCAGCAACAGCTGGGTGTTGCGGGCGATCCGGGCGGAGAAGTCGGTCGGCAGCGCCAGCGCCTCGTCGAGGGCGTTGGTGTGCAGCGACTGGGTGTGGCCCTGGGTGGCGGCCATCGCCTCGATGCAGGTGCGGGCGACGTTGTTGAAGACGTCCTGGGCGGTCAGCGACCAGCCGGAGGTCTGCGAGTGCGTCCGCAGCGACAGCGACTTGCTGCTCTTCGGGCCGAACTCCTTCACCAGCCGCGCCCAGAGCAGGCGCGCGGCCCGCATCTTGGCGACCTCCATGAAGAAGTTCATGCCGATCGCCCAGAAGAACGACAGCCGCGGCGCGAACGCGTCGATGTCGAGGCCCGCGGCGAGGCCCGCGCGGATGTACTCGACGCCGTCGGCGAGCGTGTAGGCGAGCTCCAGGTCCGCGCTCGCGCCCGCCTCCTGCATGTGGTACCCGGAGATGGAGATCGAGTTGAACTTCGGCATCTTCTGCGAGGAGTACGCGAAGATGTCCGAAATGATCTGCATCGACGGCTTCGGCGGGTAGATGTAGGTGTTGCGGACCATGAACTCCTTGAGGATGTCGTTCTGGATGGTCCCGGCCAGCTGCTCCGGGGCGACCCCCTGCTCCTCGGCCGCGACGATGTAGAGCGACAGGATCGGCAGCACGGCGCCGTTCATCGTCATCGACACGCTCATCTTGTCCAGCGGGATGCCGTCGAAGAGCTGCCGCATGTCGTAGATCGAGTCGATCGCCACGCCCGCCATGCCGACGTCGCCCGTCACCCGCGGGTGGTCGGAGTCGTAGCCCCGGTGGGTCGGCAGGTCGAAGGCGACCGAGAGGCCCTTCTGGCCGGCGGCCAGGTTGCGCCGGTAGAACGCGTTCGAGTCGGCGGCCGTCGAGAAGCCTGCGTACTGGCGGATCGTCCACGGCTGGGTCACGTACATCGGCGCATACGGCCCGCGCAGGAACGGCGCGATCCCCGGGTAGGTGTCGAGGAAGTCGAGGCCCGCGGTGTCGGCGGCGGTGTAGAGCGGCTTGACCTCGATGCCCTCGGGGGTGTCCCAGGTCAGCGCGTCGACGTTCTTGCCGGTCGCCGCCTCGACGGCGGCGCGCCACTGGCTGTCCTGATGCGCGCCAGCGGCGGCGTCCGGACCGGCCGCCGGCGACGAGGCGGCGGCGAGGCCGAGCTCGACGTCGGCGAAGTCGGGAATCAGGTCCTTGCTGGGCATCAGGCGACCTCGGCCTTCGCTAGGGCGGAGCGCAGGACGTCGACGGCGTCGCAGCCGGTGAAGACGTAACCGCCGATCCCGGCCGCCTCATCCGAGGCTGCCCGCTCTCCCGGCTTACCGGCAAGCCATACGTGGTTGGCGCCGGCGGCCTTGAGGGCGGCGGCGACGGGCGCGGCGCTGGCCGCGTACGCCTTGTCCGACGCGCACAGGCAGGCAATCTTCGCGCCCGAGGCGGTGAACGCCGCGGCGATCGCCGCCGGGTCGTCGCCCGGGCCCGCGTTCGGGGTGTCGAACCCGCCGGCCTGGAAGAGGTTCGCGGCGAACGTCGCGCGCGGGGTGAAGGACGCGAGCGACCCGATCGTGGCGAGGAACGCCACCGGCCGGGTGCCGTTCGCCGCCAGCGCCGCGTCCGCGCGGGCGCGCAGGTCCTCGTAGTCCTCGTCGTAGTGCCGGATCGGCAGCCCGCCGGTCTGGGTGCGCGCCGGCGCCGGGGTGCGCGCGGGCAGCGTCTCGGCGACGTTCGGGAACTCGCTGACGCCGGTCAGCGGCGCGCGGCGCAGCGCCAGGTCCTCCCGGCGGCGCGCCCAGGTGGCGTCGAGCCGCTCGCCGACGAGGCCGCTCGCGAGCGCCGCGGCCATCCCGCCGGCCCGCTCGATCTCGGTGAAGAACGCCCAGGCGGCCTCGGCGAGCTGGGCCGTCAACGCCTCGACGTACCAGGAGCCACCCGCCGGGTCGATCACCCGGGTCAGGTTCGACTCCTCCTGCAGCAGAACCTGGATGTTGCGCGCGAGCCGGCGGGACGTGTCGTCCGGGAGGCCCAGGCGCGCGTCGAACGGCAGCACCGTGATCGCGTCGGCGCCGCCGACACCGGCGGCGAACGCGGCGATCGTGGTGCGCAGCAGGTTCACGTACGGGTCGCGCCGCGTCATCATCGCCGACGACGTGACGGCGTGCTGGCGCTGCGCCCGGTCGGCGTCGAGGGCGCCGCAGACCTCGGCGACGCGGGCCCACAGCAGCCGGGCGGCGCGCAGCTTCGCGATCGTCGAGAACTGGCCGGCGGTGGCGGCGTACCGGAACTCCAGCTGGCCGAGCGCGCTGGCGACGTCCAGGCCGGCCCCGGTGAGCGCCCGAAGGTAGGCGACCCCGGTGGCCAACGACGCGCCAAGTTCCTGCGCGTCGCCGCCACCCGCGTCGTGGTACGGCGTCGCGTCGACGACGAACGTCCGGACCCCGGGATAGCTCGCGGCGACGCGCTCCGCGAGCCGCGATGCCTCGTCCAGGTGGGCCTTCACCGCCTCGCCGGCGAGGCCGGTGCGGGCGGCGAGGCCGAGCGGGTCGGCGCCGAGCGTCGCCACCAGCTCCGACGGCGCGACCCCACGGGCGGCCGCGAGCGCGAGCAGCACGTCGGCCGCGGCGGTCGTCGTCACCGCGTCGCCGCCGGTGTCGAGCACGATGGGCGCCAGGTCGAGGTAGACGTCGCGCAGCACGTCCGGCAGCGCCTCGACGGCGATGCCGCCGGCCGGGGCGAGCAGCAACCACAGCGACGTGGCGGCGCCTTCCAGGTCGGCGAGCACGGCCTCGGCGGTCGTCTTCGCGTCCGGGTGGGAGTGCGCCGCCCGCAGGTCCCAGCCCCCGACCGCCCCCTCGGCGCGTCGCCCGCGGACGAACGGCGCGAGGCCGGGAACGCCGACGTCGACGGGCACTCCGTCACCCGCTGTGTACAGCGGCTTGATCGCGAAACCGTCGTAGCTGGCGGTCGCGAGCAGCGACTCGGCGTCCGCCGGGACGGCCTGCTCTCCGGCTGCTCCTGACTTGCGCAGAACCGCGAGTACCAGCTTCTGCCAGGCTTCTCGCGACGCCTGCGGGAACAGCGCGGCCAGCTCCAACTCGGCCGAGGGAACGCTCATGACCGGATCGTAGAGTCCCTCGCCCCGGGGAGCCTGGAATGTACTCCCAGTCACATCCGCTTGCGGTCGATCCCTGCCACCCCCGCATCCCCCTTCCCCCAGGCATCGCGGTGCCTCTGGGGCCACGCCTCATCGAGCCATGAGTTCTGGTGCCCAGGAGGCCGGCCTTGACCCCACGAGCCATGGCCACATCTCAGGACGCTCGGAGTCTCGATGGGGTCCTCGGAGGTCACGGTCGAAGGCGGCGGCCGGCCCATGATCCGATGGGTGCGCGGTCATCGTGGCTCGGTTATCCACATGCCGGTGGGCACGGGCTCGACACGGCCGCGGGCTGGACGGAACGTGACGCAGTGCGCCACCGATCTTCCACCTCGGCCGTGGTCACCGCCGCGATGCTGCACGCGGGGCAGGTGGCCCGTGGGCAGAACGGCATGATCACCTATCGGCAGGCACTGGACGCCGGTCTGGCCAGAGAACAGATCCGACAGTTCGTCGCGCGTGGCTGGTGGTATTCGCCCTCCCGTGGCAGCTACGTGATCCGTGCGGTCGTCGGGCCCGCGGACGGTGAGAATGACCTACGGGCCCGCGCTCAGGCCGCGCTCGCCGGACGGCCTGACGCGATCATCGCCGGGATCACGGCGGCTCGGCTCCTTGGGCTCGGTGCACACGCGCTGCCACCGCTGACCGCTGACCGCTGACGAGCCGATCCACCTGCTGGTCGCCCGACGCGGGGCGATCCACCCGGCGCGGGGCGTCCACGTCCGGTTCGGCATCCTTGCCCCGGATGACATCACGGCGGTAAGTGGCCTGCCGGTGACGTCCCCGGCTCGTACCCTGGCTGATCTCGTGCTCGGCTCCGCAGAGCCGGAGGAGGCGGTCAGCCTCATGGACGCGGCCCTGCGGTCCGGCCGCCTTGACAGGCTCGACGTCGCCCGAGCCGCCGCGGCGGGCAGGCCGGGATGCAGACGAGCGGAACCATGGTGGTCCCGGGCCGATGGACGATCCGAGTCCGCACTGGAGACCCGCGCCCGGCTGGTCCTCGTCGACGGCGGACTCCTGCCCGAGCAGTTGCAGTGGCTGGTCCGGGACGAGTCCGGCGTTCCGGTCGCTCGGGTCGACCTCGCCTATCCCAGCCGCCGCGTGGCGGTGGAGGCCGACGGCGTGCGTTTTCACGTCGGCGCAGGCGGGAACCGCGGTGCCAGCGGTGTGGCCTGGACCCGTGACGGCGTCGATCCGGTCTTCCGCGACCGCAGGCGTCAGAATGCCCTCGCCCGGCTTGACTGGAAGATCGTGCGAGTCACCTGGTTCGACGTCGTGGATCAACCGCTGGAAGTGATCGCCAACGTCCGCGGAGCCCTGAGCTCACGACCAGCCTGACCTGGCCGGTCTGGCCGACGCGCGACGAAACACGTCAACCGCCCTATCGGATCATGAGATCTCATCCTGACCTGTGGCGCCATCAGAGGCGTATTGGGCACCACGGGCCATGCGGACAGTGGATCCCCCGCGAGTCATGGACCCACAGCAAGTCAGCGCCGCGGCGTCAGGCCGGCTTGTGCCAGACCGAGACGTGCGCCGTGCTGGCGTTGGTGAAGGGGGCCGCGGACCAGTCGGCGTGGCGGGCGGTGAGGGTCAGTCCCGCCAGGGCGGCCATCAGGTCGAGCTCGGCGGGCCAGGCGTAGCGGAGGTTGACCGGGTAGGTCTCGACTCCCCGGGGACTGATGATGATGTGGTTGCCACGGACCGTCTGGGAGTTGCGGTCGTGGATGACGGCGACCAGCTTGGACTCGTCACCGACGATCGCCTCGGTGCTGAAACGCGAGCCGTTCGAGTGGAGCCCTTGGTCGGGGACGAAGGCGCGCAGGACGAAGGCGCCGCCGGGAGCGAGAGCGCCGGCGACCGAGGCGAAGCACCTGACCTGTTCCGCCTGCGAGGGCAGCGCGAAGAACGTGTTGAAGACGACGTAGATGACCCGGAAACCACCGAAGGGAGCGGCTGCCTCGGCCAAGACCGCGGGGTCGCCGAAGTCGCCGATCGTGACCGAGATGTCCGCGCCGCCCGGTTTCGACCACAGGCGGGCCACCATCCGCTCGGACGCGTCGATGCCGGCCACCTTCACCCCGGCGGCGGCCAGCGGAAGGGCGGCGCGTCCCGTCCCGATTCCCAGCTCCAGCGCCGGACCGTCCCCGGCCAGCTTGGCGAGCATCCTGACAGCCGCGGGCATCGCCGGCTCCATGCCGTCGTACCAGTCGTCGTAGACGTCCGCGACCCGATCCCCGTACTCGGCGGGGTCCCATCCACCGGGCAGTTCGGCCATGGCGGAAGCCTGCCAGTCGCTCCGATCACCCGCATCTCATTTTCTCCGGCTCGTTCTCCGGCTCGGCCGACGTCAGCCGGCCGCCCCGGCGCGGCGCAGTGCCAGACGCGCGGCGTGGTAGCCGGACATGCCGTGGGTACCGGCGCCGGGCGGGGTGGACGCGGAACAGAGGTAGACCCCGGGCAGCGGGGTGGCCCAGGGGTGGCGGGACAGGACGGGGCGGGCGAGCAGCTGGCGCAGGTCGGCGGTGCCGCCGCCGATGTCGCCGCCGATCTCGTTGGCGTTGTGCGCCTCCAGCGCTGCCGGGCCCATGGCGTGCCGGGCGAGAATCCGGTCGCGGAAGCCGGGGGCGAAACGCTCGACCTGGTCCTCGATCGCGGCGGTCATGTCGACGGTCGAGCCGAGCGGGACGTGGCAGTACGCCCAGCCGGTGTGCCTGCCCGCCGGCGCCCGGGTCGGGTCGGCGACCGTGGCCTGGACGAACAGGACGAACGGGCGCCGCGGGTGCCGGCCCCGGGCGACGGCGCGCTCGGCGGCGGCGACCTCGGCGAGCGTGCCGCCCAGATGCACGGTCCCGGCGCCGGCCACCGCCTCGTCCCGCCAGGGCACGGGCCCGTCGAGCGCCCAGTCGACCTTGAAGACGCCGGGGCCGTACCGATACCGCGCCAGCGCGGCCCGGTAGCGCGTGGGCAGCTCGTCGCCCACGATCCGCAGGACCTGCCGGGGGGTGAGGTCGAGCAGCACCGCCCGCGCCGGCGGCAGCTCGCGCAGGCTGGTGACCGGCTGGCCGGTGACGAGCTCGCCGCCGAGCACCCGCAACCGGGCGACGAGCGCGTCGGCCAGCGACTGGGAACCGCCGACGGCGACCGGCCAGCCGACCTGGTGGGCGCTCACCGCCAGCAGCAGGCCGTAGGCCGCGGTCATTGGCTGGTGCAGGTCGAGCATCGAGTGCGCGGCGAGGCCCCCGAGCAGCGCGCGGGCGGCGTCGCCGCGCAGCGCGGCCCGGGCGAGCGCCGTCGCCGGCCACACCCCGACCGCCCCGAACCGGGCCAGCGCGAGCGGCGCCGCCGGCGGCAGGTCGAGCAGCGACAGCACCCCGTCGGTCAGCCGCGGCCCCGCCGCGACGAGCGGCCCGACGAGCCGCCCCCACCCGGCCGGGTCTGCGGGCTTGCCCGCGCCGACCCGGCCCAGCGCGGCGGCCGTCGCGCCGACATCGCGCCGCAGCAGCGCGGTCGCCGCGCCGTCGAGCGGATGGGCGAGTGGCACTGGCGGGTGCGCCCACCGAACCGAGGGCGCGGTCGGCCCGCCCTTACCACCCGTCACGCCCCGGGCTCCTCCGTCACCGATCGTCGTGCCGCCGATCACCGTTGCACCAGCCCCGGGCTTGGGCGCGTCCGCACCATAAGCGCGCAGCGCCGGGGACGCGGCGGCCAGCGCCAGGACAGTGGCGCAGACGTCGTGGCGGAAACCGGGGAGGGTCAGCTCCTCGGTGCGCAGCCCGCCGCCGAACTGGCCGGCGGCCTCCAGGACCAGCACCCGCCACCCGGCCTCGGCCAGCGTGACCGCCGCTGTCAGGCCGTTGGGGCCGGAGCCGACGACGACCGCGTCGAAGCCGTCCAATCGGGCACCCGCCCGTGTTCCGCCGTTCTGGGCCATCACGCCCGTCACCTCCGCCGCTCCCGCGGCGCACTCTCCCACGCCCCGGCCCGCTCCGTCCTCGAGGGGATGACCGGACGGGAACACGACCGCCGCGGTGCGCCTCGTCACAGGACTGGCCCTGCGTCATCGAGAGGACAGAGCGACCAGATCGTGATCGACTTTCGATAGTCTGCGTGTGTGTCACTGCGCATCGTGCTTGCCGACGACTCCCTGATCGTGCGCGAGGGTGTGCGCGGGATGCTGGACAGCCAGCCGGATCTCCATGTCGTCGGGACGTGCGCGGACCTGGACTCGTTGCTGGCCGCGGTGGCGGAGCTGGCGCCGGACGTGGTGGTGACCGACGTGCGGATGCCGCCGACGAGCACCGACGAGGGCATCCGCGCCGCCGCGCTGCTGCGCGCCAGCAACCCCGAAATCGGCGTCGTCGTCCTGTCCCAGTACGCCGACCCCGAGTACGCCCTGAAGCTGCTCGAGCACGGCAGCGGCGGTCGGGCATATCTGGTGAAGGACGCGGTCGGGGAGCCGGGACACCTGGCCGGCGCGGTGCGCGCCGTCGCGGCCGGCAGGTCGGTGATCGACCCGGCGGTCGTGGAGGCCCTGGTGGCCGCCAGGGCCTCCAGGGCCTCGCCGCTGGCGACGCTCACCGAGCGGGAGCGCGCCGTGCTGGCGCAGATCGCGCAGGGCAAGAGCAACGCCGCCGCCGGGGCCGCGCTGTACCTCAGCGAACGCGCGGTCGAGAAGCACATCAACACCCTGTTCGCGAAGCTGGGCCTCGCCGCGGAACCGGACACGAACCGCCGAGTCAAGGCGGTACTGATCTACCTGGCCGAGGAGCGCGGCCCGAACCGGCTGGCCCCTCGGTAGGGCTGGCGCTTCGCGCCAGCCTGTCGGGCGCTCAGTGCCCTCCCCACGTGGGATGTCCAGCGTCCCGCGCCCGCCGGTTCCCCCGGCCCGCCGCCACGCGCGGACGCACTGACGCCCGGGGGGTGCTGGCACCCTCCCGGGCCAGCGGCTGACTTCCTTGTCCCTGGTCCCCGCGACGCGGACCATGGTCACATGCAGACGCCCGACGTCGACCTCGCCGATGCGGCCAGCACCGGCACCGCCGGCACGCGTTTCGGAGTCCTCGTCGTCGATGACCAGGCGCTGTTCCGCGAGGTCGCGCGCATCCTGGTCGGCGCCCTGCCCGGCTGGTCCGTGGTCGCCGAGGCGGCCTCCGGCGAGGAGGGCGTCGAGCTCGCCGGGCGGGTACGCCCCGCCCTCGTGCTGATGGACGTGCACCTCCCGGGCATCGACGGGGTCGAGGCGACCCGCAGGATCGTCGCCGGCGACCCGCCGGTCGCCGTGCTGCTGATGTCGTCCTACGGCTCCGAGGATCTTCCGCCCGGCGCCGCCGCGTGCGGCGCCGTCGGCTTCGTGCGCAAGGACGAGCTGACTCCGGCCGCGCTGAGCCGCGCCGTCGCGGGCCGGGGCCGCGGCGAGCCCGGCCGGTAGGAGCGGGCGCGGGCCGCTACCGCGCACCGGCCGGCAGCGGCAGGGTGCCGCGCACCCGGGTGCCGGCGCCGGGCGAGGACTCGACCTGGAGGGTTCCACCGAAGGATCCGACCCGGTCGCGCATGTTCTCGAACCCGTGGCCGGCAGTCGTGGTCGGGTCGAAACCGGCGCCGTCATCGGCCACTTCGAACCGGATCTCGCCGTCCTCGGCGGTCACGCTGACCGTCACCTCCGCGTCGTCGCCGGCGTACTTGCCCGCGTTCTGCAGCGCCTCCAGGCAGCAGAAGTAGACCGCGGCCTCCAGGTCCGGCGGGTAGCGGTCCGCGTCGGCGTCGACGAAGCAGTCCAACGGGCCGCGGGCCGCGGCCGCGCGCAGCGCGGGGGCGAGGCCGTGGTCACGCAGCAGCGGCGGGTAGATGCCGTGCGCCAGCTCCCGCAGCGCGGCCGCCGCGGACCGGACGTCCGTTTGCAGGCCGGCCAGGAGCGGGCTGACGGCCGCCGGGTTGGTCTCGGCGAACTGCGCCGCGAGCCCGACCTTGACCGACAGGCCGACGAGGTGCTGCTGGGCGCCGTCGTGCAGGTCACGCTCCAGGCGGCGGCGGGCCGCGTCGGCGGCGGTCACGATGCGTGCCCGGGACGCGAGCAGCTCGGCGTTGCGCTCCCGCAGCTGCTCCAGCGACGCCTGCAGGGCGCTGTCCAGCGACAGGTTGTGCAGCGCCAGGCCGACCTGCCGGGCCAGCTCCACGAGCACCCGGTCCTCGGCTGGGGTGAACGGGCCCGCCGTCGCCGGCCGGCGCACCACCAGCATCCCGCGCAGGTCGCCCAGGTGGGTGATCGGGGCGACGCGCACCAGCTCGTCGCCGGCCAGCAGGCCGGGCAGCCACACCCTGATCCAGGCGTTGCCGCCGGTCCTGGCCCGGGCGACCACGGACCACTCGCGCGCGCCGAGCGCCAGCCGGTCGGCCGGCCGCTCGGGCAGGCTGACCATCCGGCCCAGCGTGCCCTCTCCGCCCGTCCAGATCTCGGCGCCGGCCGGCCCGAGGGTCGCCCGCAGCAGCTCGGTCAGCTGGAGAAGCAGCTCGTCCATGGGAACGGCCCTGGTCATCCTGGTGCCGAAGGTGGCGAGCAGCCGGTCGGGCGGAGCCTCGGCGCCGCGCACCGCGCGGTCCGCGACGCCGGCCAGCCAGGCGCGGGCGGGCAGCGCGAGCACCGCGCACCCGAACGCCGCCAGCAGTGACAGTGTGAGGATCTCCCGTTCGCCGGCGCCKGGCCGGCGCCCGAGGCCGAGCACGACGGCCAGGTAGACCGCGGCCACGAGCACCGCGAGCCCGGCGACGGTCACGCCCTCGATGAAGGCGCGCGGGCCGAACCGGGCCAACCGAGGGTGCGCCCCGGCCGCCATGGCCAACGGCACCAGCACCCAGGCGGCGAGCGCCGCCGGCGCCGGGTCGTCCGGGATGTCCAGCAGCATGCTTCCGGCGCCGCCGACCGCCGCGGCCGCGACGGCGATGACCGTGGCCGCCCCGGTCCACAGCAGCGCCCACCTGGTCCGCCCGCCCGCGCCGGCTCCGGTCGGGCCGTGGGCCGAGCCGTCAGCCCGGCCGCCGTGGGCGTTGACCAGCACCAGGTGGCACGCCRCCACATACAGCGCGCCCAGGGCGGCCAGGGCGGCCAGCGCCGGGGCGAACGCCGCCGAGCCCGGCGCGGCGGCGACGGCGACGGCCGCGGCCCCGGCGGCCAGCAGGCCGGCGAACCCGAGCCGGCCGACGCCCAGGAGCGCGCCGTCGGGCGGGACGGCCAGGGCGAGCGCCCAGACGGCGACCGCGGCGGCCGCGAGCCGCGGTTCCAGCAGCGCGCCGGCCTGGACGGCCGCGACCACCGCGGCGACCCAGGCATGCCGGGGCGGCCGGACGGTCCGGGCAACCACGGCGAGCACGACCCAGCTGGCGGTCGAGACCAGCCCGACCGTCCGAACGGCGTCGTCCAGCGGCGCCTCGCCCGCCGTGCCCACGAGGCGTGGGCCGGCGAGCGCGGCCGCGAACGCCGCCAGGACGACGAAGGTGGGCAGCCACGCCGACGCGCGCCTGGCCACGCCGGAGACGCCGCGGGCGACGGACATGCCGGCATGCGGCGTCGTACTGGGAACGGGGCTGGTCATCGTTGCTCACTCGGCTCGCAGGACGTCCGGCACGCGCAGGCGGGCCGCGCGCCGGGCCGGAACGGACGCCAGGAGGGCCGCCATCATGACCGTGGCCGGCACCGCCAGCGCCAGCGCGAGCGCCGCGACCGGCGGCACGTAGATCAGCGGGGTGCTCGTCGCGACCGCCCGCCACAGCGCGCGGCCGAGCAGCAGGCCGACCGGCACGCCGACGGCCAGGCCGATCGTCCCGATCAGGGCGGCCTGGGTCAGCAAGATCATCCGGGCCTGCCACCGGGTCGTGCCGAGCGCCCGCAGCACGGCGACCTCGTGCCGGCGGCGGCGCACCCCGACGAACAGGGCATGACCGACCGCGCCGAAGGCGAGCACCCCCAGGAAGACCCCGAGCAGCCGGGGCAGGACCGCGATACCGCGGAATCGGTCCCGCTCGTCGACTGGGATGTCGTCGAGCAGGACGAGGAAGGCGTCGTGGGCGCCGACGGCCGCGTTGAGCCGGTCGCGCACGGCGGGGGCGCTGGCGCCCGCCCGCAGCTCGACGCGGATCTCGTGGTATTTGAAGCCGTCCTGGAACAGCGCGCGGTAGCCGGCCGCGCTTACCCAGCCGCCCTCGTTGTAGGTGGTGTGCGGGTCCTGGGGAACGAAGGCCAGGCCGGTCAGCCGCATCGGCGTGCCGGCCGCCGGGTCACGCCCGGCGACGGTGAGGACGTCGCCCACCTTGACGCCGGTCCGGCGGGCGACGCCCGGCGCCAGCACGATCTCGCCCGGCGTGGCCGGAAGACGGCCCGAGAGCACCTGGATCGACGGCGGGTGCCCGGCCACGGGGTCAAGGCTGAACAACGTCACCGGCAGGCGCTCGACGGTCGCGACATTGACCCGGGTGTCGTTGACCGCGAGCACGTCGGGGTCGGCGGCCGCGGCGCGCAGGAGGTCGTCGGCCGGCGCGACGTCGTCGCCGCCGAAGCCGACGAAGCTCCCGACCGCGAAGACCTGCCCGAACCGGGCGGGGTTGGCCACCGCGTCGGCGACGCCGGCCTGGAAGGTCAGCGAGCCCAGCACGCCGAGGACCCCGACGACCGCGCCGACCAGCGCCGGGCGCACGGCGGCGCCGGCCCGACCCGTTTCGAGCGCGAAGCGCGCGCCCGTCTGCACCGGCACCGGCAGGCCGAGACGGTAGGCCAGGCGCGCGACCGCCGACCCGCGTGGCCGGACCGGCCGGACGCCGCGCACCGACGCGGCGAACGCCGTCGTGGTCGCCGCCACCGTCACCAGCAGCAGCGTCACCCCCGCGACGGCGAGGATCACCAGGAGATCGACGTGGACGCCCGGATCGGGCTCGACGAGCGTCGCGGACCCGATCGGGAACAGCGGCGAGGCGGCCACCGCCGCGCCGGCCCCGGCGAGCACCCCGGCGGCCGAGGCCACGACCGGCCCCGCGGCGGCCGCGACGGTGGCCTGCCGGGTGGTCAGGCCGAGCGTACGTAGCACGCCGAGGTCCGCGGTCGCGCCGATCACGAAACGGACGACGGCCTGCCCGACCAGGACCAGGGCTGCGAGGTAGGCCGCCAGCGCGAAGGCGGCCAGACCGACCGCTTCGAACGTCGTGGTCTCGCGGAAGCTTTGCTCGTCCGCGACGACGTTGAGGGTTTCGACGGAACGCTGCGCCACTCGGTCGAGCGCCTGCTGGAACGCGGGTATCCCGGCGGCGCCGGCGCGCAGCCGGACCACGGCGTTCACGATGGCCGCGTCGCCGGTGGTGCCGAGCAGGTTCTCCCGGTAGGTCTCGGTGAACGCGAAGGTGGTGCCAATACCGCCCGGATTGTCCTGTCCTTCCCGGAACCACCAGCCGGAACGGACGACGCCGACGATCGTGAGCCGCTGGCGAGGGCCCGAGTAGGAGATCGGCTCCTCGTTCAGGGCGGCCGCTTCGGTCTGCGCGGGCGTCGGCAGCAGCGCCGTCACCGTGTCCCCGACCGACAGCCCGGTCGTCTCGACGAAGTGCGGGCTGACGACGGCCTCGTCCGCCCGCGCCGGGTCCGCGAGCCGGCCGGCCAGCACCGCGGGGCGCTCGACCGTCCGCATGATCTCGCCGTCCATGGGGGGAGACAGGACCTCCACCTCTGGGTGGCCCTCGATGGCGAAGGTGCCGGTGAGCAGGGCCGTGCCCAGCGCCTCCACGCCGGGCAGGCGCCGCACGGGGTCCCAGTCGAAGCCCGGCTCGTTCGGCACGGCGGCCACCGTGGCCGGTGATGTGACGGCGAGGATCCGGTCGAGGGCCGAGGCGCCGCGCCGGGCGCCGGCCGCCGCGGTCATCACGGCACCGGTGGCCAGCGCGACCAGCAGCGCGAGCGTGAGCAGCGACAGCCAACGGCGCCGCAGGTCCAGCCGCAGCCACGCCCACACCGGCCGCCAGACACGCGCCACCGGACCACCGCCGACCCGCGCGCGCCCGTCCATTGCCGTCTCCGACGTTCTGCCTGTCATCGTCGCTCTCACTCAGCTCTCAAAACGTCCGGCACGCGCAGGCGGGCCGCGCGCCGGGCCGGAACAGACGCCAGGACGCTCACCGTGACGATCACGGCCGGGACGACGAGCGCGAGAGCGAGCGTCGCGACCGGCGGCGCGTAGATCAGCGGTGTGCTCGTCGCGATCGCCCGCCACAGCGCGCGGCCGAGCAGGACGCCGACCGGCACGCCGACGGCCAGGCCGACGATCACGATGACGGCGGCCTGGGTCAGCACGATCGCCCGCGTCTGCCACCCGGTGGTGCCCAGGGCACGCAGCACCGCGACCTCGTGCCGGCGGCGGCGCACCCCGACGAACAGGGCGTGGCCGACCGCGCCCACGGCGAGCACGCCCAGGAAGGCCCCGAGGAGACGGGGCAGGACGGCGATGCCCCGGAAGCGGTTCATCGCGTCGATCGGTAGCTCGTCGGTCAGAACATAGAAGGCGTCGCCGGTGCCCGCGGCTTTGTTGAGCCGGTCACGCACGGCCGGCGCGCTCACGCCCGGCCGCAGCTCGACGTGGAGCTCGTGGTACTTGAAGCCCTTCGAGAACAGCGCGCGGTAGCCACCCGCGGTCACCCAGCCGCCCTGGTTGTAGTCGGTGTGCGAGTCCTGCGGGACGAACGCCAGCCCGGTCACCCGCATCCGCGTGCCATCCGCCGGGCCCCGCCCCACGGTGATGACGTCACCCACCTTGACGCCGGTCCGGCTGGCGACCCCGGGTGCCAGCACGATCTCGCCCGAGGTGGCCGGCAGCCGGCCGGACAGCACGGGGACAGGCAGCGGGCGGGCGGTGGCCGGGTCGAGGCTGAACAGCGTCACCGGCCGGCCCGCGACCTCCGCGACGTCGACCAGCGTGTCGTTGACCGCGAGCACGTCGCGGTCGGTGGCCGCGCGGCGCTCGATGTCATCGGCCGGCGCGAAGTCGTTGTCAAGCCAGCCGACGGTGCTCCCGACCGCGAAGTTCTGCCCGAACCGGGCGGGGTTGACCGCCGCGTCGGCGACGCCGCTCTGGAACGTCAGCGAACCCAGCACACCGAGGACGCCGACGACCGCGCCGACCAGCGCTGGGCGCACCGCGGCACCGGCCCGGCCCGGTTCGAGCGCGAACCGTATTCCGGTGAGCGCCGGGGCCGGAAGGCCCACGCGGTAGGCCAGCCGCGCGGCCGCCGACCCACGCGGGCGCGCGGGCCGGACACCGCGCGCCGATGCCGCGAACGCCGTCGTGGTCGCCGCCACCGCCACCAGCAGCACCGTCACGCCCACCACCGCGGCAAGCACTCCGAGGTCGACGTCGAAGCCCGGCCTGGGCTCGACGGCCGCCGCGGAGCCGATCGGGAACAGCGGCGAGACGGCCGCCGCCGCGACGGCCCCGGCAAGCGCCCCGGCGGTGGTGGCGAGCACGGGACCGGCCGCGGCCGCGACGGTGGCCTGCCGGATGGTCAGGCCGAGCGTGCGCAGCACACCGAGGTCCGCGGTCGCGCCGATCACGAAACGGATCACGGCCTGCCCGACCAGGACAACGGCGGCGAGGTAGGCCGCCAGCGCGAACGCCGCCAGCGCGCCGGCCTCGAAGGTGGTGGTCGCACGGTAGTCCGCCGCGCCCTTGACGACGTCGAAGGCGTCGACGGGGTGTGTCGCCTGCTGGTCGAGCGCGGCCTGGAAGGCCGGTACCCCGGCGGCGCCGTCGCGCAGCCGGACCAGGGCGACCACCAAGCCCTGGCCGCCGGTGCCGAACAGGTTCTCCCGGTAGGTCTGGGTGAACGCGTAGGTGGTCTCCAGCCCGCCTTGGTAGTTCGGCTCGTCGCGGAACCACCAGAAGGAGCGGACGACACCGACGATCTTGAGCTGCTGGCGCGGGCCCGAGAACGAGACCGGGGCCGAACCGTTGTCGGCCATCGCGGCGGTCTCGGCCGGGGTCGGCAGGATCGCGGTCACCGTATCCCCCACCGACAGCCCGGATTTCTCGAGGAAGCGCGGGCTGACAACCGCCTCGTCCACCCGGGTCGGGTCCGCGAGCCGGCCGGCCAGGACGACCGGGCGCTCGACCGTCTGGAAGATCTCGGTGTCCAGCGGCACCGAGCCGGCGTCCACCCCGGGGTGGCCTTCGATGGAAAGGGAGCCGGATGCCAGGAACGTGCCCAGGGCCGCCACGCCGGGCAGGCGCCGCGCGGCCTCCCAGTCGAAGTTGGGCTCCGTGGGCACCGGCACCAGCGTGGGGGGCAGCGTGACGGCGAGCATCCGGTCGAGGGCCGAGTCGCCGCGGCGGGCGCCGGCCGCCGCGGTCATGACCGTGCCCGTGGCGAGCGCGACCAGCAGCGCGAGGGCTATCAGGGAAGGCCAGCGCCGCCGCAGGTCCAGCCGCAGCCACGCCCAGACCGGCCGCCACAGGCCAGCCACCGGGCCGCCGATGCCCGGCGGCCTCGGGCCTGGCGCACTGTCCGCGGTTCGATCCGACCCCTGTTTCGTGATCATGGCGGCCTCAGGCCACGATCCGGCCGTCGCGCATCGGCACGACGCGCTGCGCGCCGGCCGCGACATCCGCTGAGTGGGTGATCATGATGATCGTCTGGCCGTCGGCGTGCAGTCGGCGGAACAGCTCGAGGATCTCCAGCCCGCCCTCGCTGTCGAGCGCGCCGGTCGGCTCGTCCGCCAGCACCAGCGTGGGGGAGTTGACCAGCGCCCGCGCGATCGCCAGCCGCTGGCGCTGTCCACCGGACAGCACGGACGGAAGCTGGTCGGCGCGGTCGGCGAGGCCCAGCAGGTCGAGCAGGTCCCGGGCCCTGGACTCGGCAGCGCGCCGGCGCATTCCGCCGATCGAGGCTGGCAGCACGATGTTCTGCAACGCGGACACGCCGTCGATGAGGTTGAAGAACTGGAAGACGATGCCGACATGGTGCCGCCGGAACCGGGCGATCCAGTCCGGGTCGCGTTCGCTGATCCGCTCGCCGACGACATCGACGGTGCCGTCGTCGACGGCTTCCAGGCCCGCGATCACATTCAGCAGCGTCGACTTGCCGCACCCGGACGGGCCGGTGACGGCGACGAAGTCGCCGGCCGCGACGTCCAGGTCGACGCCGCGCAGCGCCCGCACCGGCGCGAGATCGGCGTCGAAGGTGCGCCGCACGCCCCGCAGCCGCACGACCGGCGCCGTGCCCGCGTCGCCCACCGCGGCCCCCCCGAGATCGGCCGCGGTGGGCGGCGCGGGCGCGGCGCCGCCAGGAACGGCGGCGGTACCAGCGCCGGGCTCCGGCCCGGCGGCGCCGCCGAGCAGGTCAGTACTCGTCATGTCAGTTCCTTCCCCCGGCCGGCGTACGCCGGCATTCCCTTCCGCCAGCGACGCGCCGGCGGTTTCCGTGAACGCGGCTCCTCGGATGCGGCCGCGTCGCCCGAGTGTCATTGGCCGCCGAGAGACGGCCCGCTGACGGCCGTGCGAGGAACAGCCGCGCCGGCTTACTCATCGCGCGCCTGGACATTGCCCCGGCCACGAGTGGGCCACCACCGGCGGCCGCGGCCGGAAACACTCGCGCCAGCCCGGGCGACGGGCGTGACGGCGAGCCCGCCCGCCGCGCCCACCGCCTCCACCTGCAGGGAATCTGCCATGAGAGCGCCGACCGGTGGGACGCATTCCACCAGGCGCGGGAAGTCGGCCACGTCGGGGCCTGGAGAACTCGCTCCAGAGCGAGGCGGGTGCAGCTGGAACGGGCGTACCGGGGTGGTGCGGCCTTTGACGGTGCGCGCCGGCATCTCCCAGACGTCGAACTCCCCGTGGCCCCGCAGCGCGGCGGCGGTGGCATCGCTGATCACCGTCGTCCCGGCGGGCCGGGCGAGGTCTCCCAACCGCTGGGCGAGGTTCACGGTGTCGCCGACCAGGGTGTATTCCAGCCTCTCCTCGCTGCCGAGCAGGGCCGCCGCCACCGGGCCGCTGCACACCCCGATACCGAGCCCGAACGGTTCCAGGCCGTCCCCGGCCCAGGCCTGGTCGAGGCCGGCCTGCCGGGCGTGCATCGCGCCTGCCGCGCGGCAGGCCGCCAGTGCGTGATCCGGACGGGCGAACGGGGCGCCGAACACGGCCATCACCGCGTCGCCGACGTACTGCATCACCGTCCCGCCGTGGCCGAGGATCGCCGCATTCATCTCGCGGCGGTGGGCGTTGAGCTGGCCGGCCAGCACCGCCGGATCGGTGTACTCCGCGATGGTCGAGTAGCCGCGCACGTCCGACATGAGCACCGTGACCTCGAGCCGCTCGGTGCGCCCCGTGGCTGCGCCCACGTCGGTGCGCAGCTTCTCGGCGAGCCCCGACGGGAGCAGCCGCGACAGCGTCTCCCCCTGCTCCTCGCGGCGCAGCAGCGCGGTGTGCAGCAGCCGCAGCCTGCGCAGCGCGCCGCRCCGCCCGGCGCTCGCGCCCTCGGCCAGCCGCAGGAAGATCTCCTCGATCTCGCCGTTCATCGCCTCCGGGGTGCGCCGGCGCGCCGCAGCGATCGCCTTCACCGGCCGGCCGGCGGCCATGTCGGCGAGCAGGTCCTCCTGGTCGGCCGTCAGCTCCCCGCGCCGGGTCACCGGCGAGAGCATCGTGGCGACGATCTGCGGGTCGAGCATGGAGCCCCCGGTCGCGACCTCCCGGATGGCCCTCGACAGCCGGTCGGAGTCGCCCACCTGGTCCTTGAGCAGGTAGGCGAAGCCGGCGGCTCCGTCGGCCAGCAGGGCGATCGCGTACTCGGGGTCGTCGAACTGCGACAGCACCACCACCCCGGTGCCCGGATGCCGGCGGCGGACCTCCTTGGCGCCGGCGATCCCCTCGTCCTGGAAGGTGGGCGGCATCCGGATGTCGGTCACGACGACCTGCGGGCACAGCTCGAACGCCGCCCGGACCAGCTCGTCGCGGTCGGCCGCGACCGCCACGACCCGTACGGCCGGGTCGGTGCCAAGCAGCGCACGAATACCTTCCCGCGCGATGAGGTTGTCATCGGCGAGCAGTACCGTGATCGGTTCCATGGCGTCCATTCAGCCGGATTCGGCCCGTCACGCCAAGGAGATCAGCACGGCATTTCTGGCGTGCTAGCACCCGGTGGCCCGGGTGCGGGCCACACAGAAAGCCGGTGCCGGCCGCCGGCCGCCGGCGCGTCCGGCCGTTGTCCACCAGGTTCTCCCTGGTCAGGGCGCGGCGCGGGGGCCGGCCCACGCCGGCAGCACCCGGCCCGCGGGGTGCTGCCACGCACGGAGCAAGCGGCTGACGCCCTCGGCGGCGCACGGGCGCGCCCGTAGCTTCTGACGGTGTAAACCGGACGGCGGGATTTCGGAAAAGACCCGCCTCACATTTCCTTTTGGAGGGCGTGATGGGAACGCGGATGGTCGAGTCGAGCGTCATGTCGTTGTCCTGGATTCCTTCGGAGGCTATCCGGGGATTCGGCAAGCTTCCTTTCTCGCTCGGGGTCAGCCACTACGACGAGCCGCTGCCCGCCCAGGTCGACGACCTCGACGCGCTGCGCCGCGCGGACCGGTTCCGGTTCGCCAACCGCCTCTCGGCGGCCGCGACGTTCGGGGACGACGGCGAGGTGCTGGCGTTCCGCTACACGGGCGGCGCGGTGACCGGGTCGACCACGGTCCGCCTCGGCGGGCTGGGCGCGACGTTCGCCGGGGTCGCCATGCCGGACATCCAGGCCGAGCCCGTCGTGGGCGACGGCTGGGTGCGGTTCACCCAGACCGGCGGCGGCCGCACCGCGCTCCCGCTGCCGCGCCAGACCGCGCGGCCGCCGTACTTCCGGCTGCAGAGCCCCGTCACCTGGTCGACGCTGTCGCTGACACTGTTCGCCGACGGGCGGGCCGAGTACGACATGGTCGGCGCGAGCGCCTTCCCCCGGCACTGGGTCTACGACGCGGACGGCCACCTGGTGCTCAAGTCGGGGATCACCGACTGGTCGAGCTGGACCTCGCAGCCCTCGTGGCGGCACACGCCATGGGGCGACGAGGACTCTCCGGCGCTGGTGGTCGCCGCTGAGACGGCCCTCGAGCGGGAGCTGTCCCACCACATCATGCGGGCCGGTAAGCGGCCCCAGATCGACAACCTGGCCGCCGGCACCGAGCTGGTCCGGCAGGGCACGCCGGGCGACGCGCTGTTCCTGCTGCTCGACGGGGTGCTCGGCGTCGACGTCGACGGCACGCGGATCGCCGAGGTCGGCCCAGGCGCGATCGTCGGCGAGCGCTCGCTGCTGGAGGGCGGCCTGCGGACCGCGACGCTGACCGCGCTGACCGCGGTGCGCGTCGCCAGGGCCAGCAGGGACGCCGTCGACCTCGCGGCCCTCGCGCAGCTGGCCCGCGGGCACCGCCGCGAGGAGGGGGACGGTGCGCCGAGCGAACCCGGGCCACGGGCGCCGGCGATCCCGGCGGCGCGGCGCGAGTCGGTGACCGCGTGAACGTGCACCTGCTCGGAGTCCGCGGGTCGACGCCCGCGCCCGGCGAGCCCTTCGCCCGCTACGGCGGCCACACCTCCTGCGTGGCGGTCACCGCGGCGGGCGAGCCGGGGCCGACGCTGCTGCTCGACGCGGGCACCGGGGCCCGCAACCTCGACGCCCTGCTCGGGCCGGCGCCGTTCCGGGGCACGGTCCTGCTGACCCACCTGCACTGGGACCACACCCAGGGGCTGCCGTTCACCCGGTGCCTCGACCGGCCGGACGCGCGGGTCGACCTGCGGGTGCCGGCCCAGCGGGGCCGCAGCGCGGCCAGCCTGCTCGCCCGGTCGATGTCGCCGCCGAGCTTCCCGATCGGGATCTCCGGCCTGCGCGGGCAGTGGCGCGCCCGGCTCGTGCGCCCGGGCCGGCTCACCGTGCCGCCGCGGTTCGCGGTCACGGCGGCCGAGGTCCCGCACAAGGGCGGCCGCACGTTCGGGTACCGGGTTAGCGCGGACGGGGCAAGCCTCGCCTACCTGCCCGACCACGCGCTGGCGGGCCGGCCGACGGCGGCGGCGGTGGCGCTGGCGGCCGGCGTGGACCTGCTGCTGCACGACGCCTCGAACGGCTTCGGTGACCGGGCAGCGGCCGACGCCTACGGCCACTCGACGATCGATGACGCTATCCGCTTCGCGCGGGACTGCCGGGTACGGTCGCTGGTCCTCATCCACCACTCCCCCGGCCGGACCGACGCCGACCTCGACGCGCTCGCGGCCAGGCTCGCCGCCGACGGCTCCAACGGCGACGACGACGGCCCGGCGGTGAGCCTCGGCAGGGAGGGCGAGGTGATCTGGTGCGGCCAGCCGGCCGCGGCGCCCGTCCACGCCGGCTGACCGTGCGGGGATGGGGACGCCGCGGCCGCCGGCTCGACGGGCGGGCTACTCGCCCGTGACGAAGGCCAGAGTAAAGCCGTCATAGCCCTTGGTGCCGACGGTCTGGACGGCGGTCGCGCTGACGCGCGGCTCGGCGGCGATCAGCTCGTGGACGCGGCGCGTCCCGACGACCGAGGGCTCGGTGTTGTCGGGATCCGCGACGGCGCCGCCGCGGACGACGTTGTCGATGATGATCAGACTCCCGGGCCGGGTGAGCCTGAGCGCCCACTCGAAGTAGCCCGGGTTGTTCGGCTTGTCCGCGTCGATGAAGACCAGGTCGAACGGGCCACCGCCCTCGGCGGCGAGCTTTGGCAGGGTCTCCAGCGCCGCTCCGACCCGCACGTCGACCACGTCCGCGACGCCGGCGCGCTCGGCGTTGGCGCGGGCGACGGCGGCGTGCGCCGGGTCCACCTCGAGCGTGACGAGCCGGCCGCCGGCCGGCAGCGCCCGTGCCAGCCAGATCGTGCTGTAGCCGCCCAGCGTGCCGACCTCGAGGATCGAGCGCGCGCCGACGGTCCGGGCCAGCAGTTGCAGCAGCTTGCCCTGGCTCGCCGACACCTGGATCGCCGGGAGCCCGGCCGCGTCGCTGGCCCGCAGCGCCGCCGCCAGCGCCGGGTCGGCCGGCACCAGCAGCCCCTCGAAGTAGTCGTCGACGGCGTCCCACAGCTCCCGCGTCATCCGGCCTCCTCGCCAGCGCCCGTCATGGCTCTCGCTCTCGCCGTCCCCAACTCTCCCCCGACACCCGGGACATCTCCAGGTGATTCCGGCCGCGCCCACCGCGGTCCCGTCGCGTAGGGCCGCAGCGCGGCGCCGTCAGCGGCCGGTGGGGCCGAAGCGTTCGGTGCGGATACGCGACGGGTCGTGGCCCTGGTCGACGAGCAGGTCGGCCACGGTCTCGACGAAGCCGGTGGGGCCGCAGACATAGCACGTGGGGCTGAACTCGGCGGGCCAGCCGGCGGCGGCCAGGTCCGGGCCGGTGATCCGGTGGGGCGGGACCGGCCAGCCTTCCGGGACGGACCGGCTGTAGACGTAGGCGACGTCGAGGCCGCCGTCGTCGGGGCCGAGGCCGCGCAGCTCGGACGCGTAGTACGTCTCGCCGGGGCCGCGCAGCGCGTAGACCAGCCGGAACGGGACCCGGCTGCGGGCCGCGCGGCGGGCACGGATCATCGCCATCAGCGGGACGATCCCGGAACCGCCCGCGACGAGCAGCACCGGATCGGGCGGGCCGTCCGGTTGCCACACGAACCAGCCGCCGATCGGCCCGCGCAGCTCGACCGGATCCCCCACCGCGAAGACCTCGGTCAGGTAGGGCGACACCTCACCGTCCGGCACCCGCTGGACGGTGACTTCCACCCGGTCGCCGTCCACCGGCGCGGCGATCGAGTAGGCGCGCGACGCGCGATAGCCGTCCTCGGCGGTCAGCCGGACGTCGACCCGCTGGCCGGCGAGGTGCCCCGGCCAGCCGGGCACGTCGAGGACGAGCGTGCGGGCGGTTGGCGTCTCGTCGACGACCTCGGTGAGCCGGCCGACCCGCCAGGCCATCCGGGCCGCGACCCGGGCCGGGCGGCCGGTCACGGAGTCCTCGCCATCAGTCGCCCTGGTAGCGCTGCTCGAGCCACGGGTCGCCGCGGTCGTGGTAGCCCGCGGCCTCCCAGAAGCCCGGCGAATCCTCGACGAGGAGCTGGATGCCGCGGACCCACTTCGCGGACTTCCAGAAGTACAGGTGCGGGACGAGGAGCCGGGCGGGGCCGCCGTGTTCCGAGTCCAGATCCTCGCCGTCGAACGTGTGGACGATCCAGGCCTGGCCGTCGAGCAGGTCCTCCAGCGGCAGGTTCGTGGTGTAACCGCCGTAGGAGTGGATCATCGTGTAGTCGGCGGTCGTCTCGACGTCGGCGAACAGGGTGTCCAGCGAGACGCCCTTCCACGTGGTGCCCAGCTTCGACCAGCGGGTGACACAGTGGATGTCGACCGTCGGCGTCTCCTGCGGCAGGGCCTGGAGCTCGTCCCAGGTCCACGTGTACTTCTCGCCGGTCTCGGTCGTGATGGTGAACCGCCACCGGTCCAGCGGGACGCGCGGCGTCGGTCCGGCCGACAGGACCGGGAAGTCCTCTTCGAGGTATTGGCCGGGCGGCAGCGTCGGGCTCAAACGGCGCCGGCCCTGGAAGCCAGGCGAGACGATCCCCATGCGCCTACACGTACCACGACACCGGCGGTGCCAGGTCCGGAACGGCGTCCGACGGTCCCTCCGACGACGTGATCCGACCCACGGCCGGACGCCGCCCGGAGATCGCGGATTCAGAAATCGCGGATGAGCAGGACGACGGCGACGCCGACGCCGAGGGTGATGACGCCGGCCCGCAGGCCCTTGGCGGGCAGGCGGCGGGCGACGCGGGCGCCGAGCACGCCTCCGATCGCCGAGGCGACGACGAGGATGCCGGCATAGGCCCAGGCGACCTGGGCGCTCACCAGGAAGATCACCACGCCGACGGCGTTCACGATGAACGACAGCAGCGTCTTGAGGGCGTTCGTGCGCTGCAGGTCGTCGACCAGCAGGATCCCGAGGACGCCCAGCAGCAGCACACCCAGCCCGGCCCCGAAGTACGACCCGTAGGCGCCGGCGAGGAACACCCCGACACGCGTCGGCCAGGTAACCGGCTGCGCGGCTCCCGCGCCCACGGTCATTTCCGCGCCCACGGTCATTTCCGCGCCCAGGGTCACCTGGGTGGTCGCCGTCGCCACACCAGCCGAGGGCACCGCAGGCGGCGTGGCGGCCGCCGCCGAGGCGGTGGTCCTGGCCGCGCGACGGCGGGCGACGAGACCGCCGAGCCTCGTCTGGCTGGCCAGCAGCGCGCACGAGAGCAGGACCAGGAACGGGACGGCCGCCTTGAACGCACCCTTGGGCGTCACCAGCAGGATCACGGCCCCGACGACGCCACCGAGGACCGCGGCCGGCCCGAGCGCCCGCAGCCGGGCGGCCTGGCCCGCGAGCTCGCGCCGGTAGCCCAGCGCGCCGCCGGCATAGCCGGTGACCAGCCCGACCGACGAGGTGATGTTGGCGGTGACGGCCGGCAGTCCGGCGGCCAGCAGCGCCGGAAAGGCGATCAGCGTGCCGCCGCCCGCGATCGCGTTGACGCCACCGGCCAGCAGCCCGGCTCCGGCCGTCAGCGCCGCGTCCACCCCGTTCACGCCCTACACCCTCCGGTCCACCCACCGGACCCGCCTTGTGCCCGGCTCACAATTCTCGCGGCACCTGCGGCCAGGCCCGTCCCGAGCACCCGGACCGGCGCTTTTGCGGATCTTGGGCCGTGGCTCCCGGCGGGCCGGTGCCCTGACCGTCAGATGACGCGGGTGCGGATGAGGACGCCGCAGACGGCGGCGGAGGGGGCCAGCGGGAGCCAGGCGGTGAGCAGGCGGTAGCCGAGGACGGCGGCGATCGCCGTCGCCGTGGGCACGCCCGCGCCGGTGAGCAGCGCCGTCAGCGCGGCGTCGAGGCCGCCGAAGCCGCCGGGCGATGGGATGACGGCCGACAGCGCGCTCGCCACCAGGTAGACCACGATGATCTTCCCGGGGCCGAGCGGCGCGTGCAGCGCGGCCGCGATCGCGCACAGGGTCGCGGCGTGCAGCATCGGGATCGCGATCGAGCCGCCCCACAGCAGTGCGGCCCGCCGCGTGCTGCCGGCGCCGGCCAACAGGTCGCGGTGCTCGACGAGCCGGCGCGCCACCGAGACGATGGCCCGGCGGACCTTGGGCACGCACGCGGCCACGAGCGCCGCCGCCACGGTCGCCACCACGAACAAGCGGGTGCTCCCCCCGAACGCGAGGTGCGGCACCGGGACCGCCCCGGCGAACAGCAGCACGATGAGCATCAGGGCGTGCGGGATCGCGCCGGCCGTCGCGTTGGCGGCGGTCGAGGCGACGGCCTCGGCCATCGTCAGGCCGCGCCTGAGCAGATAGCGGGTCTGCAGGGCAGCGACGCCCATACCGGCGGGTACCAGCACGTTCGGCAGGATCCCGGCGATCTGGATGGCGAGCAGCTGGCCGAACGGGAGCTTGCGCGTCACCGCGCCCTTCATGCTCGCCGCCGCGGCGAAGTAGGTCGCGCACGCGGCCACCACCGCGACCAGCAGCCACTCGCCGTCGGCCCGCTTACAGGCCTGGAAGGCGGCGCGCAGCTCCTCGTGGTGGGTTCCCAGCCATACGGCGCCCACCGCCGGCGCAACGATGCTGAGCACGGCCATGATCCGCCGGGACCGGCGGGATTTCGCCGTCGACGGCAAGCTCGTCGGCGTCGCCTGGGGCAGCTCGATCGCGGACAGCGGAGTTTCTGAAGGCTGGATTCCTGAAGGCAGGGTTTCTGAAGGCTGGGTCTCGGGCAACGATGCCTCGAGCAGCATCGTCGCCGGCGCCGGCGACGGCGCGTCCTCTCGTTCGGCTGGTTCGCTCATCGTGCCGTCGCCCCGTCTGTGTGGCCCGGTGAGGACGGGGCGGTTGGCAGGGGAGCCGGGGATGGCTGGCCAGCTCCCGGCGCTGGGCCGCCCGCGAGGGCGGAGGCATATGACGGGCCGGTCAGCAGCGCGGCGAGCCGGCCACCGAGGTACTCCCACGTCCAGGCCGACGTCATGAACTCGCGGCCCGCGGCGCCCATCCGGCGGGCGCGGTCCGGGTCGGCGAGCAGCTCGCCAACGGCGTCGGCGACCGCGGACACGTCGGTACCGTCGACGACCAGCCCGGTCTTACCGGGGATCACGACCTCGGGCGCTCCCCCGGCGGCACCGGTGATCACCGGTTTGCCCGCGGCGGCAGCCTCCAGCGACGACAGACCGAGTCCCTCCAGGTCCAGGCCCAGCTTGGCTGGCCGCGACGGCATGGCGAACACGTCGGCCGCGTCCAGGTATGCGGGCAGTTCTCTCTCGGGAATGGCGCCCGCGAGAACGACATTTTCCCTGACACCGGCGCTCGCCGCCAGTCGTCGCAGTCGGCCGGCGCTCCGCCCCCGGCCGATGACGACCAGCAGCGTGTCCGGGTGGTTACGCAACACCGACGGCAACCCCCTGATCAGGACGTCCTGGCCCTTACGCGGCACCAAACGGGCGACACACGTCACAACAGGACGATCACCCCATCCATGCCTGCGTCGGATGTCCTCGCCGCCCACGCCGGGCTGGAACCGGTCGACGTCGACGCCGCCGGTCAGCCGCTCGAAGCTGGTACCGGCGGGCGCGACCTTGCTCAGGCGGCGCAGGGTCACCTCGGTCAGGTGGGTGACGACGTCCGCCCGAGCGGCGACCGCGCGCACCAGGGACCAGCCGTAGGGAAGCTGCGACCACCCGTACTCATGCCCGTGCGTGGACGACACCACCCATTCCACGCCAGCACGGCGCAGCGCGGGCGCGATCATCCCGCGCGGCGTGCCGGCCGGGAACCAGGCCGCGGTACAGCCCTCCGCGCGCGCGATCCGGCCGATGGCGGGACCGGCTCCGGGCAGGCGCAGCCGGGCGGCAGGATGCCGAATGATCTGAAAGGGCGCGTCCGCGTCCAGTTTGGGCGCGTCGGGGTGCGGCGGGGCGACGACGAGGACCTTGTCCGCGGGCAGCGTCGCGGCGAAGGCGTAGGCGAAGGTCTGTATCCCGCCCAGCACCGGCGGGAACTTGTCCGCGACGATCAGAGTGCGATGCATCGATCGGTGCGTGGACATCAGCTGTCGGCCGCCTTTCGGGCGGACGACGCGACCTGTCCGCGTTGACTGGAGGACGGCTGGCGGACGGGCCCCGGTACCGCCAGGTCGGACATACCGGAAGATACCCCGGACCTCAAGCATCTCCATGTGGTCTGTCTCGCCACCGTCCCGATCGCGCGGACGCCGGCCAGCCACTACCGACCGCCGGAGCCACCGCCGGAGCGACCGCCGGACCCGGCCACTGAGCCGGCCACCGAGCGGCCTACCTGGCGGTCGGCCTGGTCGCGTCAGCTTACGGCGGCGGCCTGACCGAGGGCGGCCGATCGCGCCCGAGGCAGGCCACGACCGTGGGAACTGGTGAAGCCGGCGAGATTTGGTGGAGCCCGGAGACTACCCTTCTCCGGGCCCCGAGGGATGGCCATCATGCACACGCCAGTCCGTTTTGTTGGCGGCCGGTCAGCATCACACGGGTCGCGCTCTTCCAATTGAGCTAGCGGCGCAGGTGGAGCACCGCGCGGGGCTTGAACCCGCAACCTCGACCTTAATTTTCCGGACGTCGGCCGGGCCGGCGATATGGCCTGTCTTCAGTTGTGGAGCGAGAGACTAAGATTCAATGACGGCTGCCTCTACCACTGGGCTACCCCGGCAGGTTCGAGCCGGGGAGGGGAATCGAACCCCCGCTGTCACCGCCCTTCATGATCTTGAGTATGAGTCTCAGCTTCACGTCCGTCGCCGGACGCGTCCCGCCGCTCCAGGCGGGAGACTGTGAACCGGTCCGCCACGGGCCGGTCTGCCGAGGGCCGGTTACCTCGGGCCGGGCGAGCTAACGGGCGAACAGGTAGTCGAACACCTGCCGGCCGACGGTCTGGTCGGTCACCTCGAACTGGTTCGCGGCCTCGCGGGCGACCTTCACGCCCTCGGCGAGCGCCACGACCCGGTCGGCCAGCTGACGGCGCCGGTCCGCGGGCAGGGAGCCGGAGAACTTCACCGTCGACCACTCGCCGACCGGCTCATCGACGGTGAACACCTCGGTCTGCGCCGGGTGGTGTTCCGTCGCCTCGTACTTGACGAGCACCTTGGGCACCTTGCGGGAACGCACGGTCTTCGTCGTCGGCGTGCGGTAGACGCCGGCGGCCGGGTCCCAGGTCCAGTCCTCGGCCGGGTCGAGCACCGGCAGCTTCGCGAGGAACGCCTGCAGGTCCGCGAGCTGCTTCTCCAGGAAGAGCAGGTAGGCCACCGGCACGTCACGCAGCAGCGTCACGCCGTCGACGACGACGTCGGCCGTCGCCTCGCGGTTCGCGATGTCCTTGGTGGCGACCACGTCGAACAACCGGGTCAGGACCGCGGAAAGCTGCGTCAGCACCTCTTCCACGCGTACCTGGACCTTGGTGCCCTCCGCCGGCAGCTGGTCGCCTTCCTCGTCGCGCGGCTGGTAGGTCCGGGAGATGCCGGCGAGCAGGGCGTCCTTCTGCGTGGAGCCCTGCAGGTCGGCGAACTCGCGCGCGGCGCGCGCCTTCACACCCTTCTCGATCGCGATGATCTGGTTCAGCTTGGTCACGGCACCCCCTGGGCTGGCGAACGCGGACCGGAATACCCGGACTGATGCCTGGATCGGCCTCTGGGACCGGTGAACCCGATTGATCCCTGAACGTCGTTGATCTCAGGCCGTCGCCAACAGTACCGAAACCGACCGAATTGTCCGAACGAATTTCCGGCCGCCAGCCGTCGGCAACGCGACATCCGGGCGGCTCGTCCGGGCGCCGGCCCGGCCGTCCGGATCTCGGTACGTTCCGGATCTCGGTAGGTTGGCACCGTGCGGCTCGGGGAGCGGAACGGCGCGACAGCGCCACAGCCGGCGACGGCGCAGCCGGCGGGCGGCCGGAGAGGGCTGGGCCTGGCGGCCAGGCTGAGCAGGCGCGACCCCGCGGGCGAGCGAGCGGACACCCGGGTGGACACGGGCCGCCGGCGGCTCGCGCAGATCGCGCTGACGGCGCTCGTCGTGATCTGCTGGCTGCCGCTGGTCGTCATCCTCACCGCGCGGTCCACCGTGCTCAGCCCGGACTTCTACACCGAGGGCCTGAGTCACGTGCACGCCTACGACCGGGTCTACACCGAGATCCTGCCGGACCCGGCCGTCGACGACCTGCTCGCCGGACTTCCGGTCGACCGGACGCTGGTCACCGCCAACCTGCGCACGGTGCTGCCGCCGTCGACGGTCGAGGGGATGACCGACGAGCAGATCCGCCGGGTCGTCGCCTATCTGCGCGGCGACGAGGACGACATCGCGCTCACCGTCGACATGCGCCCGCTGTTCACCAACATCTCGGGCCTGGCGAACCGTTACCTCGCCGGCGAGCTCGGCGCCGGCACCACCTACCAGGTGTCGAACGTCTCCGAGTTCACCGACGGCGTGATCGCCACGCTGAACGACGTCGCCGCCGGCCGCGCGCCCACGTCGCTGCCGACGATGAAGCTGCGCCCGCAGGACGCCGACCTGGTGCTCGGCACGGTACTCGCCCGGTTCGACCCGGTGACCAGGGCGAAGCTGCAGGAGCCGGCGCGGGCGCTGCTGCTGTCCGGCAACATCGCGGGGGCGCTGGCCCTGCTCGGGCCACCGCTGTTCCAGGGCGACGACCAGGCGATCCAGCAGCTGCGCGGCCGGCTCGTGGACGGCACCGTGCTCAACCTGGGCGTCTCGCTGTCGGACCTGGGCGACCGGCCGGCGATCAGGGCGATCGACCGGCTGCACGACATCTCCGGGCTGCTGCTCCCGGTCGGCGCCGCGTGCGTCGTGGCGATCTTCGGTGGGCTCGTCGGCGCCGCCGCGATCGCCACCTCCCGCGGGCGCTCGCCGGTGCGGGCGCTGGGCTACGTGGGACTCGCGGCGGGCCTGGGGTCACTGCTGCTGGGGATCGCGATGCGGCTGGCCCTGCCGAACCCGTTGACCTCCCTGGACGCCCCCGGCTCGAAGCTGCCCAAGGGCGCCGCCGACGTGCTGACCGACTTCGGCGCCACCGCCTACCGCGGCATCGAGAGCGACTTCCTGCGCCTGACGATCTGGATGCTCGTGCTCGGCGCCATCCTCACCGGGCTCTCGCTGCTGGCCGCCGCGGCGGCGCGCCTCGAGCGGCACACCCGGCGGCGCCGGCTGGTGGCCACCGCGGTCGTCGTCATCCCGGCCATCGTCGCCGTCACCTGGGCGGCGTTCCCCGGCGCGGCGGCGGACGCGCGGGTGGTGTGCGAGGGCTCGGCGCGGCTGTGCGACCGGCACTACGACGAGGTCAGCTACGCGGCCAGCCACAACGCGATGGCCAACAGCGAGGACCAGTTCCTCGGCCCGGCGCAGGACCCCTCGATCGTCCACCAGCTCGACCTCGGTGTCCGTGGCCTGCTGCTCGACGTCCACCACTGGACGACACCCGAGGAGGTGAGCAAGGCCCTCGACGCGCTCGACCCCACGACGCGGGCGGCGCTGGAGCCGCTGACCCGTGGCGCGCTGTCGACCCGGCCCGGGCTGTGGCTCTGCCATGACATGTGCCAGCTCGGCGCGCTGGACTTCACCACCGAGCTGCGCGCGATCGGCGACTGGCTGGACCGCAACCCCACCGAGGTCGTCACCCTGATCCTGCAGGACCAGGTGCCGGCGAACGAGATCATCGGCGCGGTCGATCAGGCCGGGCTGGGAAACAAGGTGGTAACCCCACCGGCCGACCCGGACGGCGAATGGCCGACGCTGCGGCAGATGACCACCTCCGGGCACCGCCTGGTGGTCTTCACCGAGAGCCAGGACACCCCGGGCAGTTTCCTGCGCTCGTTCTACCGCTACGGCTCGGACACCCCGTTCGACGCCCGCCTGCCCGCCGACCTCGCCGGCTGCACGGTCAAGCGCGGCTCCGCGGACGCCAGGCTCCTGCTGGTGAACCACTGGCTGACCGCGGCCGCGCCCAGCCGCCGCGCGGCACTGGACGACAACGCGACCGGCCTGCTCCTGGCCCGGGCGGGCGTCTGCGAACGCGCGCGGGACCGCCGCCCCACCTTCGTCGCCGTCGACTTCGCCAACATCGGCGCCCTCCCCCAGGCCATCGCCAMCCTCAACGGCCTGTCCGTAACCGCCAGCTGAGCTTTGACCGCCAACTGAGCCTCAACCACCCGCTGACCGCGCCCCAGCCCGGCTGCCGAACCCGGAGCCCCGCCGGCTCGTCCGCAGCGCCCACGCCACCCGCACCATCCGTACCAACCGCCGGCCGACCCGGACGAGCACGTAGACCATCCCGGCCGCCGGCAACGCGACCAGCACCATGCCGACGGCACCGGCGATCGCCGTGACCGGCTCGCCGTCAGCCAGGGCCCGGCTCGCCTGGCCGAACTCGTCGCGTACCGCCACGGCCGTCCGGGGCAGCACGAAGGGCGCGTAGACCGCCAGCAGGACGATGTTCACGGCGATCATCGGCGCGGCGCACAGCGCCCAGGCGGTAACCAGGAGACGGGCCCGTCGGGTCAGCCCGGCCAGCCCCGGGTCCGGTGCCGATCCCGCGTCCGCCCGGGCCCGCCGCCGGGACGGGATCCCGCGCGTCGCCGTCCGCCAGGCCGAGCGCACCGCCGGACCCATGCGGTTGAACAGGTCCGGTACCCCGACGAGATCGCTGACGATGTAGTAGCCGTCCAGCCGGACGAACGGCGCGAGCTGCCGCAGCGCGTCCATGTGAACGAGGAGCGCTACCATCACCAGCACCTCGGCCCGGGTGACGGCGAACGTCCCGGCCACGAGCAGCGCGAAGAGCCCGTTGAAGTAGATCCCGCCCAGATCGGTTCGCAGCCGCCCCCATCGGCTCAACCGGTAGGAGTCGGTGACATCGGTGAAGAAAGCCGGCCAGACGAGGTACATACCGACGCCGATCACGCCCGGCCGCGCRCCGCCGTAGCGGCAGGCCGCCGCGTGGCCGCACTCGTGCACCAGCGCGCCGACGAGGGTGAAGCCGAGCAACACCAGGATCATCGACGGGGTGGCCAGCACCATGGCGGCGCTGTCCCGCACGCTGTGCCGACCGAACAACCAGACATCGGCGACCACCAGCAGCGCCAGCAGCACGGAGACGACCGCCGGACGGAAGAACCCCGCGAGCACCCGGCTGATCCGGCGCACGGCCTGCGCCGGCAGCAGGGTGCGCCGGGCGGTGAGCGCGAGCAGGGCCCTCGCCCGGGGCGTCGGTGTCGCACCGGTCGAGGCGGCGATCAGGCCGAGGGGCATGAGCCGGTGGGTCAGGAGGTACGCGACGTCGGCGCCGCTGACCGCGCGGCCGCAGCGCCGCCCGGCGCGGTCAGCGATCGCGGCGAGGTCACGGGTGCCGTCCGCCGCCTCGATGATCCGCGCGAGCAGCTCCGTAAGCGTCACGACCTGGCCATCGGCACGGCGCGCCAGGTAGACGGGGCGCGCGAGGCCGGACCCGGCGAACTCGCCGAGCAACGCCAGACCGTCGGCCCGGCTGGGCCGGTCGGGCAGTTCCGGCAGTTCTGACGGTTCCGGGGCTGGAGCCTCGAGAACCGGAGCCTCTGGGGCTGGAGCCTGTGCCGGCCACGCGGGCTCGGTCATCGCGCATCCTCTCCCCTGGCGCCCGTCCGTCAGCTCCTCTCGGCGCCTCGTCGATCATGGAAAATATCCACTATCGACCGAACATCCGCCGCAGGAAGTCCATCCATCCATCACCGCCGGCATACGGGTCAGCCGTGTGACCGGTGTCGGCGGGAGAGTCATTCGCGTTCCCATGGTCGGCAAGTGGGTCAGCATGCCCATCACCGACAGGGGCGTCATCCGCGTGCCCGTCGTCCGAGTGATTCCCGAGGCCGAGATCGTCGAGATCCGACTTCTGGACTATGATGTTGATGCTCGGCATCAGCGTGATCAGAATCGGCATGAAGCCGCCCGTGACCTCCGGCGCCGAGGCATTAGCGAGAATCGCGTTGTTCGACGCAGGAGAGCCGACCGGAAAGTTGTTCGACGTGGGAGATTCGACGGCGACGTTGGAGGGGTAGAACTCCTTCCGACCGATCTCGACCGCGGCAAGGGTGGTCCGCTCGGGGAGCAGCTCAGCCCGCTCCTCCGACAGCTCCACCCGCTTCTCGGAGAGTTCCGCTCGCTCGTCCCACTGCTTCGCGCCGGCCTCACTCATCTTCATCTCCCGGTCCGGTGCCTCCACGACTACTTTCAGCGAGAGGCTAGCCGCACCGAGAGGCGACTCAAAACATTTTCACGGGCGTGTCGCCGCCGCCGGAAAAAATGTCGGGACCATTCGATACGCAGTCAGGGCAGGGAGAACCCGGCCGGCCGGCGAACGGGCCCGGCCGGGTAACCCCATGGCCACGAGAGCCTTCCAAGAATTTAGGAAAACGCGCCCGACGGCGGTCAGAAAAGCGGCTCGCGCGGACGGGCCCACGGACGGAGAAACCCGCACCCGCAGTGGTTTTCACCCGCCCGGCGGTCACCACTGGTTGATGAGTACATCACCGCTGGCGACAGACTGGATGAACGGACTGGCGCTGCCGATCGTCTGTACCATGGAGCTGTTACCGGAAACGATGTTGTTGCTGCCCGGCGAGTTGACCGGCGAGTTGTTACCGGTGCCGATGGACTCACCGTTCTCGATCACCATCAGCGTCATGCGCTCAGGCAGAAGCTCGGCGCTCTCCGCCGCCAGCTCGGCGATACCCATCCCCGGGCGAGGCGTTCCCGTCTGATCCATTCCCACGTCATCCCGCATGACTTGCTCCCGTTTCGGTATACCGGCCCGGCGCCCGCCATGACCTGTCTTTGGGGGCACACCGTCGGTGGTTTGCGACGGCTTGACGCGCGAACACCGGCCAGCGGCGCGGGCGCCATGGCCGAAATGGGTCAGTGCCGGGCCGGTGTTCATCACCCGCTGTATCCGGCTGGCACATCCGAACCATAGGACCTCCCCGATGGGGCCGCAAAGCGATGTTGGCCGGCGTCACCAGCCCGGCGCGGCCAGGAGGGTCAGCCCGGCTACAGCCCCTGCCAGGCCGGCTTGCCGGCGTACACCTCGCGGTAGTAGGCGCCCCGCTCGAGCCCCGACGCGGCGGCCTCGTCGAGCAGCACGGTGGCGTGCGGGTGCAGCTGCAGCACCGACGCGGGGCAGGACGCCGACACCGGCCCCTCCACCGCGGCCGCCACCGCCACCGCCTTGCCGGCCCCGGTGGCGACCAGCAGCAGGTGGCGGGCCCGCAGGATCGTGCCGAGCCCCTGGGTCAGCACGTGCCGCGGCACCTCGGCGAGGGAGCCGAAGAAGCGCGCGTTGTCCGCGCGGGTCCGGGCCGTGAGCGTCTTCATCCGGGTGCGGCTCGCCAGTGACGAGCCCGGCTCGTTGAAGGCCAGATGGCCGTCCGAGCCGATCCCGAGCAGCTGGAGGTCGACACCGCCGGCCTTGTGGATCAGCTCCTCGTACCGCTCCCCCGCCGTCGCCAGGCCGTCCTCGTCCGGGTCGGGGCCGTGCACCCGGCCGGGGTCGACGCCGAGCCCGTCGGTGAGCTCGCGGGCGATGGTCGCGCGGTAGCTCTGCTCGTGGCCGACCGGCAGGCCGACGTACTCGTCGAGGTTGAAGCAGGTCACCTCGTCGTAGGGCGGACCCGTGCCGGCGTGGCGGCGCCGGATCAGCTCCTGGTAGGCCGGCAGCGGGCTCGAGCCCGTGGCCAGTCCCAGCACGGCGGCCGGCCGGCGGCGCACCAGCGCCTCCACGACGTCGGCCGCCAGCGCCGCGACGTCCCCGGCGGTCGTGAGCGGCACGACCTCCATCAGCACCTTCCGTTCGTGTCGTGGGCGGTGCGGCCTGTGCCGTGGAGAGTCACAGGCTCGCGTCGTGGACGACGCGGCCGGCCACGACGGTGGCGACCACGTCGAGATCACGGTCGAGGACCGTCACGTCGCCGCGCGCTCCCGGCCGAAGCCGCCCCCGGGCCGGGTCGCGCACGAGCGCGGCGGGTGTCGACGTGGCGCACGCGACGGCGTCGGCGAGGCCGCAGCCCGTGGTCCTCACCAGCGTGCGCAGGCACTCGGGCAGCGACGCCGCCGAGCCGGCCAGCGTCCCGTCGGCGAGGCGGACGGCGCC
Organism: Pseudofrankia sp. EUN1h; assembly: GCF_001854645.1. Classification (NCBI taxonomy): domain Bacteria; kingdom Bacillati; phylum Actinomycetota; class Actinomycetes; order Frankiales; family Frankiaceae; genus Pseudofrankia; species Pseudofrankia sp. EUN1h. The sequence continues at coordinate 15,204 of NZ_MBLN01000083.1, read as the reverse complement.
GGCCGAGACGATCACGTCCTGGTCCCCGAGCCGGGCCGGGCCATCGGGCATGCCGAGCGCGGCGGTGGTGTCGCTGACGGCGAGGAAGCGGCCGGGAGCGAGGGCGCGCCACGCCAGCCGCAGCGTGAGAGGGTCCAGGTGCAGGCCGTCCGCGATCACCCCGGCCACCAAACCCGACCCGCCAAGCGCGGCCCCGATCGGTCCCGGCTCGCGGGCGGAGAACGGCGGCATGGCGTTGCCGAGATGGGTGACGAGCGTGGCCCCGGCCGCGACCGCGGCCGCGACCTGCGCCGCCGTGGCCTCGGTGTGGCCGACCGACACGAGCACGTCGCGGGCGACGAGCTCCCGGATGACCTCCAGCGCGCCCGGCAGCTCGGGCGCCACCGTCGCCATGAGCACACCGGCCGCCCGCGACCAGCCCTCGATCACGGCCGCCGACGGCGCCACCAGCCGGCGCTCGGGGTGCGCGCCCTTGCGGCCGGGAGCGATCATCGGCCCCTCGAAGTGCAGCCCGAGCGGCACGGCGCCGGCCCAGCCGGCGGGCGGGCCGGCGTGCAGGGCCGCCAACGCCGCCGCGCGCGCCCGGGGCGACGAGCTGATCACCGTCGGCGCGAAGGCGGTCACGCCGAAGCGGGCGAGCGTGGCGGCGACGTCCCACAGCCGGTCCGGCTGGTCGGTCAGGTCACACCCGCCGGCGCCGTTGACCTGCAGGTCGATGAGGCCGGGCAGCACATAACGGCCGCTGGCGTCGAACTCCGGCGTTCCGCCCGATCCGCCGCTCGCAGCGTCGCCCGCAGCATCGACGACCAGACCGCCCGCGATGGCGACGTCCACCGGCCGGCCGGCGGCGTCGAGACCGCCGACGACGCGCAGGTCGCCGGTCATCTGGGCCGCGCCGGTCATCTGGGCCGCGCCGGTCATCTGGGCCGCGCCGGTCATCTGGGCTGCCCGGTCACCCGGCATCCCCGATCATCGCGGCGCCCAGGGCGCCGACAGGCATGCCGGGAGGCACGAGCGCGAGCCGGCTCGCCAGGTCCAGCGAGGCGAGGAACGGCGAGGTCGCCGCCTGCGCGCGCAGTGCCGCGGCCACCGCGTCGCGCAGCGGGGCGCCGAGGTTCGCGACGCCGCCGCCGAGCACGATCACCGCCGGGTCCACGGTCAGGCCGAGCATCCGGACCGCGTCCGCCACGCCGTGCACGAATCGGTCCCGCGCCGCGACCGCGGCGGGGTCGCCGGCCGACGCGGCCGCGAACAGCGCCTGGGCGGCGGGCTGGTCCGGCGACGGCCACGCCGCCGTCACGGCCGAGCCGGACGCGACCAGCTCCAGGCAGCCCTTCTGCCCGCACGAGCACAGCTCGCCGGCCGGGTCGACGGGCACGTGCCCGATCTCGCCGGCCGCGCCGTGCGCCCCACGCCGCAGCACGCCGTCGAGGACGAAGCCCGCCGCGAGCCCGGTGCCGAGGCTCACGTAGGCGAGGTCGTCGGCACCGCTGAGCACATGGGCGCCCCACGTCGCGGCGTTGAGGTCGTTCTCGAGCGTCACCCGGGCCGAGCCCGCTCCCGGAGGGCACAGGTCGCCGGCCCGCGCGCCGATCCGCTCGGCGAGCGGGAACCAGTCGCCGCCGAGGCCGAGGTTGACGGCGTGTTTCACCGTGCCGGTGCCTCGGTCGACGATGCCGGGCACCCCGACGCCGATGACCGCCGGCAGCGACCCGCCGGTGGCCGCGGCGAGCCGTTCGAGCACGGCCCCGGCGGAGGCCAGGACCCCGTCGGGCCCGGCGACCGACGTCTGCCTGGCCTGGGCCAGCACGGTCCCGTCGTCGGCGACGACCACCCCGAGGATCTTGGTCGCCCCGATGTCGAGCCCCACCCGCGCGCGCGGCGAGCCTGCTCCCGGGGTTCCTGCTCGATCGCCGGCAGGGTTCCTGCCGGATCCGCGAAGCGGATCTGGGAGGTCTGCGATCGGGGAGGTTCGGCTCACGAGACCCCCAGCTCTCCGGACAGCACCAGCACCGCGGCGCCGGCGAGGACGACGTCGTCGCCCAGCGGAGAGGTGCGTACCACGAAATCCGCCGTGGTCACCGACATCGTGCGCTCCCGGACGGTCTGGTCGACGGCGTCGCGCAGGGCGCCGTCGAGCAGGTCCCGCGGGCCGGCGAGGACGAGCTGGTGCAGGTTGAGCAGGCCGACGACCGGCGCCAGCACCTCGCCGAGCACCTCGCCGACCTGGGCAAGGGTGGCCGGGTCCCGCTCCCGCAGCCGCGGCACGGCGAGCACCGTCTCCAGGCAGCCGACACGCCCGCAGGCGCATGGCTTGCCCCCTGGGTCGACGATCACGTGCCCGATCTCACCCGCCGCGGACCCGTGGCCCTGGACGAGGACACCGCCGACGACGAGGCCGGCGCCGACACCCGTCGCGATGCGCAGCAGCAGGAAGTCGCTGTCGCCGGCCTCGCCGAACGTGTGCTCGCCGAGGACGGCGGTGTTCGCGTCGTTCGCGACGTGGACGGGGACGCCGAACTCGCGGTGCAGCGTGCCCGCGAGGTCGACGTCGCGCCAGCTCAGGTTGGGCGCGTCAAGCACGACACCGCGGCCGTCGACGATGCCCGGGCTGCCGACGCCGATCCCGAGCACCGGCCGGTCCGTCGCCCGCAGCAGCTGGCCGGCCAGGCGCACCGCCAGCTGGACGGCCTGGGCGCCGGACCGCCCTTCGCGCGGGAGCTCGACGCGCGCCTTGACCGCGCCGAGCAGGTCCTGCACGGTGCCGATCATGCGGTCGTCGGGCGACAGGTCGAGAGCCACGATGTGCCGGGCGTCGGCGGCGATGCCCACCAGTGTCGGCGGCTTGCCGACCCGGGCCTCCGCCGGCGAGCCGAGCTCGACGATCAGGCCGTCGTCGATCAGGCCGCCCACCAGGTCGGACACCGTCACCCGGGTCAGGCCGGTGGCCCGGGCGAGGTCGGCGCGGCTGACCGGCCCCTCGCTGAACAGGCGTTGCAGGATCAGGGCCCGGTGGTGTCGCCTGGCGTCCTCGGCGAGCAGCTTGCCGGTCGGCCGGAGCTGGCGCCGCCGCGGCGCGCCCGCCCGCCCGCCTGCCCCCACGGTCACTTGACCGCTCCGGCCGTCAGCCCGGTGACGACCCGGCGCTCGATCAGCGCGAAGAGAATGATCACCGGTACCGTCGCGACCAGGCCGCCCGCGAACAGATGGCCCCAGTCGGTGGAGTACTGCCCGACGTACCCGTCGATCGCCACGGTCAGCGGCCGGTCGCCCGGTGGCGAGCCCAGGCTGAGGGTGAGAGCGACCAGGAACTCGTTCCAGGCCGTGATGAACGTGAAGATCAGCGCGGTCACGATGCCCGGCGCCGCCAGCGGCAGGGTGATCCGCACGAGCGCGCCGATCCGGCTGAGGCCGTCGACCTGCGCGGCCTCCTCCAGCTCGACCGGGATCGAGGCGAAGAACGCGTTGAGGATCCAGATCGCGAAGGCGAGGTTGAACCCGGCGTTCACGATGATCAGGGACACCGTCGCCGAGGGCAGGTCGAAGTTCGTGAACTCGCGCTGCAGGCCGACGAGCATGGCGGCCGGCTGGAACATCTGGGTCGCCAGCACCACGAGCAGGAACGCCGTGCGGCCGCGGAATCGGTGCCGCGCCGTGTAGTACCCGGCCGGCACGGCGACCAGTAGCGCCAGCAGGGTGGCGCCGCCGGCGACCCGCAGGCTGACCCAGATGTTGCCGCCGAGCCCGTCCGCGGACCACAGCGACGTGAAGTTGGAGAACGTGAAGTGCTTCGGGAAGTAATTCGCGTCCAGCAGCTCGTTCTTCGTCCGACCGGCCGTGATGACCATCTCGACGTAGGGCAGCAGGAAGACAATCGCGACCAGGTACGCCCCGGCGGCGACCGCCACCGTGCGGGCACGGGAGGTCCTCACCGGTCCACCTGCTCCTTCCAACGGGTCGTCGACAGGTAGACCACGACGATCACGATCACGAGGGCGAAGTTGATGACCGACATCGCGGCCGCCTCGCCGACATTGCCCTGCTTGAGGTCGACCATGTAGATGGTCGAGGTGCTCGTCTGGTAGCCCGGGCCGCCCCGCGTCATCTCCCAGATGATCGGGAACGAGTTGAAGACGTTGATGACGTTGATGAGCGTGGCGACCACGATCGCCGGCCGCAGCAGCGGCAGCGTGATGTCGCGGTAGGTGCGCAGCCCCGTCGCCCCGTCGAGCGACGCCGCCTCGTACACGTCCTCGGGAATGCCCTGCAGCCCCGAGAGGATCGCGTACGTCGTGAACGGGACCGACACGAACACGGCCACGGCCATCATCCAGGGCAGGGCGCGGTGCGGGTCGCCGAGCCAGTGCGCCTGGTTCGAGCCGAGCTTGTCCACGACACCGATCTGGTGCAGGAACAGGTTGATGACGCCGCTGCTGGGGTCGAGCGCCCACCTGAAGATGAGCGCGGTCATCATCACCGACGCGGCCCACGGGACGATCAGGGCCCAACGCGCGACCCGGCGCCCGGGAAACCGCTGGTGGAAGAGCTGCGCGAGCCCGAGCGACACCAGCATCGTCACGACCACGACGACGACCACCCACAGGAGCGTCCGCAGCAACACCTCGGCGAAGTCGGGCTCGTGAAACAGGCGGCGGTAGTTGTCGGTGCCGTTGTAGCCGGCGACGAAGCCCTCACCGCCGATGTGCTGGAACGACGACTGCACCATGACCACGACCGGCCATAGGACGACGACGCCGATGAGCACGAGCGCCGGGCCGAGCCACGCCAGGGGCGTCAGGCGACGCAGGGCGGCCATCTGATCCTCACGTTCTGGTTCGGCTGCTGGACAGCTGGACAGCTGGGATACCGGATAGCTGTGAATACCGGACAGCTGGTGACAACTGAGGTGAGCATGCCTCGGGCTGGGTCCGGCCCCGGGGCCGGACCCAGCCCGAGGTGGCATGAGATCTAGGGCTGTCCGACGGCCTCCGGGGACGCGAGGCTTCGCCATCTTCGCGCCCCCTTTGGCCTAGCTGCCGGCCGCGGCCGACTTCTGCAGGTCGCCGAGAACCGACGCCGGGTCGTCGGTCACCGCCGTGCCGATGGTCTGCTGGATCTTCGTCTTCACGTTCGCCCACGACGTGTCGCTGGGGTACTGGATCGACTTGGGCAGGGCGGTGAGGAACGGCGCGAACACGGGGTCGGACGCGAGCGCCGTGGTCGCCGTGGTGGTGGCCGGCAGGAGCTTGTACTCCTTGTCGAACTGGAGCTGGTACTTGTCCTGGTAGGCGAAGTCCAGGAACTGCTTGATCTGCGTCTGGTGGCCGTTCGGCTTGAACGCCGCGACGTTGTCGCAGACGCCGAGCGTGGTCGCGAGCGGACCGGTCTTGCCCGCGATCGGGACCGAGGTCCAGTCGCTGTCCTGCAGCTTGCCGGCCTCCTGGATGATCGGGATGAGCGCCGGCGAGCCGTTGATCATCCCAACCTGGCCCTGCGCGAACTTCTGCCACAGGTCGGTGCGGTTGACGGTGCCGGGGTTCGGCTCGGTGTCACCCGCGGAGACCAGGCCCTTGAGGAAGGTGAAGGCCTCGACGTTGGCGGCGCTGTCGATGGTGTACTTGCCGTCCGTCTGGAAGCCGCCGCCGGCGCCGAGCATCCACAGCAACGACTCGGCCTGCGCCTCCTCGGCGCCGAGCGGCAGCCCGAAGCCGATCTGGCCGAGGCCCTTGACCTTCTCGGCGTCGGTCTGCACGTCGGCCCAGGTCTTCGGCGCGCTGGTGATGCCGGCCTGCGCGAACAGCTTCTTGTTGTAGAACAGCGTGCGACTCGACGTCGTGAACGGCAGGCCGTACTGCTGCCCGTCGAACGTGCCCTGGTCCTTGAAGGCGGGCAGCAGGTTGCCCGGGTTCGACAGCACGTCGGAGGCCGGGTACAGCAGGCCGTCCTCGGCGTAGTTCGAGAAGTAGTCGCCCTCGGTGATATCCGGGTACTGCTTGTTCTGGATCATCGTCTGGACCTGCTGGTCGAACTGGGTCCACGCGATCGACGTGACCTTGACGGTGATGTCCGCGTGCGCCGCGTGGAAGTCGTCCGCGATGCCCTGCCAGTACTTGGAGCTGGCGTTGTCGGGTCCGGTGCCGTAGTCGGCGACGACGAGCTTGAGGGTGGTCGAGCCGTCGTCGGACGAGCCACCGCCGCACGCGGTCAGCGCGAGCGTGGTCGCCGCCACGAGCGCGACGCCGCCCGCGACCCGACCGGTGAGCTTCTTCTTCATCGGACTCCCGTCTCCTGACTGTCACTGGCTGCCACAGAGCCGTCTGGGCCGCCCGGCCGATCGACCGCCCAGGGATGTTTTGTTAGTTGACCAGCCTTACTTATTCAGGTCAAGCGGAATCTCCCGGTTTCACCGGAACGTAACGACGCCTCCGCCCAGCGCCGGCCCGCCCGGCTCGCCCCGGCCACGGGCGGCCGGGGCGAGCACGCTGGTCAGGCGCTCAGACCCTCGGATCCTGAGACCCTCAGGCGCTCAGGCGCTCAGGCGCAGGCCGGTGACGGTGTCGAAGAGGTGGATGTCGCCACCGTCCACGGCCACCCGGAGCCGGTCGCCCTTGGCGACCTCCTGCCTCGACGGGACCCGTACCACCAGGTTGCTGGTCCCCGAGCCCAGCGGCACCGTGCCATGGGCGTACGAGTCAGAGCCGAGGTGCTCGACGACCACGACGTCCAGCGGGAGGCCACCGTCGGGCACGACGTGGAACGCCTCCGGGCGCAGACCGACGGTCAGGTCCCTGGGCAGCTTCGCCAGCGTCGAGGCCGGGACCGGCAGGGTGTACCCGCCGAGCCGGATGGAGCCGTCGGTCGCCGTGGCCGGCAGGAGGTTCATCTGCGGACTGCCGATGAAGCCGGCGACGAAGAGGTTGACCGGCCGGCGGTAGAGCTCCATCGGCGCGGCTACCTGCTGCAGCTCGCCCTCGTTCATCACCGCGACGCGATCACCCATCGTCATCGCCTCGACCTGGTCGTGGGTGACGTACACGGTCGTGGCACCGAGGTCGGCCTGCAGCTTCGCGATGTCGGTCCTGGTCTGCACCCGCATCTTGGCGTCGAGGTTCGACAGCGGCTCGTCCATGCAGAAGACCTGGGGCTCCCGGACGATCGCCCGGCCCATCGCCACCCGCTGGCGTTGACCACCGGAGAGCGCCTTCGGTTTGCGGTCGAGGTAGTCCGTCAGGCCGAGCAGCGCCGCCGCGGCCTTCACCCGGCGCTCACGCTCCTCCTTGGGCGCCTTGGCGATCTTGAGCGAGTACTCCATGTTCTCGAAGACCGACATGTGCGGGTACAGCGCATAGCTCTGGAAGACCATCGCGATGTCGCGGTCCTTCGGCGGGGCGTTGGTGACGTCACGGCCGCCGATGAGGATGCGGCCCGAGGTCACCTCCTCGAGCCCCGCGAGCATGCGCAGTGTGGTGGACTTGCCACACCCCGAGGGACCGACGAGCACCATGAACTCGCCATCCTCGATCGTCAGATCGATGCCCTTCACCGCCGCGGTGGGCGCTCCGGGATATCGCCGTTCGGCCTTCTCGAAGACCACGGTCGCCATCTTGTTTCCCCTCCACCGGCAGGTACGTGCCGGACGATCCGTTGTGAAGAGACACCGGCGCCTTGTCTCGGCACGCGGCGGACGTCACCGTACACCCGGTTTCGAGACATCCCGGTCAGAGACGCCCGGTTCGAGCGCAATGCCGCGACGCTCACACGGGCTCGCCGTCAGTCACCGGGGGCCAGGACCAGCGCCGCCGCCCGGTCTCGGCGGCAGCGGCCGAGACGGTGCGGGTGGTGTAGCCAGGTCCATCGACGTTCCAAGAAATGATCTTGTGTGGGTGCACGCGGAGCACGTCGTTGCCGAACCCCGTCATCGGCGGCTCCCCGGCGACGAGGATCTCGACGCTGCCGCGGATCTCCAGGCCCCGTCCGGTCTGGCCGCCCGGCCCCACCGATTCCTCGGKGGTGGCCTGGTCGTCGACGATGAGGGAGATCCGCGGGTCGGCCTGGACGTTGCGGAACTTCTGGCTACGGCTCAGCGCCGGGCCGCCGATGTCGATGGTCCCGGCGTCGAGGTCCACCCAGAGCGCGACCGGGTGGACATGCGGCGCCCCGCGCGGCCCGACGGTGGCGAGACGCCCCAGTGGGTGAGTGGTGAGATACCGGCGCTCGGCCTCGGTGAAGATCATGGCGATACTCTGGTAGTTCAAGCATGCTTGAGGTCAACCCCCGCCGGTGACTCGTCGTCCGGGCGCCGGGAGCGCACCGCGATCGTCGGACGTTGTCTGGGCAGATTCGGCAACGCCGACGACGGCGCGGCCCGTCGCCGACGCCAGCGGCGACCCTGCTGGCGCGACGGCACCCGGCGGCGATCCGGTCGGAGGCGGACGAGGGACCGGCCCGGCATACCCGCCCGGCCGGCCGCGCGCGAAGGAGCAGCGGTGGCAATCTGGAATCAGTTGCGGCAGTCGGCACAGGGCATGCAGACCCAGCTGGTCGCGAAGAAGAACGACCTGAAGAGCGGGGCCTTCCGCGACGCGAGCATGGCGATGTGCGCGCTGGTCGCCGCCGCCGACGGCAGCGTCGACCCGGCGGAGCGTCAGCGGGTGGCCGGCCTGATCGCGACCAACGAGGTCCTCAACAACTTCCCGGCCGACGACCTGCAGCGGCGCTTCAACGAGTACCTGAACAAACTGATGGCCGACTTCGCCTTCGGCAAGGTCTCGGTGCTCCAGGAGATCGGCAAGACGAAGAAGAAGCCGGCCGAGGCCCGCGCCGTGATCCAGATCGGCATCATCATCGGCGGCGCGGACGGCAGCTTCGACAAGACCGAGCAGGCGGTCGTCCGCGAGGCCTGCTTCGCCGTCGGCCTGTCCCCCGAGGAGTTCGACCTCTGACCCGCGGCCTCTGACGCCCGCGATCGAGGCACGGATGGCCGGGATGGAGACCGCGTCTGGTCGCCATCCCGGCTTGGCGATCGGGCCTGGAGCACGAATCCGAACCGACGGCCGGCATCAGGTCCGCGAATTTAGGACAGGTTCCGGCCTGTAGGGGTTCTAGCGTTGATCCCGTTGTCGAGACGAATCGGGAGAGACATGAGCGCCGAGATCCGTCCGTTCCAGATCGAGATCGACACCACGGACCTGCACGACCTGAACGAGCGGCTGGGCCGCGCCAGGTGGCCGCGGCAACTGCCCGGCGAGGACTGGAGCCGCGGCGTCCCCGCCGCCGACCTCCGAGAGCTGGCCGGCTACTGGCGTGACGGCTACGACTGGCGCCCGCACGAAGCGCGGCTGAACGAGTTCCCGCAGTTCATGACGGAGATCGACGGCCAGGACATCCATTTCCTGCACGTGCGCTCGGCCGAGCCCGACGCTCTGCCGATCGTCCTCACGCACGGCTGGCCGAACTCGTTCGTGGAGTTCGCCGACCTCATCGGCCACCTCACCGACCCCCGCACGCACGGGGGCGACCCGGCCCAGGCATTCCATGTGGTCGCGCCCTCCGTGCCGGGATTCGGGTTCTCCGCACCGCCACGGGAGACTGGTTGGACCGCGACGCGGGTGGCCCGGACGTGGGCGGAACTGATGCGCCGTCTCGGCTATGAGCGGTACGGCGCGCAGGGCGGGGATTTCGGCGCCTATGTCGCACCGGAGCTGGCCAGGGCGGCGCCGGACCAGGTGGTGGGCGTCCACGTCGTCAGCGGTCTCGGCTTTCCTACCGAGAAGGATCTTCCCGACCTGACCGAGGACGAGCGGGCGGCGTACGCCAGCATGATGTCGCAGGACTGGGCGAGCGGCGTCGACCATCACGCGCTGTTGCGGGCCGCGCCCCAGACCTTCACGTACGGGTGGCACGACTCCCCGCTGGGGGCACTGGCCTGGATGACCCAGAAGTTCCACGAGTTCAACGCCTCGGGCCGGCCGCTCGACCAGGTGATCGACCGGGACCTGTTCCTGACCAACGTGAGCCTGTACTGGTTCACCGGAACGTTCGGAACGTCAGCCTGGCCGTACTACGACAGCACCAGTTCCAGCTGGCCCGAAGGCCAGACCGCCGCGCCCACCGGCGTCTACAGCGGACCGCCAGGCATCCGCCGACTGGCCGAACGCCACAACACCATCGTTCACTGGCCGGACGACAACCCGGCCGGCCACCATTTCATCGCGATGGACCAGCCGGGTCCTTTCGCCACCGATCTCCGCGCCTTCTTCGCGAAGGTCCGCTGACCGCCCCTCATCAGCATCCGCCGACCAGCCGAACGCAGACATGCCGGGATGACGACCGCAGGGGTCGCCTTCCCGGCTGGGGAATGTCAGCGCTGGAGTCAGTCTGGAGGTTCCCAGATTCCAGTGTAGAGGTGGTCGAGGGTGCGGTGGAGCGGGTTTCGCCGGGGCCGCTGCCGGGTGTCGACCGAATAGGGCGGGATGAAGTACGGGTGGCCGTCCGCGCCCATTAGTACTTTCCGTTCACCGCGGTGGTCAAGCACTACATTTGTGACTTCGCGCAGACGGCTGTGACCTGCGAGTTCACCACTGCCGCCCCCAGCGGTCGGACCTGCGGCCTGATCGCCGTCTCGGCCCTCCGGTGGTCGCGATTGTGCCCCGCCGGCAACCACGGCAGGGCACACACAGCGATCACTGAGGGTCACGTCCAGCGGCGTGGTGTACGGAGAGTGACGTCGCGTGATCCCTGGTGCAGGTTATGCGGTGAGGGCTTCGGTGGTCACGCTGATCTCGGGTGTGTCGGGTGCTGTTTCGGCTGGGTCGGTTTTGGCGAGGATTTCCAGGCCGAAGTAGCGGTGGGTCTCGATCCATTCGTCGTGCTGTTCGGCGAGGACCGCGCCGACGAGTCTGATGATGGCGTCGCGGTTCGGGAAGATCCCGACGACATCGGTGCGTCGACGGATCTCCTTGTTGAGCCGTTCCTGCGGGTTGGAGGACCAGATCTGGCGCCAGATCTCCCGGGGATAGGTGGTGAACGCGAGCAGGTCGGCTTTCGCTTCCTCCAGATGGGTCGCGGCGCGGGGTAGTTTCTCGATGAGAGCGTCGACGACCCGGTCGAAGTGGACGGCGACCTCGTTCGCGTCAGCCTGATCGAATATCGTTCTCACCGACGTGGCGACCCACGGCTGTGAGCCCTTCGGTGTGAACGTCAGCAGATCCCGCAGATAATGCGTCCGGCACCGCTGCCACGAAGCGCCGGGGAGCGTCGCGCCGATCGCGGCCACGAGGCCGGCGTGGGCGTCCGAGGTCACCAGCCGGACCCCGGTCAGGCCACGGGCGAGAAGGCCGCGGAAGGACGCCAGCCAGCCGGCGCCGTCCTCGCTGCTCACGACGTCGAGACCGAGGATCCCGCGGTGCCCGTCGCCGTTGACGCCGACCGCGAGCAGGCAGTGCACGTTGATCACCCTGCCGTCCTCGCGGACCTTCATCGTCAGCGCGTCGGCCTGCACGAACCGGTACGGCCCCGCGTTGGGCGGCCTCGAGCGGAACGCCTCGACCTGGCCATCGAGATGACGAGCGAGCTCCGAGACCTGCGACTTCGAGATATGGGCGACACCGAGCTGCTCGACGAGTTTGTCCACGCGGCGCGTCGAGACCCCGAGAAGATACGACGTCGCGACGACGGATATCAGCGCCTGTTCGGCGCGCCGGCGTCGGGATCGCCGGCACCCCACCGCACTTCATCGGCGAACGCGCGCCGCGCCGCTGCCCGTGCGAACAACCTCCCGCCGTCGGCGCCTCGACGCTGGCATGCCCCTCGGTCGACGTCCGCGGCGTGCTGTCCGTTCACGCGTTCGCGCGGTTCCGCGGAACCGCGCGAACGGACAGCACGTCAGGAGGCAGATGAGCCCCGGAGGCGCGATCAGAAGCCTCGACGTCACGTCGGAACCCGACATCACCCAGGAGTCGGGTGTCAGCGGCCGGGGCGCGGCGGTTCGATGCGGAGCGCGACGGATCTGCCACCATGACCGCTACAGTCGACCCACGGCGAAAGATCGGGGGTGCCGTGCGTGGCGAATGGACTGATTCTGCGGCCGGTGGAGATCGCCGACGGCCTGCGATGGCGATGGCTGCTCGTTGACGGCGCCACCGGAAACCCGATCGCGGATCATCCGGTCGAGCTCGGCGCCAGCCGTGGCCAGTGGGAGTTCGCCGCGTTCACCGGGCTTCACGACTACCTGCACGCGAACACCGCGCCAGATCAGCGAGTGGCGTCGGCGACCCGGATCGTCGGCGAGGTCGGCGAGTGGGCCGCCGCACATGCCCTCGGCCCGACCATCAGCAAGGTCATCGCAGACCAGGCGCCCGTCACCGTCACCGTCGAGGTACCGGAGCGGCTCCGCTTCCTGCCGGACTGGCCCTGGGAGATCGCCCACGTCGCCGGCCGGCCGTTGGCCGCGCACAACGCTACGTTCGATTACCTGCTCGACGCTCCGGCCGGAATGCCACCCGCCCCGGCCTGGGCGGCGAGCAAGGCCCCGGTAGGCGAGAAACTGCGGGTGCTCGCGGTGTTCTCCCAGCCTTCCGGCACCAGCCCTCTGGCACTGCGCCGGGAACGTCGGGCGCTCGTCGACCTGATCCGCACCCTCGCCGGCCGCGGCGGCTACCGGATCGAGCTGCGCGTCCTGCAGTACGGCGTCACCCGGGAGAAGCTGCGCGCGACCGTCGAGGAAGCCGACGGATGGGATCTGCTGCATCTGTCCTGCCACGGCACCGTCGACACCCTGGCCCTGGAGCGGACCGACGGCCGTCTCGACCGGATCTCGACCGTCGACCTGATCGAGATGCTGCGCCCTTCCCGGCGCCGGATGAAGCTCGCCGTCCTGTCCGCCTGTCAGTCGGCCGCCGCCGACGCCGCCCAGATCCTGCGCTGGCTCGGCCTCGACGACCAGGCTGAAAAGGTCGAGCGAAACGCCACACCCGAGGCCACCGCCGCCACGGCGGCGGGCCCGGACAGGGCAGACTCAGGGAACGGTTCCGGCGCCGGGCTGGCACGCGGGCTGGTGGACGCGCTGGGGTGCGCGGTGCTGGCGATGCGCTACCCGGTGGGCGACGAGTTCGCGATCCGGCTCACCGACAGGTTCTACGACCTGCTCCTCGACAAGGGCAGGACCCTCGACACGGCGACCGGCCTGGCCGTCGTCCACGCGGCCGGCCCGGCGCCCACGGCCGCCATCCCGCCGCCCTGTGCCGTGACTCCCGTCCTGCTCGGCCCGGCCGAGGGCCTGCGGCTGGCCGCCCCGACCGGCGCCGTCGACCTGGGGACCGTGTCGACGAGGACAGCCTGGCTGCCCGCGGAGCCGGYCCGGTTCGTCGGCCGCGTCGCCGTCATGACCCGTGCCTCCGCCGCGCTGGCGCCACGCAGCGGCCAGTCCGGGGTGCTGTTCCACGGCATGGCCGGCGCCGGCAAGACCGCCTGCGCCGTCGAGCTCGCCCACCAGCACGCCGACAACTTCGCCAAGGTCGTCTTCTGGTCCGCATCCGACACACCCGACGACTACCTCCAGGGCCTCCCCTCCTTCGCCGCTGCACTGGAAACACAGCTCGACGTCCCGATCGCGGACAAGGCCGCCACCGCCGACCGGCTCGCCGCGTACCTCCCGACCCTCGCCGATCTCTGCGCCCGCGTCGGCGTCCTGTTCGTCCTCGACAATMTGGAGACCCTGCTGGGCGAGGATGGCCACTGGCGGGATCCCCGCTGGCCGGCGCTTCTCGGCGCGCTGACCAGGCGCGGCGGCCAGTCCCGCGTGGTCCTGACCAGCCGCATCCGCCCGGCCGGCCTCGACCCAGCCATCCGCGTCGAGCCGGTCAACGCCCTCCCCCTCGCCGAGGCCGCGCTGCTCGCCCGCGAGCTCCCAGGGCTGCGCGCGCTGCTCCACGCCGACGACCACGACCCCGGCGCCGAACGCGAATCCACCCTGGCCACGGCGGCCAGCCCCGCCGAGGTGGAGGAGGACCGTGCCCTGCTGGTCCGGGCGCTGCGGGTCGTCCAGGGCCATCCGAAGCTGCTGGAGCTGGCGGACGCCGCAGCCCGCGCCGGCCGCGACGTGTTCGCCGCCCGGGTGACACTCGCCGAGCAGGCCACCACCGCCGACGGCCGTGCGCTGGACGCGTTCTTCGGGTCCGGCGAGTCCGCCGTCGGCGCCGGTGGGTTCCTCGCCGCGCTGGCCGGCTGGGTCGAGATCGCGGTCGCGGCGCTGTCCGACCCCGCCCGTCTCTTCCTGCAGGTGGTCTGCTGCCTGGAGGAGGACGACCGACAGCTCTGGATCATCGAGTCGGCCTGGGCCGAGATCTGGTCGAAGCTGGGCCGCTCGGGCGATCCCCCCGCGGTCGAAGGCCTGACCCGGGAGCTGGCGGTAGGAGCACTGGCCGTCCTTGCGGTGGATCCCCAGACACCGGACACGTCAGCTTCGGCGACGAACGGCAGGAACGGCGGGTTCGGAGTGCATCCCGGTGTCGCCGAAGTGGTGCGAGCCGCAGCGACGTCCGGGGTGCGGCAGGCGGTCGACGAAGAGCTGGCCGACCTCTGGCATGCCGGTGTTGACGTGGGTCGTGGCCGTGAGGGCACTGCGGAGCAAGGGGAGCTGGTGGTGCGGGCGGGGGTGGCGGCGGCGCCGTACCTGCTGCGGCTGGCCGAGTTCGACCGGGCGGCGTTCCTCCTGGAGGAGGCGTATCGGCGGACGGGGCGGAATCCGGGGGTAGCGGGTCGGGTGTTGCCGTTGCTGGCGCGGGTCGCCGAAGCTACCGGCGCGCCGAGGGCTCTGGGGATGTATGGGCGGGTGCTGAGCCGGGTGGATCCGGTCGGAGCGGAGGGGGTACTACGCGCCGCCTTGGCGGCAGCGACCTCGGCGGGCGACGACCGGGGCGCCTCGGCGGCAGCCGGGGAACTGACAAACCTGCTGTGGGGGCAGGGCCGGCTGCGGGAGGCGCTGGCCATGGCACGGGACACAGCGGCGCACACGGCGGCGGGCGGACTGGGCGCCTGGACGCAGGCGACGGACGAGGGCCAGGTGTTGCAGATCCGGGGCCTGTTGGGGGATGCGGCCGGAGTGCTGGCCGAGCCTGTCATGATTTCCGTGTAAGCCAGAGGTGAATAGCAGCCTACACGTCGACGTTATCAGAAAGGCAAGCGCCCCGGGAAGAGGTTCACGAG
>NZ_MBLN01000082.1:0-104226 GCF_001854645.1 Pseudofrankia sp. EUN1h | reverse complement strand
CGACAGCGACCTGGCCGCGCTCGCCGAAGCCGCGCTCGCCGCCGCCCAGGCCCAGCACGTCACCGTGCCCGGCGAAGCCGTCGCGGCCGATCTCGCCCGCGGCCTGGCCCGCGAGATGCTCGCCGGCCGCGACCAGCTCACCCAGATCGACAAGAACATCGCCGCGGTCCTCGACCGCCACCCTGACGCGGCCCTCATCCGCAGCCTGCCCGGCATGGGGGCCACCCTGACCGCCGAGTTCCTCGCCGTCACCGGAGGCATCGGCCGGTTCCCCAGCGGCGACCARCTCGCCGCCGCAGCAGGCCTCGCTCCCGTCCTGCGCCAGTCCGGCAGGGTCCGCTACCTGCGCCGACCCACCGCCGGCGACAAGGCACTCAAACGCGTCTTCTACCAGTCCGCGTTCGTCGCCGTCAGCTGTGACCCCACCAGCAAGGCCTACTACCGGCGGAAACGAGACGAGGGCAAGACCCACCACCAGGCCGTCCTCGCGCTCGCCCGCCGACGCGTCAACGTCCTGCACGCGATCATCCGCAACCGGACCCCCTACCAGGCACCCAACGCAGCCGTCGCCGCTTGACAGACGCATTAGGAAGCCACCACCGCCAGCACCCCCAACACCGCCGTCACCAGTAGAGCAGCCAGTGGTCGGCGTTCCAGATGCCGTGGCCCTGCAGGGTGAGCCGCTCGTCGCCCTCGCTCACCGACGGGCTGGGCGCCACCTGGTGCAGCAGATGGCCGGAGTGGACCACCAGCTCGCCGGCGGTGTAGGGGACGTAACGCAGCGGGTGGAAGCGGCGCAGGTCGCCGGCGCCGTCGATCCAGCCGCGCCGCTGCGCGTCGAGGAACGACTCGTAGCCGACGTCCCAGGTGTTCAGCCCGCCGCCCGCGACCGGCATCCGCAGCGGCAGGGTGAAGGACAGCACCCTGGCCCGGTCGACGGTGCCCGGCCAGTCGAAGAACTGGTACTGCAGGTCGAAGTGCACCGGCGCGCGAGGCCTCAGGAAGATCGCCTCGGTGCGCCAGAGGTGGAAGCCGGGCAGCGCGAACGTGTCGGTGTAGCGGACCGGGGCGGCGAGCAGCTCGGTGAGCGTCGCGCCGAGCCGGTCGTAGAGCCGGCCGAACCGGTTTCGCAGCAGCGGCCGATGCAGCGCCGCGAGCCGGTCGTACTCGCCGGGGCGGGCCTCCGGGGCGAGGTCCAGGTAGCTCGGCGTGCCAAGCGTGTGGAAGGCGTGGCCGCGGTCGAGCCAGGCGGGCCGTTCCCGGTACACGTCCGCGCGGACCTCGTCCGCCTCCTCGGTCGACAGCAGGCGGGCCGTCGCGAGCGAGGTCTCGCCCAGCTCGGCGGCGTCCGTTCCCGCGTCCGTTCCCGCGTCCGTCTCCGTGACTCTCGCGCCGGTCGCGGCCGTCTGGAGAAGTCTCGCGGCGGTCACGCGCGGACCGCCTCGCGTGACTCGGCCGGCACGAGGGCGCCGAGGAGGGCCGCGGTGATCTCGTCGCCGGCGCGGCGGTCGTACCAGTCGTAGCCCGGCATGGGGTTCGCCTCCAGCACCCAGTAGGCGCCGGTCTCCTCGTCGGCCCTGAGGTCCCAGCCGGCGAACAGCAGGCCCGACTCGGCCGTCGCGGCGACGAGGCGTCGACTCAGGCCGGCCGGCAGGTCGACGGTGGCGAAGTCGAGGCCGGTGGCGTCGAGCTCGCGGTAGTCGACCACCGGCGGCGTGTCCGCGCCGTGCGCCGCCTCCGCGTCCGGCCGCGCGGTGATCCGCTGGGCGTACGCCGCGTCGCCGCAGACGTGGACGCGCAGGTCGACGCCGGCGACCCGCCGTTGCAGGTGCACCGGGCCCTGGGCCGGCGTGAAGCCGGCCGCCGCGGTGAACTCCGCGGGGCTCGCGGCGCGCGCGGTCGCCCGCACCCCGGACAGCGCCTTGACCACGGTCGGGCCGGCGGCGGCGAACGCCCGCAACGCCTCCGGGTCCGAGCTGGTCAGGCTCGCCGGGACGGCGAACCCGGCGCGGGCGAGGCGGGCCTCGTGCAGCGGCTTCGTGCCGTTGTCGGCCCAGGCGGTGGGGCGGTTCGCGACCGCGCCGGGGACGTGGTCCAGCCACGCGGCGAGCGCGCTCGTGAGCGCGCGCCAGCGAGCGGCGAGACGCGGGTCCGGCTCGACGGCCGACAGGTCGACGAGCCGCGCGAAGTAGCCGGCAGCCGGGTCGAGGTCGACCGCCCCCCGGGCCGTGACCAGCCGGCTCGCGCCGTCGTCGGGAATCGCGAGCCGCCAGTCCCCCTCCTCGGCGACCTCGGCGAGGTCGACCGCGACGACGTCCGCGGCCAGCCGCGCCCCGGCGGCGCAGAAGTGCCGGAACGTCCCGTCCGTGCCGATGCCGAGCGCGACGACGCGCGCGGCGGCCAGGTCCGGCCCGTCGCGGCGGACGTCATGGGCCTCAGGACTCATGTCGGATCACCTCCGTCACCGAACACCTCGGTCACCGAACAGCTCCGTCGCCGAACAGCAGGGCGAGCAGCCGCGGGCCAAGGCCCAGCCAGACCATGCGCAGCAGCTGGACGCCGGGGAACGGGTCGACCTCGACGAGCCGTGCCCGGCCGCCGTCGGCGTCGACCCGCCAGACGACAACCGCGAGGGTGAGCCCGAGCCGGCCGGCGAGCGCGACGCTGCGCGCGGTCAGCTCCAGGTCGTCGATCTCGGCGGTGGTGCACCGCCACGCGTCGGCGCCGAGGACGACGACGACCTCGAACGCCGGGTCGGCGGCCGACCAGCGGGCGCGGTACGGGCCGCCACCCGACGGGCGGCCCGGCCAGACGGCGGTGTGCCCGGTGACGGCGTCGCGCACCCACCAGCTCTCGTCGACCTGCTCGGCCGGGTCGGGAAAGGTCGCGGCGAACACCTCGACCGAGCCGGCCGGTTCCCCGGCACGCCGCTCCGTGAGCGCGGCCGACTCGGACAGCGCGCCGCCGAACGCGCGGGACGTCGGCCGGTTCACGACCGGAGCGTCCGTCAGCGCCGCGGCGGCCCACAGCTGCGCGACGCATTCCTGGTACTGGAACCGCGCGTCGAAGCTCGCCGCCGCGTCGGCCAGCTCCGGCACCCGCAGGAACATCGGAACCGGCGGGACGACGCTGACCATGACCTGGGCGCCGACCTGGGCGTCCGCCTGGTCGGGTCGCTCGTCGGCCGTTCCGCCGTCGGCCGCTCGGCTGCGGACCTCGACGGTGAACAGCTGGGCCGCGTCGAACGGGTCGAGCGTGACCGCCCGCCGGCCGTGTTCGGCGAGGTAGGCGGCGACCTCGGCGGCGACGGGGTCCGCGGGGTCGGCGACGATCAGGAGGTCGTCGGCGGTGAGGGGGGCGGCGGCGGTCGGTGCGTCGCCGGCGGTCCGCGGGGCACCGGCGTTGAGGTCCGGCCGCGCCGGCGGCGCGTGCTGCTCGGTGGGCATCGCTGTCCTGTCTCGTCCGCTGGCGCGACGGTCAGATCACGATGCCGGCGTCGCGCAGGTACCGGTTGACGCGGGAGGCGCGCAGCACTGCGCCGATGTCGTCCTCGTCGACCGCGGCGGGCCGGAGCGGATCACCGCCGGTGGCCGGGCTGGCGCCCATCCCGGCAGCCGCCGGGTCGACGGCGCTCTCCGGTCCGGGACCGGCCGCCCGGTCGCGGGGAGCGCGCCCCGCCGAGGTTCCGGCCTGCGCGCCGTCGATGCCGTCCTTGAAGTCTTTGAAATCCTTGCTGTCCTTGGTGTCCTTGAAGTCCTTGCTGTCTTTTCGGTCCTTCGTGTCCTTGAGATCTTTCCAGTCCTTGAAGTCCTTGTTGTCTTTGTGGTCCTTGAAGTCCTTCCCGTCCTTGAAGTCCTTCCATTTCGGCGCCTGCGCGCCCGGGCCGCCCGGCAACCCGTTGGCCGGGCTCGCGCCGGTGAGACCGCCGCGGCCAGGCGCGATGCCGCCGGCGCCGTCGCCGAACGTCTCACCGCCTCCGAACGTCTCGCCGCCGGCGCCAGCCGGGCGCCGTAGCAGGGCCAGCAGGTCCCGGCGGTCAGCGGCGGCCAGGAACGGCCGGACGCGGGCCTCGTCGATCATCCACGACATCGGCGGCGCTCCTCGGTGTGTCTCGGGTGTCCAGGCGGCGGTCGGTCGGGCTCCCCGCCGGGGCGGCGGCGGCGGCCGTGGGCGGCGGGAGGGCGGGTTCGCGAGCGGGGCCGGCGTTGTCGTCGGCGCGGTACAGGGACAGCGCGGTGGCGAGCAGGCGCTGCGCCTGCGGGTGGTGCGGGTTGAGGTTGCAGATCACGTGGTCGACACCGAGCGCCTCGTAGCGGCGCAGGCCAGCGGCGATCACGTCCGGCGGGCCGGCGAGCATCGGGTAGTCGGGCGGCGGGTGCGGCGACGGGTGGCCGGGGGTGAGCGGCGTGACGTTGACGCCGACGGTGACACCGAGGGTCGCCGGGTCGCGGGCCTCGGCGGCGCAGGCGGAACGCGCGGCGGCGAGCACGCGGACCAGGTCGCCCGCCCATGGGCTGGCGGCGGCGCTGGCCTCCTCGGCGCTTCCCGACGGGTCATCCAGCGGGCCGTCCAGGGGCGGCGGGCCGACCGGGGGCGGCGCGCCGTACCAGCAGGTGTTCCACAGGTCGGCGTACCGGGCGGTCAGCCGCAGGAGCCGGGGGCCACCCCCGCCGACGAGCACGGGGATCCGCCGGCGCGGCCCGGGCCGCAGCTCGGCGTCGCGCATCTGGTGGAAGCGCCCGTCATGGTCGGCGTGGCCGGTGCGCAGCAGCGCGGTGATGATCTGGAGCTGCTCGGCGAGCCGTTCGGCGCGGTGGTCGAACGGCAGGCCGAAGGCGTCGAACTCGGGGCGGTGCCAGCCGGCGCCGAGGCCCAGGACCAGTCGCCCGCGGGAAATCTCGTCAAGCGTCACCGCCATCTTCGCGAGGACGGCGGGGTGGCGGAACGCCGCGCACAGCACGAACGTGCCGAGCGTCACCCGCGAGGTCGCCTCCGCGAGCGCCGACAGCGTCGTCCACGACTCCCAGGCGCCCTCGGTCTGCTCACCCGGCCCGCGGAACAGAAGATGGTCGAACACCCAGACCGAGTCGAAACCGGCGATTTCTGCCTGGATGGCCAGGTCACGTATTTCGAGGTAAGAGGGTTGTTTCCAGGGATACTCGGTAAGCGGGAGTACGACGCCGACCCGCATAGCGCCAGTGCGCACTCACGCCTCCCCCCAAAACGGGCGGACCTGAGCGTACGCCGGCGTCCCCGGCCACCGGTACCTTTTCGGCCGAGATTACGTGGCAGCACTGAGCCCGCCATTCATCCGGCGGTACCGGAGGCGGCGGGCATGGGCATGGCGTCGCCTTCACGGCTGGACGGTGACGCCTCGCCCCGCCTACTGGTGGGAGCGTGTCGCGGGGCCGGACGGATGCCGGCCGGGCGGGGCACGGAGGCCCGTCACGAGCGACGGGGTCCCCGCGGAATCGGCGAAGCCGATTCCGCGGGGCGTGACGTGAACCCGCCGAGGGTGCTGCTTCGCATCGGCGACGGCAAAGCGGTCCGCAACCATGCTGGCGCGAAGGCGCGCCTCCGCGGAGGCCCGGCCCACGAGCGAAGCGACGTGGGTTGGGCCGCAGCGGAGGTCGCCGGAGCGCCCGTGAGCGGAGGAGGACACGGCGCGGAGGTCCCTTGGGAGCGAAGCGAGCAAGGGGCCGGAGTGCCGTGCCCGGACGGAGCGAACCAGAAACAGAGCCTAAATCAGGCCGAGGGAACGGATCGCGTCGCGCTCCTCGACGAGCTCGGCGACCGAGGCGTCGATGCGGGTGCGCGAGAACGCGTTGAGCTCCAGGCCCTGGACGATCTCGTACTTGCCGTCCTTGACGGTCACCGGGAACGACGAGATCAGGCCGGCGGGCACGCCGTAGGAGCCGTCCGACGGGATGGCCATCGAGGCCCAGTCGCCGTCGGCCGTGCCGTTCACCCAGGTGTACACGTGGTCGATGGCGGCGGAGGCGGCGGAGGCGGCGGAGGACGCGCCCCGCGCGGCGATGATCGCGGCGCCGCGCTTGGCGACGGTCGGGATGAACTCGTCGGCCAGCCACGCCTCGTCGACCTGGTCGGCGACGGGCTTCCCCGCGACCTCGGCGTGGAAGACGTCCGGGTACTGGGTGGCCGAGTGGTTGCCCCAGATCGTGATCTTCTTGATGTCCGCGACCCCGACGCCGAGCTTCGCGGACAGCTGCGAGATGGCGCGGTTGTGGTCCAGGCGGGTCATCGCGGTGAAGCGCTCGGCCGGGACGTCCGGGGCGTGGGTCTGGGCGATGAGGGCGTTGGTGTTCGCCGGGTTGCCGACGACGAGGACCCTGATGTCGCTCGCCGCGCCGGCGTTGATGGCGGCGCCCTGCGGCTTGAAGATGCCGCCGTTGGCCTCCAGCAGATCACCGCGCTCCATGCCGGCGGTGCGCGGCCGGGCACCCACCAGCAGGGCGACGTTCGCGCCCTCGAACGCCTTCACCGGGTTGTCGAAGATGTCGACGCCGGAAAGCAGCGGGAAAGCGGCGTCGGCGAGTTCCATCGCCGTTCCCTCGGCCGCCTTGACCGCCTGCGGGATTTCCAGCAGGCGCAGCTTGACCGGGGTGTCCGCGCCGAGGAGCTGCCCGGACGCGATCCGAAAAAGGAGCGCATATCCGATCTGCCCGGCGGCGCCGGTTACCGTCACATTAACAGGTGTACGTGCCATGGCCCGGATGCTATCCTTCCGCGCCCGTCCTCGCCCCTCCCACGGGCCCTCGCGCGTCCGCGCCACGGCGTGGCACCGCCCACACTCCCCTCGCGGCGGCCGCCGCCGCGCACCGGCCTGTCGCGCGCCGCGCGGGCTCCCCTCCGGCCCCGGAACCGCGTCCGGCTTCGAGGAGGGGCCGACCGGCCTGAAAGCGCGGAAACGGGACGGCGACGGCTTTAGCATGCGGAAGCGGCGGTGCCGCCCGGTGACGCCGCGATCGCCGGCGGTGCCGGTGGCCGGCTCTGACCCCGCCTGGAGGTTCGTTGACCGGCGTCGTCGAGACCAGGGTTGTCGAGACCACAGTCGGAAAGGTGCGCGGGCGGGTCGAGGAGAACGGGACGCTCGCGTTCCTCGGGATTCCCTACGGCGGGCCGACGTCCGGAGCGGGACGGTTCCGCCCGCCGGCACCGGCCGAGCCGTGGGCGGGCGTGCGGGACCGCGTCGACTGGGGACCGCGGTGCAAACAGTCGATGCTGCGGCTGGGTKCCCGGTACGGCGCGGACGAGCCCGGCCTCGACCGGGCCGCCGCGATCGCCCGCGGCATCGCGCTGGTCACCCTGTCCGGCGGCGGCGACCGCGGGCGGGTCAGCGAGGACTGCCTGAACCTCAACCTCTGGACCCCGGCCAGCGACGATGCCCGCCGCCCGGTCATGGTCTGGCTGCATGGCGGCGGCTTCTCCAGCGGCAGCGCGAACAACGCCGCCTACCTCGGCGACCGGCTGGCCCGCCGCGGCGACGTCGTCGTGGTCACCGTCAACCACCGGCTCGGCGTACTCGGCCACCTGCACCTGGCCGAGCTGGGTGGCCAGCGGTGGGCCGGGTCGGGAAACGCGGGGATGCTCGACGTGGCCCTGGCCCTCGCCTGGGTCCGCGACAACGCGGCGGCCTTCGGCGGGGACCCGGGCCGGGTGACGGTGTTCGGCCAGTCCGGCGGAGGGGCGAAGGTCTGCACCCTGCTCGCCATGCCGGCCGCCGCCGGTCTGGTGCACCGCGCGGCGATCCAGAGCGGCCCCAGCATCGGAGCCGTCACCGCCGAGACCGCCGACCGCGCGGCGCGCGCGCTGCTGCGTGCCCTCGAGCTCGACGCCACCCGCCTCGACCGGCTTCAGGAGATCCCCGCGGGCGTGCTCCTGACGGCGGCCGCCGCCGTGGCCAGGGCGGGGGAGAGCGCCGGTTCGCCGGGCTTCGCCCCCGTCCTCGACGGCGTCGCGCTGCCGGCCCATCCGTTCGACCCGGTCCCGGCGGCGACCCAGCGGGACGTACCGCTGCTGGTCGGCGCCACCGCGGACGAGGCGACGTTCATGTCCGCCTTCGACCCCCGGTTCGGCGCGCTCACCATGGCGGACGTCGCTCCCGGCCTCGCCGGGGCCTGGGGCGAGCGCGCCGACCTGCGTGTCGAGCTGCTGCGGGACCTGCGCCCGTACTGGACGCCGTCGTTCCTGCGGGCCTGGAGCAAGGGCATCGGCTTCCAGGTCGCCACGTCGCTGCTCGCCGAGCGCAAGGCCGCGGCGGGCGGCGCACCCGTGTTCGGATACCTGCTCGCCTGGCGTTCCTCGGCGCTGGGCGGGATCCTCGGCGCCCCGCACTGCCTGGACCTGCCGCTCGTCTTCGACAACCCGGACCGGGCCCGGATCGGCGGGGACGCCGCCGACCTGGGCCGCCTCATCGACGAGGTGGCCGGCGCCTGGATCGCCTTCGCCCGATCCGGCGACCCGAACCATTCCGGCCTGCCCGCCTGGCCGGCGTACGGCACCGGTGACCGGGCCACGATGGTGTTCGACCGTCCCACCCGGGTGGTGCGCGACCCGGAGCCCGAGATCCGCGCCGAGTTCGCCCCGTCGCCCCTGTTCTTCTGACCTTCTCTCGTCTGGCTTCCTTCGGCGGAGACCACGTCGTCCGGGGTGGCGGGGTGGGGAGCCGCGCGAACGTGGCGAACGGGGTGTCCAGGCTCGGCTACACTCGGCCGCAGGCCGTACGAACGTGCCTGAGAACGCGCCCGAGACGGGCCAAGGTGTTCGCCGGCCAGTGATGTGGCTGGCTTCCCCCGGCCCGCGATGTCTGCCCGGGGGGATGACGTCCCCGCCCGGTCTGCCGGTCCCGACGGAGCGGTGCGGCCCGGGTTCTCCCCGAGGACCGCCGGCTTGGCCGCCCTGCCGGCCGTTGACCGTGTGACGCCTCTCATGCACCGTGATGCGGTCGTGGTTCGGGCTTATCGGTGTTTTCGGGGTGATGTGTGCGCACAGGCAGGGTCCTGAGGTTTGATCAGGTGCGAGGCTACGGCTTCATCGCACCGACCGGGGGCGGCGAGGACATCTTCCTCCATGCCAATGATCTGCTGGTAGACAAGCACCTGGTGACCGCTGGCGTGACGATGGAGTTCGAGGTCGAGCAGGGCGACCGGGGACCGAAGGCGACCGGCGCGCGGCTGGTGCGCGCGGCGCAGGCCAGCCCGTCACCGGCCGCCGGCGCGGACGCCGCCGAGGGGCCGACGCGCGAGGCGGGGGACGACACCGAGGACTTCTTCTACGTCCCGTCGGCGAAGGAGTTCACCCGTGAGATCACCGAGCTCCTGCTGCAGGCCGAGCCGACGCTGACCGGCGCGCAGATCCTGGCCGTCCGCCGTGGTCTGACCAGGCTCGCCGAGAAGAACGGCTGGATCGACGGCTGACCAGCCGCCGGCGGCGACGGCTCCCGGCTAGGTCAGCGAGCGCGGGTCCGCCGGCACGTCGACGGCATGCTCCCGCAGGGCCTCGATCGGGACGATCTCCAACGCGCGGGCGTTCGTCGAGGCGAGCACCACGGGCGCCGCGGCGCCCGCCCGGTAGGCCTGCAGCCAGCGGGCCGCGACCACGCACCACCGGTCGCCGGGGCGCAGGCCGGGGAAGGCCCACTCGGGGCGCGGGGTGGACAGGTCGTTGCCGACAGCGCGTTGATGGTCGAGGAACTCCTTGGTGACCACGGCGCAGACGGTGTGGTTGCCGAGATCCTCCGACCCGGTGCTGCAGCAGCCGTCCCGGAAGAAACCGGTCATCGGGTCGGTGCCACACGGCTCCAGCGGGTCACCGAGAACGTTGCGCTCGTCCGTCACGCCCCCAGTGTGCAGGTTCCTCGCGTAGGAGCGCAGCATGGTCCCCTTACCCCGGAGGGGTGACGCGCCGAGCTCGCGGGCGCGAGGACCAGAGGTACGCCAGGGGTACGAAGGTGGTAGTCGCCGCAACGACGGCGACCGCAACGCTCACAATCTGACGAGGTTGTAAGGTATTCAGCGGTCGACTACTGACGACGACCGCCGTCAGACGGGCGAGGCGACCGCGTAGGCCCCGAGACAGCCGGCTATGGCCGGTTGGTACCGAGCGGTCGACGCGGACGTGCTGGCAGCGTCGAGCGGCCGGCATCGATGGTCGCCCGGGCTAGGGGAGCCTGGGCGCCCGGGTGATGCCGGCGTGCGGGGCGGCGGCGTGGGCGGGTTGGCCATCGGTGTCGTCGACGTTTCACAGGCGACAGGTACGGGCGACGAGCACGTGCGCGGCGGCGGGAGCCCCGGCGTCGCGGAAGGGAGTCGGGCCATGGGGCGGGGTCGGGCCAAGGCAAAGCAGACGAGGGTCGCTCGAGACCTCAAGTACCACTCGCCGAACATCGATCTCGACCGGCTGCGGGCCGACCTTGGCGGCGCACCGGACGACGATCTTGACGGCGAGGCCGAGGCGACGGCGGGTTCCGGCGGCTGGGCCGATCTTTACGAGCAGGACGACGAGGAGGACGAGGCGCGAGCCTCGTCCTACTGATCGCCACTGATCGCTAGAGGCGGCGCATCGATCTGACCGGTCGGTGCCGAGCAGGAGCGGCGGGCGTCCTGGACGCCCGCCGCTCCTGCCGGTGCCTCGGTGTCTCGATCTCTTGCTGTCTCGGTGTCTCGGTGTATGTGTGGCTCGGTGTCTGATCGTGACTGGTTCGCGGCGGTGCGTGTCAGGGTTGGGCGGCGAGAAGGTCCCGCAGGATTTCCGCCTGCTCGTTGAGGACGCCGGTGAGGATCAGCCGCGTCTGGTCGAGCAGCCCGGCGATCAGCGGCGTCGCCAGCGCGTAGTAGACGGTCGTGCCCTGCTTGCGGGTGGTCACCAGGCCGGCGCGGCGCAGTACGCCGAGCTGCTGGGACAGGTGGGAGGCCTCGAGGCCGACCTCGCCCACGAGCTCGCCGACCGAGCGCTCGCCTGTGCGAAGCAGCTCGAGAACGCGGATACGGGCCGGATGTGCCAGGGAACGAAAGAACTGGGCTTGGAGCTCGTAGAGCTGGGTCGCCATCGGACTAGCCACCTCGCCGGCATACCCGGACCGCCAGTCCTAGCCCGGCCGTGGGGGCTCGCCCCCCGGCCCAGATCGATCGCAAAAAAAGTGGTCGACGGGAAGGCAACACCTGCGAATCTTACGACATTGTCAGGTAGCCGGCCCTGACCTCCTCGAACGCGCACACCGCACGTCAGCCCAGCCCGCCTGAAGCGTCGAGAGAAGACCCGCTGCCGCGGCGTTAGTCGCGGCGAGCGCGGTGGCGCGACAGGACACTCGCGCCGGCGGTCTCGCGGCGCGTACGGCGCAGGCGCGCCGTGCCGGTCGCCGCGGACGGGCCAAACCCGCTCGCCTCGCCCCTGGTCGGTAGTGGCTCGCCGGTCGTCGGCATCCGAATCGGCCGAAGTGACGCGAGATATCGCGAGGTACGCCGATAGCCGTGCGTCCACCGGTAGTGATCGTCGAGGTCCCCTGACGACTCGAACAACGCCTTGCAGTGCAGGTCAGCTCGTGGGCACCGATACAGCGTCATGAGCCATCCCTTCCAGCCACCCCGACTAACTGCGCCGGCCAGCGGCCTGTCCGCGGCGTGTTCCAGACGCCACCGCACCACCGCGTACCGCGTGGTGCCGCTGCGGGGTCGGCCGGTGTGTACCCGAAAGCCAGGCGTCCGAAGCCGCGTGGATCCGCGCCCCGTGGCTCGCCAGACCGACCCGCTGCCGGGACACCGCTCGGCCCGTACGGTCGAGTGACGTTCGTCTCAGTGTTGCCGGCAGATTGCCGAGATCGGGTTGTTTCCATGGCCGATCCGGCGTACGTGGGAAGCCAGGGGCAGACTGTCAGGCATGGCGAGCGACTCGACAACCTACCCGGGGACACCGGCCGGATCCGGGCCCCTGACCACCGTGACCGCGGCGGAAGTGCCGAGCACGGGCGCGCAGGACGAGGTCGTCGAACTGTGTAGGGACCTGTTGCGGATCGACTCGACCAACCGTGGCAACGGCGACGGGTTCGAGCGCACGATCGCCGAGTTCGTCGCCGCCAAGCTCGCCGAGGTCGGCCTCGAACCGACGCTGCTGGAGTCGGAGCCTGGCCGCACCAGCGTCATCACCCGGGTCGAGGGTGCCGACCCGAGCCGCCCGCCGCTGCTGATCCACGGCCATCTGGACGTGGTCGCGGCCGACCCGACCGAGTGGACCCATCACCCGTTCGGCGGCGAGGAGGCCGACGGCTGCCTGTGGGGCCGCGGCGCGATCGACATGAAGGACATGGACGCGATGACGCTCGCCGTCGTCCGCGACCTGATGAGGACCGGCCGGAAGCCGCCGCGCGACCTGGTCGTCGCGTTCGTCGCCGACGAGGAGGCCGGTGGGCCGCTCGGCGCGAGCTGGCTGGTGAACAACCACCCCGGCCTGTTCGCCGACTGCACGGAGGCGATCAGCGAGGTCGGCGGCTTCTCCTACACGATCAACGACGACCTGCGGCTCTACCTCATCCAGACCGCCGAGAAGGGCATGGCCTGGATGAAGCTGACCGCGCGCGGCCGCGCCGGCCACGGCTCCATGCTCGCCTCGGACAACGCGGTGACGGCGCTCGCGGAGGCGGTCACCCGGGTCGGCCGGCACCGGTTCCCGATCGTGCTGACGCCGACCGTGCACCAGTTCCTCGACGAGGTCGGCGAAGCACTGGGCATCGAGATCGACACCGACGACCTGGAGACGACCGTCGCGAAACTCGGCGCGCTCGCGCGGATGATCGGCGCCACCATCAGCAACACCGCCAACCCCACCCAGCTGAACGCCGGCTTCAAGGTGAACGTGATCCCCGGCGAGGCGACGGCCGGCATCGACGGCCGGTTCCTGCCGGGCCACGAGGAGGAGTTCATCGAGCAGATCGACGAGCTGATCGGGCTGGACATCCGCCGCGAATGGGTGGTGCTCGACCGGGCCGTCGAGACGCCGTTCGAGGGGCCGATGGTCGACGCGATGGCCGCCGCGCTGCGCGCCGAGGACCCCGGCGCCCGCGCCGTGCCCTACATGCTCTCCGGCGGCACCGACGCCAAGTCGTTCTCCCGCCTCGGCATCCGCTGCTTCGGCTTCTCCCCGCTGCGTCTCCCGCCCGACCTGGACTTCTCCGGCATGTTCCACGGCGTCGACGAGCGCGTTCCCACCGACGCCCTCCGGTTCGGCGTCCGCGTCCTGGACCGCTTCCTCGCCGCCAGCTGACCCCGTCCGCGCGGGGCCTTCCTTGTGGCCTGGCCGTGGCATGCGAGAGTCCGGCTGAGCGGCATGCGGACCTGGTGCCTGGGGCATCCTTTGCGTAGCCGCCGCGTGTTTGAGCCTGAATCGCGCGGCCTCGCGTGGCCGGTGGCCGCACGGTAGAGCAGGGGGGCGAGGGCTGGGGTGGCGGCGCGACGGCCGGGGCCGATCGGGTGGCTGTTCATCGGGGCGGTGCTGTTGGGACTGGTCGCGGTCGTCAGCAGGCCGGACGGGGGCGGCGACGGCGGAGGCCGGAAGGTGGCGCTGTGGGGGGACTCGCTGGCCTGGGAGGCCCAGGGGTCGTTCAAGGCGGCGGTGACCGCGGCCGGCGGCACGTCCCTGCTGGTCCACACGTACGGCGGCACGGCTCCCTGCGACTGGCTCGACGACATGCGCAAGCAGTCGCGCAAGTGGCACCCGACCGTGGCGGTACTGTCCTTCTCGGGTAACACCGGGTCGCGGTGCATGAAGAACCGCGACCTCGTCGAGGCCTACCGGGAGGACGTCACCAAGGCGGTCGCGCGGCTGACCCGGGGTGGCTCCCACGTCCTGCTGGTCGAGGCCCCGCCGCGGCTCGACCAGCAGGTCAGCGACGGCGGGTTCACCCCGCTCGACCAGGTCTGGCGCGACATCGCCCACGACCTGCCGGACACGAGCGTCGTGCCCGCGGGCAGCGAGGTGACCCTGCCGGACGGGCGGTTCACCTGGACGCTGCCGTGCCGCCCGGGCGAACAGTGCGGGCCCGACGGAATGGTGACGGTGCGCAGCCCCGACGGGGTGCACTTCTGCCCGCGCCAGATGGCGCCGGTGACACCCTGCCCGCTCCCGTCGGCCGGCGCGGATCGTTACGGGCGGGCGATGGCGGCGGCGGCCGTCGCCGCCATCGGCCCGGCTCCGTCGCCGTCGGGCACGCCGCCAGCCTCCGCCCACCGGTCCACGCTGGGCGTGCCGTCGAGGCCGGTCAGGGTGACGCGCCTGCGCCCGGCCCCGCGGCGTGCGGGCACGCGGCGCGGGCACCGGTCAGCGCGGGCGACCGCCGACGGATAGCCGCCGACGGATAGCTGTGCCGCGAGCACCATGCCGACGCGGGTGGGTCCGAGCAGGCTCATGGACGGGCACGCTCGCCGTACCGGTGGTCCGCGTCCGACCAGGAAGCGACGGCCTGCCCAGGCCCCACCGAGACCTTTCCGCCGACCGCCTCATCGAACAGGAGAACGATGGCCACCGTACGTGTACTTGCCATCCCGGCCGTGGGCGCGAACGTCGAGCCTGCCACCGTCGAGCGCCGCGACCCGCGCCCGGACGACGTCGTCATCGACATCAGGTACGCGGGGATCTGCCACAGCGACATCCACCAGGCCAACGAGGACTGGGGCCCGGTGATCTTCCCGATGGTGCCCGGCCACGAGATCACCGGCGTCGTCGCGGCAGTCGGCGACGAGGTCACGGCGTTCGCGGTCGGTGACCGGGTGGGTGTCGGCTGTTTCGTCGACTCCTGCGGGACCTGTGAGCCGTGCGTGGCGGGCCTGGAGCAGTACTGCGTCGCCCATCCGGTGGCGACGTACAACGGCAGGGAGCGCGACGGCACGCCCACCTATGGCGGCTACAGCGAGCGGATCGTCGTGCGTGAGTCGTTCGTGCTGCGCATTCCGGACGCGCTGGCGCTGGACGCCGCCGCGCCGCTGCTGTGCGCGGGGATCACGACCTACTCGCCGCTGCGGCACTGGAAGGTCGGACCCGGCTCTCGGGTGGCCGTCGTCGGCCTGGGCGGGCTCGGGCACATGGGCGTGCAGCTCGCGCACGCGCTGGGCGCCGACGTCACCGTGCTGAGCCAGACGCTGGCCAAGGAGAAGGACGGCCTGCGCCTGGGCGCCGACCGCTACCGGGCGACCGGCGACCCGGCGACGTTCGACGAGCTGCGGGGAAGCCTCGACTTCATCCTGAACACGGTGTCGGCCAGCCTCGACCTGGACGCGTACCTGTCGCTGCTGCGCCTGGACGGGACGATGTGCAACGTCGGCGGCCCGGATGAGCCGCAGAACCACTTCGCCTACTCGCTGATCCAGACGCGGCGCAACCTCGCCGGCTCGAACGTCGGCGGCATCCGCGAGACCCAGGAGATGCTCGACTTCTGCGCCGAGCACGGCATCGCCGCCGAGATCGAGCTGATCGGCGCCGGCGACGTCAACATCGCCTACGAGCGGGTCCTGGCCAGCGACGTCCGCTACCGCTTCGTCATCGACATCGCCACGCTCACCTGAGTCGCCCGCCCGTCGGGCGCGCCTCCGCGGCCGACGGGCGAGCCATGGTGTCATCTCCCGAGCAGGCGGCGCAGCCAGAGCAGCCGGGCGTCCTTGGCCTCGCGGGCGAGGGCCGTCTGGGGGGCGAGCATGTCGAAGCCGTGGAAGCCGCCGGGCCAGACGTGCAGCTCGGCCTGCCCACCGGCCCGCCAGATGCCGCTCGCATAGGCGACGTCCTCGTCGCGGAAGGTCTCGGCCGAGCCGACGTCGACGTAGGCCGGCGGCAGCCCGGACAGGTCCGCCGCCCGGGCCGGCGCGGCATAGGGGGAGACGCCGGGCCCGCCGCGTGCGGAGCCGAGAAGCGCGCCCCACCCGGTCTCGTTGGCGGAGCGGTCCCAGACGCCGCGGCCGGTCATCTGGAACGCGGACGGGGTGTCGTTGCGGTCGTCGAGCATCGGGGACATGAGCACCTGGCCGGCGAGCGCGGGGCCGCCCCGGTCGCGGGCGAGCAGCGCCAGCGCGGCGGACAACCCGCCGCCGGCGGACAGGCCGGCGAGGACGAGGCGGTCGGGGTCGCCGCCGATCTCGCCGGCGTGGTCGGCGGTCCAGCGCAGGCCCGCGTAGCAGTCCTCGACCGGCGCCGGGTGCGGGTGCTCGGGCGCGAGCCGGTACTCGACCGAGACGGCCACCAGGCCCAACTGCTGGGCCCAGTCCAGGATGTTCGCCAGTCCCGTCCGGAAGTCCCCGACGATCATCCCGCCGCCGTGGGAGTGGTAGATCACGGGCTGGGCGGCCTCCGGGTCGGCGCCGGCCGCCTCGATGGTCGCCGGCGTCGGGCGGCAGACGAGCAACGCCACGTCCGGCGCCCCGGACGGGCCGGGCACGGACACCTCGCTGACCTCGAACGCCCCGTCCCTGGCCAGGTCCTCGTTCGTCAGGCCAGGGCCGACCCCGCCGTTGCCCCGTAGCCGCGGGATCATGTCCGGGGTGATCGCCGCGGGTAAGAACTCGGCGATCGACTCCACGATGGCGGCCATCTCCGCGTCGAACGGCGGCGGCGGGCCGACTGGCGCGGGCTCCGCGCCAGGCGCGGGGACGGGCGGCGTTGCGGTCGTCATGGCTGCTCCTCGGCTCCTCTGCTGCTCGCCGACACGGGTCGCGGCTGGTCTAGCAGCATCCATCCGCCGGCGCCGGGGCGCGACAAAACCAGGCAAGTGCCTTCGGCTGGGTCCGGACTGGCCCGCGGCTGTCTGTTCGGTCTGGGCGAACAGGCGGGGCGGGTCGACGAGGAACAATGGCGGGCTCCAGTGCCTTGAGTCGGTCAGTGTCAAGTTCCTTGGTCTTGGCGATGACTGGTCTGTTGACCGTGAGGGATGTGCTTCGTGACCCAGACTCGTGTGCTGCCTGTTCTGCCGCTCGACGACGCGGTCGTGCTGCCCGGCATGGTCGTTCCGCTCGCGCTCTCCGACGTCGAGACACGCGCCGCGGTGGACGCGGCCAGGGCGTCCGCCCAGTCGCGCTCTCCCGACAACGCCGGCTCCGCCGCCTCCGTGGGCTCCACCGCCTCGGCTGACGGCCGCAAGGCGCAGGTCCTGCTGACCCCGCGGCTGGACGGCAGGTACGCGCCGGTGGCCGCGCTCGGCGTCATCGAGCAGGTCGGCCGGCTTCCCGGTGGCGAGCCCGCCGTGGTCGTCCGCGCGGTGGCCCGCGCCCGGATCGGCACCGGCAGCACCGGTCCCGGCGCCGCGCTGTGGGTCGAGGCGACCGTTCTCGACGACGTCACGCCGGTGAACGGCAAGATCACCGACCTTGCCCGCGAGTACAAGGCGCTCGTCACCACCCTGCTGCAGCAGCGCGGCGCGTGGCAGGTCGTCGACTCGGTGACCTCGATCGAGGACCCGTCGGCGCTCGCCGACACCGCCGGCTACGCCCCGTACCTCACCGCGGCGCAGAAGCTGGAGCTGCTGGAGGCCGCCGACGTCGCCGCCCGGCTGGAGAAGGTCCTGGGCTGGACCAGGGAGCACCTGGCCGAGCTCGACGTCGCCGAGACCATCCGCAAGGACGTCCAGGAGGGCATGGACCGCCAGCAGCGCGAGTTCCTGCTGCGCCGCCAGCTGGAGGCCGTCCGCAAGGAGCTGCGCGAGCTGTCCGGCAAGGGCGGTGAAGGCGCCGCCGACGGCGACGAGCAGGACGACTACCGGGCCCGCGTCGAGGCGGCCGATCTGCCGGAGAAGGTCCGTGAGGCGGCCCTCAAGGAGGTCGACAAGCTGGAGCGGACCTCCGACCAGTCACCCGAGGGCGGCTGGATCCGGACCTGGCTGGACACCGTGCTCGACATCCCGTGGAACGAGCGCACCGAGGACTCCTTCGACATCGCCGGCGCCCGCGCGGTACTGGACGCCGACCACGCCGGCCTTGACGACGTCAAGGACCGGATCGTGGAGTACCTGGCCGTGCGCCGCCGGCGCGCGGACGCGGGGCTCGGGGTCGTCGGCGGGCGGCGCAGCGGCGCGGTGCTGGCACTGGCCGGCCCGCCAGGCGTCGGCAAGACCTCGCTCGGCGAGTCGGTCGCCCGCGCGATGGGGCGCAAGTTCGTCCGGGTCGCGCTCGGCGGCGTCCGCGACGAGGCCGAGATCCGCGGCCACCGGCGCACCTACGTCGGCGCGCTGCCCGGCCGGATCGTCCGGGCGATCCGCGAGGCCGGCACGATGAACCCGGTCGTGCTGCTCGACGAGGTCGACAAGCTGGGCGCCGACTACCGGGGCGACCCGACGGCCGCCCTGCTGGAGGTGCTCGACCCGGCGCAGAACCACACGTTCCGCGACCACTACCTCGAGGTCGAGCTGGACCTGTCCGACGTGCTGTTCCTCGCGACCGCCAACGTCGTCGAGGCGATTCCCGAGCCGCTGCTGGACCGCATGGAGCTGGTCCGGCTCGACGGGTACACCGAGGACGAGAAGGTCGTCATAGCCCGCGACCACCTGCTGCCGCGCCAGCTCGAGCGGGCCGGCTTCGCCGCCGCGGACGTGACGATCGACGACGGGGCGCTGCGGCTGCTCGCGGGGGAGTACACCCGCGAGGCGGGCGTGCGTGACCTGGAGCGCTCCATCGCCCGGGTGCTGCGCAAGATCGCCGCGAAGGTCGCGCTGGAGACGGCGCGCTCCGCCAGCCCCAGCCCCAGCGTCGGCGCCACCGTCGGCGCTGACGCCGCCGATGGTGGCGAGCCCGCGACGACGGACGTGCCGTCCGGGGGCGCGGCGGCGACGCCGGTGACGGTCGGTGCCGGCGACCTGGTCGACTACCTCGGCAGGCCGCGGCACACGCCCGAGTCGGCCGAGCGCACCGCGCTGCCCGGGGTGGCGACCGGGCTCGCGGTCACCGGCGCCGGGGGCGACGTGCTGTTCATCGAGGCGTCGCTGGCCGACAAGGAGACCGGCGCGACCGGCCTGACGCTTACCGGCCAGCTGGGCGACGTGATGAAGGAGTCGGCGCAGATCGCGCTGTCCTACCTGCGCTCGCGCGGCGCCGAGCTGGAGCTCCCGGTCGGGGATCTGGCGGAGCGGGGCATCCACGTCCACGTTCCGGCGGGCGCGGTGCCCAAGGACGGGCCGAGCGCCGGCGTCACGATGACCACGGCGCTGGCGTCCCTGCTCTCCGGCCGCCCGGTGCGCGCCGAGGTGGCGATGACCGGCGAGGTGTCGCTGACCGGCCGGGTGCTGCCGATCGGTGGCGTCAAGCAGAAGCTGCTGGCGGCCCACCGGGCCGGCCTCACCACCGTCCTGCTGCCGAGCCGCAACGGCCCGGACCTGGACGACGTGCCGGCGGCGGTGCGCGACGCGCTCACCGTCCACCTGGTGTCCGACGTCCGCGAGGTCCTCGACCTGGCCCTCGAGCCGGCCGCGGCGTTCGAGCGGGGCCGCGGCGCGATGGCCGCCGCCTAGCCGGCGCCGGCACCCGGTAGCTGACGGTCGGTAGCTGACGGCCGGTCGACGGACTCCTCGTCCGCCGACCGGCCGTTGGCGATGTGTTCGCCACCATGGTCCCGGCGCGTTCGCCTCGCGTCACGTCTCGTTCGCCAACGTCGCTTTTGGTGGACGGAAAATCACAGTGAGATGATGGGGCTATATTGGTGTCGGCAACATGGGACGGTGGGGGAGTGCTCGCTGACGCTGAGATGATCGCCTTTGTGCCGACGGTCGATCTCGACCGGGCGCTGGACTTCTATCAGGGGGTCCTCGGCCTCCGGCTGGTCGAGGAGACGCCGTCGGCGGTCGTGTTCCAGGCGGACGGCACGATGCTGCGGGTCAGCGCGGTGCGCGAGGTCGTGCCCCAGCCGTTCACGGCGCTCGGCTGGCGGGTTGACGATCTCGCCGACGCCGTGCGCTGGCTCACCGGCCGAGGTGTGCGGGTCAACCGCTATGACGGCCTCGATCAGGACCGCCTCGGCATCTGGACATCGCCGGACGGTGATCGAATCGTGTGGTTCAACGATCCCGACGGTCACACATTGTCGGTAACCCAGTTCTCCAGTTAACCCGGTTCTCCAGTTGTATGGAGCTGTCCGCCGGCGGCGACCGTCCAGAAGCAATTCTGTCGCCTCGGCGTCTTTGCCGGCCAGAATGGTCGAAGATCGCGCGGCGGGGCACCTGGACGAGTATTCGCCCCACCCGTTCAGCGGACGGAACGCGCGTATCCCGTGCGGGGCGCGGCGCCCGGCGGGCTCATCGGGACCGGCGGGGGGCCCACGGACGGGCGTAGCAGCTGCGCCGGCACGCCCGCCCAGACCTCGCTGTCGCCGATCCCGCGGATCACGGCCGCGCCCATGCCGATCATCGACCAGGAGCCGACCGTCAGCCCCTCGCGGATCGCGCAGCTCTGCCCCAGGTAGGCCCCGGCCCGCACCCGGACGGCGCCGGCGAGGGTCACCGACGCGCAGACGCTCACGTAGTCCTCGACGACGACGTCGTGGGCGAGCACCGCGTTCGGCATGATGGCGACGTGCCGGCCGACGGTCACGTCCGCGGTGAGCACGGCACCCGCGAGCAGCACCGACCCGGCCCCGACCGAGCAGGAGGGCGGCACCACGGCACGCGGGTGGATCACGTTGGTGTAGCGGTCGTCGCCGACGCCCATCTCCTCGAGCCGGTGCCGCAGCACGGCGCGCGAGCGCCCACGGCCAGGCCCGAGCAGCAGGCGGGCCCGCGGGTACTGGGCCACCCGGTCCAGGCCGCCGAGCACCTGGGCGCCGCCGATCGGTGCGCCCCACAGCGCCGGGTTGTCGTCGAGGAAGCCCACGACGTGGTGCTCACCGGACGCGCGAGCCGCCTCCGCCGCCTCCCGAGCCAGGCCACCGGCACCGACGATGAGCAGCGGGACTGGCCCGGCGGCGGTCATGCTGTCCTTTATACGGCCTTTCTCACCCGAAGGCGCCCCGGGGTATTCCGGCTGGGCATGGTGGACCGTCGTTCATCCCGGTCGAAGACCGTACGAACGTCACGGGGCGCCCCGGTATGGCTGCGCACGGAACATCCTCGTCGCCGGCCCACGCCCCGCCGGCGGTGAACCGGCGGGGGTGAGCTGGTGGCGGTGAAGCGGTGGCGGTGAAGCGGTGGGGTTCCGAAACGATCTCCCGCCGTTTTCCGCCTCTTTCCGCGCGGCCGCGGTCAGCTCGAGAACAACGTGTTGAAGAAGCCGC
The DNA here is from genome assembly GCF_001854645.1 of Pseudofrankia sp. EUN1h. Classification (NCBI taxonomy): domain Bacteria; kingdom Bacillati; phylum Actinomycetota; class Actinomycetes; order Frankiales; family Frankiaceae; genus Pseudofrankia; species Pseudofrankia sp. EUN1h. The sequence goes on along the minus strand of NZ_MBLN01000082.1, from coordinate 82,983 downwards.
CGTGACCGCGGCGGCCGTGGCTGGACCCATGGCCGAACATGCCGTGCCCACCCTGACCGCTGTGGCCCCAGGCGGGCTGGCCGTAGGGCTGGGCGGGGTAGGGCTGCGCGGGCTGGCCGTAGGGCTGCGCGGCCGGCGGAGCGGGCGGGATCGGCGGGGCGGGCTGCGCCCACTGCGCCTCCAGTCGGGTCAGCGCCTCCAGCTCGCCGTAGTCGAGGAAGATGCCGCGGCAACCGTCGCACTGCTCGATCTGGACGCCGTTGCGGCTGTAGGTCCGCATCGCCGAGTGACACTTGGGGCACTGCATCGTCGGGTGGTTCACGTGTACCTACCCATCCTTGGGGCGGACTCGTCGGGCCCGTAGCCTACTGAGCCTTCATCCTCTACAGCGCTGTCAGATGTACGACTCGGGGGGTACAGCCTGGGCCGCGCCTCGTGCGGCGCCGCGCCGCACAGCGAGGTGCGTTGCGGTGCGGTGACCACGGCTACGACAGCATCCGGCGGCAGCAGGTGACGAACGCCTGGCCCAGCGGGTCCAGCCCGTCCGGATCGTCCGGCCCCGCAAGGGCGTCGGACCCGTCAGGGCCGACCCGCTCGTCACTGTCTGGCCCGATCTCACCGCCGCTCCCGCCGCTTCCGCCGGGGGATGTCGGCAGCGACGCGGTCAGGGCCCGGGCGGCGTACTCGACGACGAAGGTCCGCGCTGGCAGGTCGACGGCCGACCAGGGATCGCCGCTGGGCGGCAGCGCCGGGCCGCCGGCGGCCCGGTAGGCGTCGACGAACCGCGTCCACACCGCCGGCGGCAGCAGCCCGGCGGCGAACCAGGCCGCGGGCCTGGCCAGATCCCAGGCCGGGTCGCCGATCCCGAGGTCGTCGACGTCCACCAGCCGCCATCCGTCGGCGTCGGTCCTGACCAGCTGCCCGAGGTGCCAGTCGCCGTGGATCAGCGTGACCGGCCGGCCCGGCCGCGCGGTCATGACCACGTCCCGGTCCGGCAGCGCGCGGTAGGCAGCCAGCACCGCCGTCCGGGCCGAGCCGCCAGCGCCCGGGTCGCTTCCCGCCACGGCCGCGCCCCCGGTCGTGTCCGTGGCGTCGGCCTCGGGCTCCTTCGCTGGACGGCGGGTCGGCGCCTGACGCTCCAGTGCCCCGATCGCGGGCGCGAGCCGTCGGCGCGGGTGCGCGGCGAGGCCCGAGATGCCCGCGGGGCAGGGCGCGGTGTGCAGCCGGGCCAGCAGCGTGGCGGCCTGTTCCCACGGCGCGGCATCGGCGTCGGCGGGCCCCAGCGCCAGGCCGAACGGCCAGGCGCTCACCCAGCGCCCGGCCACCTGGGCCGCGTAGCCGGCGAGCTCGGCGTCCGGGATGGGCAGCGGCGCGAGCAGGGCGGTGGTGAGGCACGGGTCGGCGGCGGCGAGCAGGCGGGCCGCGAGCGCGGCCGGGTCGACATTCGCCTGATGCGCCTTCAGCACCGCGCCCCCGCGCCGCACGACCAGCCGGTCGTGCCGCTCCGAGAGCACCTCGACCGCGCCGCCGTCTCCTGCCGCCGCCAGGCGCGCCGTGAGCGCGGCCATGCCGTCCAGAAGCGCCCCGGTACCAGTTCTCGGCTCCTGCGCGCCGACGGTCGTGGCAGCTCCCGTCCGTACCGGAACCGCCCGGGGCAACGCGTCATCCACCTGGCGATTCAACCAACCGCGATCGAACCAACCGTGAGTGCGGCGCGAATGTCCTCCCGGCGGGTGATCCCGAGCTTCCGGTTGACGCGGCCCAGGTGGTACTCGACGGTCCGTACCGACACGGCCAGCTGGTCGGCGATCTCCCGGTTCGTCAGGCCGTCGACGGCGAGCAGGGCGACCTGCCGCTCGCGCCCGCTCAGCGAGGCGGCGCCAGCGGGCCACGGCCGGGATCCGGCCTCGTCCGCCGGGCCGGAGCCCTCGCGACGGCCTCGCCGGTGCCCGCCTGGCGCGCCGCGGCGCCCACCGGCCGGGCCGTCGACGGGTGGACGGCGCGTCGGGCCGAGGGCGCCCGGCCGCTCGGGAAGGCCGATGCCTCCCGGGCTGGGCGTGGCGGGGACGCGGGCGCCGGCCGGGAGCAGCCCGGCGTGCTGGGCGCGCAGGACGGCGGTGAGCCGGTCGGAGGCGCCGAGCTTGCGGTGGATCGGCTTGGCGCCTCCGACCGGAGTGCCCGGAGTGCCCGAGTGCGTGAGCGCCCGGAGTGCCTGGAGCGATCGCGGCGGACTTCGTCGGCAACCGGGGCTTGCCAAGCGTCCTAACGCGATATATCGTGAGCGTGTCACTGAAACACTGGCCCGCTCCAGACAGGCAAACGCCGGGAGCGAGCTCGGTGCCCGTGGCACTCGCGGGAGGCGCCGGGCTCGGCCGGTGCGCCTGGTCGCGCCGATCGGACACCCGACGGACGCCCCCGCACCCCTACCTCCATCAGCGCGTATGCGCACACATTCCGCAAGGAGAAACACCATGAAGTTCGATCATCGTGATTGGCCCGAGCCTCGCTCGGAGGAGCACGGTCCGCGCGGCGGTGGCCGACGGCACCACGGCCCGTTCCGTCGCCACCACCACCAGGGGTTCGCCCACCACCCCGGTCCCGGCATGGGCCCGTTCCCCGGTCCCGGCATGGGTCCGTTCCCTGGCCCCGGCCTCGGAGTGTTCGGGGGCCCGCCGCCCCTGGGCCCGGTTCCCCCGGGCGGTCCGGTCCCCCCGGGCGGCCCGGGGCCGTGGGGACGACGGGGGCGCCCAGGCGGTGGCCGCGGCCGCGCCGGCCGCGGCGACGTCCGCGCCGCCGTGCTGCTGCTGCTCGCCGAGGCGGACGGCCCGATGCACGGTTACCAGCTGATGCAGGCGATCGCCGAACGCACCGGCGGTGCCTGGCAGCCCAGCCCCGGCGCCGTCTACCCGACGATCAGCCAGCTTGAGGACGAGGGCCTGGTCACCGTCACGGCCGAGGGCGGCCGGCGCCTGGTCACCCTCACCGAGGCCGGCCGGGAGCACGTCACCGCGAACCGCGGCACGCTCGGTGATCCGTTCGCCGGGTTCACTGCCCGCGCCGGCAGCGGCGCCAGCCTGCTCGGCCCGGCCCAGGAACTGCACGCCGCCATCTGGCAGGTCGCCAGGACCGGCGACGCGGACCAGGTCGCGGCCGCCAACAAGGTCCTCACCGAGGCCCGGCGCGCGCTGTACCTGATCCTCGCTGGCGAGCCCGCCGCCGAATCGACTGCCGAGTCGACCGACTCGGCCGCCGAGCCGGCGCCGCCGGCGGCATCCGCCCCGGATGACGCCACGCCCGCCGCCGAGTAGCTCGCGGCCGTCCAGCCCGCGCCCCTCTCCCGTCCGGCGAAGCCACGGAGGAGGGGCGCGGCCAGCTCAGCTCGCCGTCCGCGGCCGGGTCTGGCCGTTTAGCCAGCCCAGCGGCTAGGGTGGCCGGCGGCCGGCGGCCGGCGGCCAGTCGCCGGTGGCGTGCCGGCGCGGCCGGCGTGGACTCGGCCGCTCGTCAGCAGCTCTACAGCTTTTCTTAAGGCGCAGCCAAGACTCCGCCTCCATGCTGCATGGCGAGGCCCTTCTCACACCCGGTCGGTCGTCGCGTAGAGCTCCCTCCACGCGACGCCCGGCCGGGTCCCCCCACCAGCCCAGCCCGGCGCCAGCCCATCGAGGCTCGCGCGGCCGGTCTGCTACGCCGGGGGGCGGGCCGGACTTACCCCCGCGGACCCGCCTGAAGCGTGGACACATCCGGTAGTGACCGCCGTTTCGGCGGCACCGCGGTCCACACCGACGCCTTCACCGAGACTCGCCGGGCCATCCCGCGTCGAGCCATCCCGCGCCGGTCCCCGACCTAACCCGTTCTGACCGGCGGACCGCTCGGCGATCGGAGCGGGCGATCTCTCTAACGATTTACGAATTCTCCGGTTGTCGCGCCGTTCGACGGCCGCATGATCGAACAGGCCGGCGCCCGGAATCTTCCCGTTGGGGTCCCGTCGCGGCGTCCGGTTCGGCGGCGCGGTTTTCGAGATCGTGTGGCTGATTTGTCGCCCGGCTCCATCCTGGCCGCGCGATGGTCCACGGGTGGCCGCGGACGGTTTTGGCCGCGACGGGTGTGTAGACGGCCCACAACAAAGCAGCGCGCGACCGCCGGGCCGCGCGCTGCTCTGTCTGAGGTCGAGGGGTCGTCAGACGGGCTGAACCTTGTCAGCCTGCGGACCCTTCTGGCCCTGCACGATCTCGAACTGCACGTTCTGTCCCTCGTCAAGCGACTTGTAGCCGTCCGACTGAATCGCCGAGAAGTGGACGAACACGTCCGGACCGCCACCGTCCACGGAGATGAATCCGAAGCCCTTCTCCGCGTTGAACCACTTGACGGTACCCTGAGCCACGAGCGTTCTCCTTGCTACTTTCCCGGTAGACGTCCTTCGTCTCCCGGTCTCGCGCCAGCCGCGGACCGCTCCACGGCCGGCCGTTCCCGTTCGACGATGCATGACGTTCATACAGCGGAGAACCGGTAACACCACCACCCTACCCGCCGTCGGCGCTGGCAGTCTCACCACGGCGGAACCACGGTCCCTCTGTTTGCGCGGCCAGGACGCACGAAAACGGGGCAATCGGCTGTGCCCGTGGCCTACTTGGCGTCTCTGGGCAGGGCCGGTCGGACGGGGCTCAGAGCGGGGCGAGGACCACGACGGGGATTTCGCGGTCGGTCCACCCCTGGTACCGCGCGAAGTCGGCGTAGAGATCGACCAGCCGCGGCCACAGATCGGCGCGCTCCTCGGGCGAGGCGACCCGGGCGCGGACGGGGATGTCGCGCCAACCCTTCATGTGCACCCGCGTCTCCGGGTGGGCGACGAGGTTCAGGTACCACTGCGGGTTCCTCGGCAGCCCGCCCTGGGAGGCCACGACGACCAGGTCGTCACCGGATCTCAGGTACAGCAGGGGCGTGGTGAACATCTTTCCGGACCTGCGGCCGCGGTGCTGGAGAAGCAGCGTCGGCACCGGCCGGCGGAAACCTGCCCCGACCCGCCACTTGCCGCCGATGCGCCCATTGGTCATCCTGAAGATCTTCACCTGGGTCCTGGCCAGGTACTTGATGGCCTTGGCCGTCGTGGGGGAGTCCAGGCCGCTGGGGGCCTTCTCTGGCAGGGAGAAACGTGCCACCGAAGCTCCTGAAAGTGCCCGATCTACCGACCCGCTGATCTATCGGGGCTGAGGACCGGGGTAGTGGGCGGCTGTGGACCCTCCGAGGGGCATCGGGCTCATGCCGAGCTTGCGATGATCCCAGGAGCGAACGCGCTCGACATCGACGCGCACGGCTACACGCTTGTGGAGCATGAATTCCACCAGCGGCCGCGCCTCGTCGCTGTATGGGCCGTGGTACCGCTCCCAGACATTCACGCCCACGGCCCACAGCGCCTCGGGGTCGTCCACGATCTCGGCCCGCCCCTCCATCGAGACCCCACGCAGTGTGTCGTAGGTCAGGCCGTCCTCCAGCAGGACGGTGACCCGTGGGTCGCGGCGGATGTTGAGCGCCTTCTGCGCCTTGGCCTTGGTCTCGAACCACAGCACCCCGTCGAGGACGGCGAACCACATCGCGACGGCGTGCGGGTGGCCGGTCGGCCCGAGCGACACCAGCGTGGCCGTGCGCCGTGTCGCCACGTAGGCCGAGATCTCCTCGGCCGTCATCTCGATCTGGGATCGCTGGTTGGTGCCCACCCGTCCCTCTCCTGGTCCGCTGTCCGCTGTCGGCGGTGGGAAGTCGGGGGTCCGACCCAGGCCGGTCCGTCCGGCGTCGCCAGAGAATGCCACAGAGTGTGCTCAAGCCGCGCGACTATCCCGGATATCCCTGAATCGCGAGCACCACGGCGGCTTTGCGCGGAAAGGGAGAGTCGAGCAGATCACCACTCCCGATCCCGCCGCCATCGACTGGACCGGGCCTGTCTCAGGAGACGTAACGCAGCCGGAGCGCCTGGCGCGGGCAGGTGTCGGCGGCGCGGCGGGCGTGCGCGGCCAGCGGCGGTGGGACCGGGATGTCGCGGCTGGGACGCCCCGGGGGGCGCTCGCCGTCGCGGGCGGCGGCCGCGCGGGCGGCCTCCTCGCGCGAGATCGGATAGCCCCACCGGTCCTGGGCGAGCACCTCGGGCAGCAGCTCGGCGCACCAGCCGCGGCCGTCGCACGCCGTCCAGTCGACGGTGAGCAGCCAGCTCGACGGCGGCTTCACCGCCGGTCGCGGGCCATCGCCGTGCGCCTGCCTGTCGGGTGCCGAGTGCGTGGGCGCCTGCGAACCGGCTGACGGTTGTGGCAGTCGACTGGTCATCGCTGTGCCCTCCCTGCTGGTCGGGTGGATGTGGTGGCTCGAGACGGTGTCGGCGGTGGGGGGGGGGGAGCGCGGCCATGCCAGGAACTACCCGTTTCGCGGCGCCGCAGCCCTTTCGATGACGACGATCACGCGGCCGAACCCGCGCAGCGGCCGGCGGCGTGGGCGGCCAGGTCGACGGCGAAGGCTCGCAGCGCCGTGCGGACGAGGCGGGCGGCGCCGTCGGGATGGCGACAGGCGCCCCGCCCGTCGACCAGTTCGGCGAGCTCGGCCGCCTGCCACGCCCAGTGGCCAGTCAGGCCGCCCGTGGCCGGCAGGCTGGGCATCGCGGCCATCGCTCCCATCGCGGCCAGGCCGGACATCGCGGCCGCCAGCTCCGGCAGGCCGTCACGGCACGGCCCGCACTGCCCCGCGCTCTGCCCGGCCAGGTAGCCGACGATCCTGGCCGTCTCCGCCAGCCCGCAGAGCCGCCCGGGCAACAGGTGGACGAGACCAGGCCCGGGACCGGCGCCCCAGGCCGCGAGCCCGGCCCGTGACATCGGGACCGCGTGCGCCCGGCCCGCCGGCAGCCAGCCGCCGCCGTAGCCGCCGACGCGGACCGCCCCCGGCTCCTCGGCCGGGCCGCCCGCGAGCCCGACGATCTCCCTGAGGGTGGCGCCGACCGGCACCTCGACCAGCCCCGGGGAGACGACCGCGCCGCTGACGGTGACGAGCATGGTGCCCGGGTCGTCGGGCGCGCCGGTGCTCCGGAACCAGGCCGCGCCGTACCGGGCGACGAGTGCCACGTGGGCGAGCGTCTCGGCGTTGAGCACGACGACCGGACGACGCAGCCGCCCGGATCGCCCGGACTGCCCGGACTGCCCCGCCCGGCCGGCGCCGCGTGGCGCGGGCGCGGCGAGCGGGACCCACTGGGGGAACGGCCTGGCCGCCTTCCCGCCGACCACGGCCGCCGCGGCGGCGGTCGCCTCGCCCGCGACGAACACCCCCGCCGGGGCCGCTCGGACGACGGGTGGGACACGGTCGAGTCGGGCGGCCCGCCGTTCGGCCAGAGCGCGGGTCACGGCATCGGCGGCTGGGCCTGGCTTGACGTAGACCCGGGTGTCGGCCGCCGCGACGGCCTCGGCGACCAGCGCCAGACCGTCCAGCACCAGATGGGGCGCCGCGGTCAGCAGCCAGGCGTCCTTGCGACTCTCCGGCTCGCCCTCGGCGGCGTTGGCGATCACCGTCACCGATCCACCCACCGCCTGCCCACCGCCTCCTCGCCCGGTGGCCGTCCCACCGTCGCGCGCGGCGGCCAGCTTGCGCCAGACGGGAAAGCCCGCGCCACCACGCCCGGTCAGGCCGGCGGCGCGTAGCTCATCGACGAGCGGGCCGGGACCGCCGCGCAACGGGACGGGGCCCAGCCGGGCAAGGTGCTCCTCGAGGCTCGCGGCGGCGGAGCCGAACAGGCGGGGCTCGTGACCCGGCCGCGCGGGAGATTCCGGCCCCGTGCAGGGCGGCGACCCGGCTGGGCGCGCCGCCCCTTCGGCCGCTCGCCCCGCCGCGGCGGCTCCCGGGCCCGAGGACGAGGCGGACATGACGTCCCCGTTCCGGCCGCGTCGCGGCAGTTGGGCGTCGTTCACGGGCGCCGCGGTCATCGGACCCCCTCCGCGCTGGCGGGGTGGCTCGGGCCTGGGCGCGGTGACGATCTGGCGACGTCCGGGGGAGCCGGTCTCTGGCTCGCCCTCCTGGCCGAAAGGCTCGCCCTGCCGGCCATCGGGAAGGACGTCGAGCATCGCCAGCCGACCGCGAGCAGTACGGCGGCGGCRCAGAGCACGGCGACGAGCAACTGCCAGCGGGTGCCGACGTCGCTGCCCGAGCCGAGCGAGTGCGCGAACGCCAGCGGCCAGGTGGCGTAGGCGGCCCAGTGCAGGGCCCGCCAGGCGCGCGCGCCGATCCGGTGGCGCAGCAGGCTCGTCACGACGAGCGCCACGAGCAGGTCGAGCGCGACCGTCCCGAGCCCCACCCACAGCGACCGGTAGTTGGCGCGGAACGGCAACACCACGTCAAGGGCGCCGATGTGGGCGTACGGGTCGGCGACCAGCGTCGTCACGTGGACGGCGAGCAGCGCCACTGCGAGCAGGCTCGCGTCGCGGTGCACCGTGGCCAGCGCGAACCCCGGCAGCCCGGCGGCCGGTCGCCCCGAGCGGGCCGTGATCCCCAGGACGACCGTCAGCGTCAGGACCAGCAGCAACGTCATCCCGGTGCCGCGGGCGGCGTACCAGAGCGCGTCGTTCGTCACCGCGCGTCGCCTTCCCACGCCGTTGCCGCCAGCGCCGCCGCTGCCAGCGCCGTGTCCGCCGTGTCCGCCGTGTCCGCCGTGTCCGCCGCGGTCGCCGTGACGGCGGCGATGGCGGTGGAGGTGCGATCGGGGGCGGAGGTGGGAGTGGGAGCCGGTGGGGCGGGTGGCCAGCCGGCGACGGCGTGGACGGAGCCGGCCGCGTCGACCAGCCGGGCGGGCAGGCCGGTCCGGCGCAGCCAGCCCACGGCCAGCTCGGCGCGGACGAGGGCGGCGGTGCTCGCGGTGTTCGCGGCGAGGCAGCTGCGCGCGGCGACGGTCACCGTCCGCCAGGTCACCGGGGCAGGCTGGCAGGTGCGCGGGTCCAGGATGTGGTGGAGCATCCGGCCGTCGCGTCGCCAGCGCCGGCCGATCGTGCTCGACGTGGCCAGCGCGCCGCCGGCGGCAAGCGTCACGGCGCAGGCCGGCTCGCCAGGGCGGTCCCGCACCTGGACGCGCCACCCGCCTGGCGGCGCGGCGCCGGCCGTCGCGATGTCGCCGCCGAGGCTGACGAGCGTGCCCACGCCGAGCCGACTCGCGACCAGAGCCGCGCACCGGTCCGCCGCGTGCGCCTTCGCGGTTGCGCCCAGGTCGAGCTGGACGCCGGCTGGCACCGTCAGGACGTCGCCGTCGAGAACGATCCGCCGCCACGCGGGCGCGAGCCGCATGACAGTGGCCGGCGTGCCGTCGACGCCGAGCGCGGCCGTGGCGATGGCGAGCGCGGCGCCCGAACTGCCCGAACTGCCCGAACTGCCCGAAGCGTGCGCGGCGCCGGCGCGCGAGGCCCCGGCGGGGCTGGGCATGACCGCGCCGCCGGGGGCGATCAGGGCGATGTCGCGGTCGTAGCCGAGCGCGGCGAGCGGGCCGCCGAGCGTCGGGTCGACGTCGCCGCCGCTGGCCTCGGCCGCCTTGAGCGCGGCCGCGACCAGCTCGGCGAACAGCGGGCTGACCCTGTGCGGCCGCCCACCGGCGGTCGCGACCTGGCTGAGTTCGGAGTCGTCGCGGAACCGGCTCGCCGCCGCGTCCACGGCCGCGAGCTCCTCCACGACGAGCAGCCGCGCCTCGTCGATCGCCGCGGGGTCGGTGACGACCACCCGTGCCGTCGTGCTCCACACCGCCCACTCGGCGGCGGCGTCCTCGGCGCGCATGTCAGCTCCCGCCCGAGCTGGCGTGGGAACCGCCCGTACCGCCGCCGGAGACCAGGCCGCCGCTGGACCCGTCGTCGAACGACCAGGTCGAGTCGCCGCTCCCGGACGAGGACCCGTCGTCCTGTGTGCCGCCGGTGGTCGTGTTGCCGTCCGTCTCGCTGCCGCCCGAACCGGCCGATGCGGCGGAGTGATCACGCGCCAGGACGCCGAACCCGATGACGGCGGCGGCGCTGACGGCGAACAGGCTTCTGGTCGCCCTCGCCGTGCGCCGGATCCCGTCGTCGCGGGATGGTCGGACACCGTTGTCACGGGTTGGCATGGTCCTGTCCCTCCGTCGGCCCTCGCCGCGATCGCCACCGTGAGCGACCGGCCTCGCCATGGTTGGCGTGGTCGGTGCGGGTGCAACGATCGCTGCATCACCGTCAGAGTGACCGCGAACCCTTGGAGCGGACTGAACGGACGCTGTGCGCAGGCCCGGAGGATGTGTCAGCGACCCGACTCCTCGACCAGGCTTTTCGTACACCGGTCGGCCATCCCACTAGCCGACGAGGATGACCTCCAGCGTGCGGGGCCCGTGCACCCCTTCGACCCGGTGGAGCTCGATGTCGCTGGTGGCGCTCGGCCCGCTGACCCAGGTCAGCGGGCGGGCCGCGGCGCCGGCGGCGCGCAGGCGGGCCAGGGCGTCCGGCACACCTGCGACCACCTGGTCGGCGCGCACGACCACCAGGTGGTAGTCGGGCACCAGGGACAGCGCCCGCCGGCCCTGCCCCGGGCCGCCGTCCAGCACGATCGTCCCGGTCTCGGCGATCGCGAGCGCGCAGCCGGTGAGCACCCCGTCGGTCGCGTCCAGCTCGGCGGCGGTCAGTGGCGGCTCGTCGTCGACCATCTCGATCCCGCGCGCCGCGGCGAGCCAGCCGGGTGGCAGACCCGGCGGGCGGACCAGTCGACGCGCGCCGCGCCCGGTCAGCGCGGCGGCGACGGCGGACGCGATGTTCCCGTCGGATGCGCCGTCCCCGTTGGGTATGCCGTCTCCGTCGAGGGCGCCGTCCCCGCCGGTCGCCGGGCCACCGGGCGAGACCTGCCCGGCCGAGACCCCACGGACGAGTGCGTGGTAGTCGGTGAGTCGGCTGGCCAGCAGCTCGAACAGCGCAGCTGGCGGCGCGTCCGCCGCCAGGCTCGGAGATCCTGCGCCAGCGGTCCGGTAGTCCCGGGTGACGGGAGGCGGGGCCGGCCGGTCGGCGAGCGCCGCGCGCACCCGGGCCAGGACCTCCGCCCGCGCGTCACCGGACGGCCGCGGCGGCAGCGGGTTCGTCGGACTCATCGCGGCGTCCCTTCGTCCAGCGTCCCCTCGTCCGCCGCGTCGGTCGCGTCCGGCGCTTTCGGACGGTCGGAGCCGGGCCGCTGACGCGACCAGCGGTCGCGGAAGCTCTCGGCCGGGGGGAGCGGCAGGTCGCGACTGACGGTCCAGGCGGCCAGCGGCGGTGGCAGCCGGCCGATCGCGCCGCGGCGGCGCCCGAGCAGCCGGCCGAGGCGGGCGGCGCGTAGGGCGCGTGCCCAGCGGTCCGGTTTCGCCATCGTCCAGGCGGCCGCGGCCATGACGGCCCGTTCGGGCTTCGGCGGGTGGCCGGCGCCTCGTCCGGTATCCACGACTTTGGCGCGCAGGTGGACCAGCATCGACGGTATGTCGATCGCGACGGGGCAGGCGTCCAGGCAGGCCCCACACAGCGTCGACGCGTAGGGCAGCGACGGGTTGTCGGCGACGCCGGCGAGCTGCGGCGACAGCACCGCGCCGATCGGGCCGGGGTAGACCGACCCATAGGCGTGGCCGCCGGTCCGCTCGTAGACCGGGCAGACGTTCAGGCAGGCCGCGCACCGGATGCAGCGCAGCGCCGCCCGCCCGGCCGGGTCCGCGAGCGTCGCCGTCCGGCCGTTGTCCAGCAGCACCAGATGGAACGCCTGCGGCCCGTCGCCGGGTGCCACCCCCGTCCACATCGAGGTGTAGGGATTCATCCGCTCGCCGGTCGCCGAGCGGGGCAGCAGCTGGAGGAAGACCTCCAGGTCGCGCCAGGTCGGGACGATCTTCTCCAGGCCCATCACGGTGATGAGCGTGTCGGGCAGCGTCAGGCACATCCGGCCGTTGCCCTCCGACTCGACGACCGCGAGCGTGCCCGTCTCGGCGACGGCGAAGTTCGCCCCGCTGATCGCGACCCGGGCGGACAGGAAACGCTCCCGCAGATGCCGGCGGGCGGCCTCGGCGAGCGCCCGGGGCTCGTCGGTCAGGCCGGGCGGCGCGGGGACGCCGCCGGAGGCGCCCATCTCCCGGACGAAGATGTCGCGGATCTCGGCGCGGTTGCGGTGGATCGCCGGGACGACGATGTGGCTGGGCCGGTCGTGGCCGAGCTGGACGATCAGCTCGGCGAGGTCGGTCTCCCAGGCGGCGACGCCGGCGTCGGCGAGCGCCTCGTTCAGGCCGATCTCCTGGGTCGCCATCGACTTGACCTTGACGACCTCGGTGGCGCCCGCCGCGTGGACGAGGTCGACGACGATCCGGTTGGCCTCGTTGGCGTCGCGCGCCCAGTGGACGACGCCGCCGCGCGCGGTGACCTGCTCCTCCAGCTGGACCAGGTAGTCGCCCAGGTTCGCGAGCACGTCGTCCTTGATCGCGGCACCGGCGGCCCGCAGTTGGTCCCAGTCGTCGAGCTCGGCGACGACGCGCGCCCGGCGCCCGCGGATCGTGCCCGTCGCCTTCCCCAGGTTGCGACGTAGCTGCGCGTCGCCGAGCGCCCGGCGGGCGGCCACCGGGAACGGCTCGTCGCCGCGCAGCATCCCGACCCCACGCGGCGCCGTCGGCGGCACCACCGCCGGCAGCCCCAGAAACGTCGCCGCGGATGCCCCCGTCGCCCCGCCCGACGCCGTCACGACATCCTCCCGCCAGCGAAGTGTGGCATCTCAGCGTGCCTATGGACCCGCTGAGATGCCACAGTCCCAACCTCAGGCGGCGAACTGTGGTGGATGAGCATGCCTATAGACACCTCCAGATGCCACACTTCGACGTTCGAACCTGGCGGGGATGGGAGGTCACCAGTCGGAGGACGGGCCGGGGTGTGCCCGGCCTACCAGCCCGCCCCGGTTCGCCTGTCCACGGCCCGCTCAGCCGTACACATTTGATCGCTGTGCGTGTCCAGCCCGGCCGGTGACCGCCCCGGCGGCCCCGAGGAGGCCGGTCGGCACCCGGCCGGATCATCGCGCGGCCCGCGTGGCGGATGACGCGGCCGGCGCGGCGACCCGCGACCCGGGGGTGGACGCAAGGATCTCGGCCAGGTGGACGGGGCGGACGCCGGCCCGGAGCCGGGACAGACCGCCACCGATGTGCATGAGGCACGACGAGTCGCCGGCGGTCACGACCTCCGCGCCGGTGGACAGCACATCCCGCATCTTGTCGGCGAGCATCGCCGTCGACGTGTCCGCGTTCTTCAGCGCGAACGTGCCGCCGAAGCCGCAGCACGCCTCGGCGGCGGGCAGCTCCACCAGCTCCAGGCCGGCGACGGCACGCAACAGCCGCGTCGGCGCGTCGCCGACCCGCAGCAGCCGCAGCGAGTGGCAGGTCGGGTGGTAGGTGACCCGGTGCGGGTAGTAGGCCCCGACGTCGGTCACGCCGAGCACGCCGACGAGGAACTCGGACAGCTCATAGGTGCGCGCCGCGAGGTCGGCGGCGGCCTCGGCCAGCGCCTCGTCGCCGGCGGCGGCCGCGAGTGTCGCGTACTGGTGGCGTACCGAGCCGACGCAGGACCCGCTCGGCGCGACGACCGCCTCGTATCCGTCGAACGCGCCGACGTGCCGCCGCACCAACGGCAGCGCCTCGCGGGCGTAGCCGGTGTTGATGTGCATCTGGCCGCAGCAGGTCTGCGCCAGCGGCAGGTCGACCTCGTGGCCGAGACGCTCCAGCACCCGCACGGTCGCGTCGCCGACGTCCGGGAACATCCCGTCGACGAGGCAGGTGACGAACAGGCCGATCCGCATCCGCTCAGCTCCCTCCGGTCGCTCCGGCGCCGCCGCGCCACGGCGTGCCTGGCACGAGGACCGTCCCGCTCCTCGTCGGTTCGTACCGCGTCGGCGGGGCCGTCGCACGGACCAGCGCGCGTAGCGCCGCCAGACTGACGTCATCGCCGCCCGCGCGCTGCCCGCCGAGGGCCCCGTGCGCGCGGGCCTGGACCAGCACGTTGCCGAGCGCGGTCGCCTCCGCCGGGCCGGCGAGCACCGGCAGGCCGAGCGCGTCCGCGGTCAGCTGGCACAGCGGCGCGTTGCGTGCCCCGCCGCCGACGAGGTGCACGACGTCGATGCGCCGGCCGGACAGGCGCTCGGCGGCGCGCACCGCCTGGGCGTATGCGGCGGCGAGGCTGTCCAGGACGCAGCGGACGATCTCGGCGGGGCCCCGCGGCTCGCGCTGCCCGGCGGCCCGGGCGGCGGCGGCGACCCGGGCAGGCATGTCGCCGGGTGGCAGGAACTCCGGGGCGTCGGGGTCGACCACAGGCCCGCCGGGCGGCAGAGCCGCGGCCTGGCCCAGCAGGTCGGCCAGCGCCCAGCGGTGCCCGGCCCGTTCCCACGTGCGTAGGCACTCCTGCAGGATCCACAGGCCCATCACGTTGTGCAGGTAGCGGGTCCGGCCGTCGACGCCCGCCTCGTTGGTGAACCGGGCGGCGCGGCTGTCCTCGGTGAGCACCGGCGCGTCCAGCTCGACGCCGACGAGCGACCAGGTGCCGCAGGAGATGTACGCCCAGTTCTCACCCTCGGCGGGGACGCCGACGACCGCGGAGGCGGTGTCGTGCGAGCCGACCGCCGTGACCGGCGTCCCGGCGGCGAGCCCGGTCTCCTCGGCCACCTCGGGGCGCAGCCCGCCAACGACGGTGCCCGGGGTGACCAGCGGGGGCAGGATCTCGGGCTGGATGCGGGCGAGCCGGGCGAGCGACGCCCACCACGTCCGGTCGCGCGCGCCGAGCAGGCCGGTGGTCGACGCGTTCGTCACCTCCGCGGCGCGCTGCCCGGTCAGCCAGTAGGCCAGCAGGTCGGGGATGAGCAGCAGTGTGGCCGCGGCGCCCAGCGGGCCCCGGCCGCCCGCGGACTCGACGGACTCGACGGACTCGGAGGCGAGCTGGTAGAGGGTGGTGAACGGCAGGAACTGCAGTCCGTTCGCCTGGTAGAGCGCCGCGGGGGAGGCCGCGGCGTGCACCGTGTCGAGAACCGTCTCGCCGGTCCGGGTGTCGCGGTAATGGTAGGGGAGGCCGAGCAGCCGGCCGGCGCCGTCGAGCAGCCCGTAGTCGACGGCCCAGGAGTCGACGCCGATGCTGCGCGGTTGGCCGTGCGCCTCGCCGAGGGCCCGCAGCCCGGTGAGCACCTCGAGGTAGAGGTGCCCGACGTCCCAGTGCAGGCCGTCGGGCAGCCGCAGCGGCGTGTTCGGGAACCGGTGTACCTCGGTCGCCTCCAGCCGGCCGGGGCCGACGTGCGCGGCGAGTACCCGCCCGCTGGAGGCCCCGAGATCGACGGCGGCGAAGAGGGTCATCGCAGGAAGGCGGCGGCGACGCCGGCGTCGACCGGGATGTGCAGGCCGGTGGTGTGGGACAGGTCGCCGGCGGTGAGGGCGAGGACGGCGTTCGCGACGTGCTCGGGCAGCACCTCGCGCTTGAGCAGGGTGCGCTGCGCGTAGTACGCGCCGAGCTCGGACTCCGGGACGCCGTAGACGGCGGCCCGCTTCGCGCCCCAGCCGCCGGCGAAGATGCCGGAGCCGCGGACGACGCCGTCGGGGTTGACGCCGTTGACGCGGATGCCGTGCTCGCCGAGCTCGGCGGCCAGCAGCCGGACCTGGTGGGCCTGGTCCGCCTTGGCCGCGCCGTAGGCGATGTTGTTCGGGCCGGCGAACACGCCGTTCTTGCTGGCGATGTAGACGATGTCGCCGCCCAGGCCCTGGCCGGTCATGATCCGGGCCGCCTCCCGGGCGACGAGGAACGACCCGCGGGCCATCACGTCGTGCTGCAGGTCCCAGTCGGCGGCGGTCGTCTCCAGCAGCGGCTTGGAGATCGACAGGCCGGCGTTGTTGACGACCAGGTCGACCCCGCCGAACGCGAGCGCCGCGGCGGCGAGCCCGGCGGCGACCTGCTGCTCGTCGGTCACGTCCGCGGCCACCGCGACCGCCCGGTCGGCGGGCCGCGCCGCCGCGGCGCCGATCTCGGCGGCGACCTTCTCGGCCGCGGCTCCGTCCCGGTCGGCCACCACCACGCAGGCGCCCTCGGCGGCCAGCCGCAGCGCGATCGCCCGGCCGATGCCGGAGCCGCCGCCGGTGACGAACGCGACCCGGCCGGCGAGCGGGCGCGGCTTCGGCATCCGGGCGAGCTTGGCCTCCTCCAGCGCCCAGTACTCGATCCGGAACTTCTCCGCCTCGTCGATCGGCGCGTAGGTCGAGACGGCCTCGGCGCCGCGCATCACGTTGATCGCGTTGACGTAGAACTCGCCGGCGACGCGGGCGGTCTGCTTGTCGGCGCCGAACGAGAACATGCCGACGCCGGGGACGAGCACGATCGCCGGGTCGGCGCCGCGCATCGGCGGGCTGTCGGGTGTGGCGTGCCGCTCGTAGTAGGCGCGGTAGTCGTCCCGGTAGGTGGCGTGCAGCGTGCGCAGGCGGTCGACGACGTCGTCGAGGGGCGCGTCGGGGGGCAGGTCGAGCACCAGTGGGCGGACCTTGGTGCGCAGGAAGTGGTCCGGGCAGGAGGTGCCGAGGGCGGCGAGGCGCGGGTGTTCGGCGTGCGCGAGGAAGTCGAGCACGGCGTCGTCGTCGGTGAAGTGCCCGACCATCCGCCGGTCCGTGGACGCGAGCCCCCGGATGACCGGGGCGAGGGCGGCCGCCCTGGCGTGCCGCTCGGCCGGCGGCAGTGGGCCGAAGCCGGCCAGCGGCGGGCCGAACGGCTCGGCCTTGCCGCGCTCGGCGAGGAACCGCGCCGCCGTCTGGATGATCTCCAGCGCGTTCGCCTCGGACTGGGCCGAGGTCGCGCCCCAGGCGGTGATGCCGTGCCCGCCGAGGATCACGCCGATGGCGTTCGGGTGCTCGCGGGCGACGGCGGCGATGTCGAGGCCGAGCTGGAAGCCAGGCCGCCGCCACGGTACCCACACGACCCGGTCGCCGAAGCACTCGGCGGTCAGCCGCTCCCCGTCGGCCGCGGTCGCGAGCGCGATCCCGGCGTCGGGGTGCAGGTGGTCGACGTGGGCGGCCTCGACCAGACCGTGCATGGCGGTGTCGATGGACGGGGCGGCGCCGCCGCGGCCGTGCAGGCAGAAGTCGAAGGCGGCGACCATCTCGTCCTCGCGGTCCTCGCCCGGGTAGACGTCGACGAGCGCGCGCAGCCGGTCCAGCCGCAGGACGGCGAGGCCGGCGGCGGTGAGGGTGCCGAGGTCACCGCCGGAGCCCTTGACCCAGAGCAGCTCGACGGGGCCGCCGGTGACCGGGTCGGTCGCCGTGCCCTTCGCCGACGTGTTGCCGCCGGCGTAGTTGGTGTTGCGGGGGTCCGCACCCAGCCGGTTCGACCGGCCGAGCAGCTCGCCGACCACCGTGGTGGCGTCCGTCCCGGCCGCGTGGCTGGCCGCGTGGCCGGTCCCGCTGGCCGCGGCCGGTCGTGCTGGCTGCTCGCTCATCGTTCCCCAAGTCCCTTCGTCTTCTGGCGGTTCTGGGTCTGGTTCTGGCGGGCCTGGATTCCGCGCCTCGGGCCGGTCACGTGCCGCCGCCGGGGCCGACGACGACGAGCTCGATGCCGAGCAGGTCGGCGACGGCGGCGAGGTCGGCGACGCGGTGGCCGGTGCCGAGCGCCCAGTGGTGGTCGACGCCGGTGGCCGACCAGGCGTCGACCCACTCGCCGGGGTCGCGCCCGAAGTCGACGCGCGACGTCGTGTTGCCGATCCGCAGCAGCGGCCCGTCGACGACCGTGCCCTCGGCGGCGACGAACCGGAACGTGCCGTCGCGCAGTTGGCCGAGGCCGAAGGCGGTCACCGGGCCGTGGGCGACGTCGAACTCGACGGACACGCCCCAGCCACGCTTGCCGTGGTAGGTCCCGAGCCCGCGCAGCAGTGGCCGCCGCGCGCTGATCGCCAGGTGCGCCGGGCCGTCGTGGCCCATCTCGACCACGCCGTCGCGGAAGTTCAGCGCCTGGATCTCGGTGAACGAGCCGCCGGCGCCGAGCCGGTCGAACATCAGCATGGCGAGGCTGGCGCGCAGCTCGTACTCGCCGCAGGCCGGGATGCCGCGGGCGGTGAGCAGCGACGCGCCGAGGATCAGCCCGGCGCCGACCCGCTCGTGCTTCTCGCCGTCGAGGCCGCGGTGGTAGTAGGCGAGCGAGTCGAGCGCGAAGTCGTCGACCAGCCGGTCGAGCGCGACGGAGACCCGGGCGCCCCAGCGCAGGTCGTCGCCCGCGACCGACTCGTCGAGGGTGAACACCTCGCGGGCGAGCGCGAGCCGGGCGTCGGTCTCGGCGTCGGTCACCTTCTCGACGCGGACGCGCAGATCGTCGATCTCCAGGATCTCGACGTGCCCGCCGAGCTGGGCGGAGACGAGCGTCGGGTCGGTGGCGACGTCCATCATCCCGGGGTAGAGGTGGCCGAGCAGGCCATGCCGGCCCGTGCGCAGCGCGGCCCGGACCCCGGCGGCGCGTACCCAGCGCTCGATCCGGCGCCAGGCCCGCTCGTCGGCGAGGTAGCCCGAGACGGACCGGAACTCGACGCCGCAGCGGCGGAACGCGTTCGCCATCTCGGGCAGCGGGCAGGCGCCGCAGTAGGCCAGCCAGTCGCCGGTGTCGAAGGTGTCGTGGTCCATCGCCTCGGTCGGCTGCAGGTTGAGCAGGAGGACCGGGGCCCCGGCGCGCTGCGCGATCGGGACCAGCATGCTCGCGGTCATGTAGGTGGTGAGGAAGCCGACGATCAGGTCGCAGTCCGCGGCCCGCAGCCGGTCGGCGGCGCGGGCGCCCTCCTGCGCGTCGGAGATGAAGCCGACGTCGACGACCTCGCAGTCGAGCGCGGACAGCCGGGCCGAGACCTCGCGCGCCGACTCCTGGAGCCTGGGCAGCAGCGCCGGGAACTGCGGCCAGTAGGCGCCGAGCCCGCCGGCCACCAGGCCCACCCTGGTCGGGCGGGGCGTGACCCGCGCCAGCCCCGCGTCCGTGGATGACATGGTCAGGCACCCCAGCCGGCCTGCTGGCCGCCCGCGCGCTCGGCGATGATCCGCTCGGCGTAGCCGGAGCGGCGGTAGGCGGCGGTCGGGTCGGGGTCGAGGCCCGCGTCGGCGCGCAGCTCGGCGAGCAGCGGGCGGACGTCGGTGTTGTAGGCGTCCATCAGGATGGCGTTCGAGCCGAGGACGTCACCGGCCCGCTGGGCGGCGCGCAGCGCGTCCCGGTCGACGAGCAGCGCCTTAGCGGTCGCCTCCTGGACGTTCATCACCGAGCGGAGCACCGCGGGAATCTTCGGCTCGATGTTGTGGCACTGGTCGAGCATGAACGCGATGCCACCCGCGAGGGCGTCGGCGCGGACGATCTCGTACATGATGCGGAACAGCTGGAACGGGTCCGCCGAGCCGACCATCAGGTCGTCGTCGGCGTAGAACCGCGAGTTGAAGTCGAACGCGCCAAGCCGGCCGGCGCGCAGCAGGAACGCGACGATGAACTCGATGTTGGTGCCCGGCGCGTGGTGGCCCGTGTCGATGCAGACGGCCGCCTTCGGCCCGAGCTCGACGCAGTGCGCGTAGGAGGTGCCCCAGTCGGGGACGTCGGTGGCGTAGAACGCGGGCTCGAACAGCTTGTACTCGAGCAGCATCCGCTGCCCCGCGCCGAGCCGGTCGTAGACCTCGCGCAGCGCCTCGGCGAGCCGGTCCTGGCGGTCGCGCAGGTCGTCCTGGCCGGGGTAGTTCAGACCGTCGGAGAACCACAGCTTCAGGTCGTTCGAGCCGGTGGCGTCCATGATGTCGACGCATTCCAGCAGGTGCTTGACCGCCTTGCGGCGGATGCGCGGCTCCGGGTTGGTGACGCTGCCCAGCATGAAGTCCGGGTCCTGGAAGACGTTGGAGTTGATGGCGCCGATCCGGACGCCCTGGTCGCGGGCATAGGCGGCGAGCCCGGCGTAGTCGTCGACCCGGTCCCAGGGGATGTGCAGGGCCACGCTGGGCGCGGTCCCGGTGAACCGGTGCACCTGCGCGGCGTCCGAGATCTTCTCGAACGGGGTCCTGGGCACGCCCTGCTGCGGGAACACCTTGAACCTGGTCCCGGAGTTGCCGTAGGCCCATGACGGGGTCTCGATCTGCAGCGAACGCAGGCCTGTCTTCACGACATCCGTCGGGTTCGCCATCGTCATCACGCTCCTTGAGGTCCGGCGCCGCCGGGGCGCTGTGGGTGGCGCCGCGGACGTCGGCGGGAAAGCGACCCGGGTTGGTCGGTTGGGTCTGTCCGGGAGGGCGGGCCGGGTCGGGCCGAGCCGGGCCGAGCCGGGCGGGCGCACCGAAAGCCACCGATGCGGGCGCGGGTGCGGTACCGCCAGGCAGGCCGGACAGAAGAGGGAGGGGAAAGGGGGAGGGGGTCAATCGAGGTGGAAGACCTCGGCGAGCGGTCGCATGGCCTCGTCGGGCCCGCGGCCGTCGATGCCGGTGAAGAAGTCGGCCATCTCCTTCTGCCAGCGTGCGTTCACCTCGGTCGCGGCCATCGCCGCCTGGGCGGCGGCCAGGTTCGGCGACTCGACGTACCCGATGAGCAGCCCGTCGTCGCGCAGGAAGAGCGAGTAGTTGTGCCAGCCTGCCGCCCGCAGCGCGTCGAGCATCTCCGGCCAGACGGCCCGATGGCGCTCGGCATACTCGGCCAGGCGGTCCGGCCGAACCCGCAGGGTGAAGCAGTACCGTCGCACCGCGATCTTCCCCTCCGATGTCCCGTTCAGGCTGGTTCGCACCCCCCGGCAATGCCGGTAGTGCCGGTGACTCCGGTAGTGCCGGTTGTCGTGTCGCCGGTCCCTACCGTCGCGTCGGGCGCGTCCGCCGCGACGGTCCCGGCCCCCGCGACGGACGCGCCCGACGCGACGGGAACGCCGCGGCGAGGCCGGCCCGCCGGCCGCCCGGGTGGGGCGACCGGCGTGCCGGACGTGCTCAGAAGTCGAACTTGTCGATGTTGTCGGCGTCGAAGACCGTCGGCGGGCCGAGGACGATCTCGCCGTCCTTGCCGATCGTGTACTTGCCGAGCTTGCCGGCGGTGAACGTCTCGCCCTCGGCGCCGGTGATCTGGCCGGAGGCCAGCGCGACGCCCGCGTAGGCCGCCAGGTAGCCGATGTCGGCCGGGTTCCACAGCGCGAACTGCTTCACGGTGCCGTCCTTGACGTACTCGCGCATCTGGTTCGGGGTGCCGAGACCGGTGACGACGACCTTGCCCTTGTAGCTGGAGCTGCTCACGTACCGGGCGGTGGCCGCGATGCCGACGGTGGTCGGCGAGACGATCGCCTTCAGGTTCGGGTACGACTGCAGCAGGCCCTGCGCCTGCTGGAACGACGTCTGGTCGTCGTCGTTGCCGTAGGCGATCTTCACCAGCTTCAGGCCGCTGTACTCCGGCTTGGCCAGCTCGGTCTTCATGACGTCGATCCAGGCGTTCTGGTTCGTCGCGTTCGGGGTGGCCGACAGGATCGCGATGTCACCCTGGCCGCCGACCAGGTCGCTGGTCATCTTCACCAGGCCCTCGCCGATGCCCTGCGTCGTCGCCTGGTTGATGAACACGTCGCGGCAGTCCTTCGCCGCGTCCGAGTCGAAGGCGACGATCTTGATGCCGGCCGCGGACGCCTGCTTCAGCGACGGGCAGACGGCGTTCGGGTCGTTCGCCGCGATGCCGATGACGTCCTGCTGCTGCTGGATCAGCGTGTTGATGTAGCTGACCTGCGACGACGCGGACGCGTCGTTCGGCCCCACCAGCTTGTACTCGCCCTTGAGGTCGCCGAGCGCAGCCTTGCCGCCGCTGACCTCGATGTCGCTGTAGGGGTTGTTGAGCTGCTTCGGCAGGAACGCCATCTTCACGCCGGTCTTCAGCGTCGCGTTCGGGTTGGCGGACGCCGCGGTACCGCCCGAGGTGGCAGCGCCGGCGGTCGCCGTGTCGTCCTTCGACGTGCCGCCGCAGGCCGTCAGGCCGACGGTCAGCGCGACTAAGGCCGCGGCGGGCAGCAGGAGTTTTCTGGATCTGTGTGGCTGCATGGCTGGGGATCCCTTTCGGAGTGGCCGCCAGGCGGTGGTGGGTGATGGAGAAGCGGCGGTCGGGCGACCCGGCGGTCAGGAACCGGGCAGCGGAGGGGAGAGGGCGCTCGACCCGCGGCGCCGGGCGCGGGAGACCGCGGCCCTGGTCCGGCGGATGAGGTTCGGGACGAGCACCGACACGATGAGCAGCGCGCCGGTGACGACGTTCAGGGACTCGTTCGAGACGTCCGACAGGCGCATGGCGTTCTGCAGCGCCGCCAGCAGTACGACCCCGCCGAGCACCCCGGGCAGGGTGCCGCGGCCGCCGAAGATCGAGACCCCGCCGAGCAGGACGGCGGCGACGACCGCGAGCTCCAGACCGGAGCCGTTGTCGGCGCGGGCGCTGGAGTAGCGCAGCGTCCACAGCACCCCGGCGAGCCCCGCGACCGCGCCGGTCACGACGTAGAGCCAGAACTTCAGCCGACCGACGCGGATCCCGGCGAACCGGGCCGCCTGCTCGCTGGCCCCGGCGGCGAAGGCCCAGCGGCCCACCGGCGTCGCGTGCAGCACGACGGCGAACACCACCGCCAGCGCCGCCAGCGGGATCAGGACGTTCGGCACCGCGGAGCCGCCGATCGTGCCCGTGACCCAGGTCGTGTAACCGCCCGGGAAGTCGGCGACGGCGGTGTCGCCGAGGACGACGAGCGCCAGCCCGCGGAAGAGCGCCAGCGTGCCGATCGTCACGGCCAGCGACGGCAGCCGGAACACCGTCACGAACAGGCCGTTCACCGCGCCCAGCACCGCCCCGAGCACGACGCACAGCGGGATGATCGTCTCGATGGTCAACCCGTGGTTCCACAGGCTGCCCATCACGGCGCTGGACAGGCCCAGCGTGCTGGCCACCGACAGGTCGATCTCACCGGTCACGATCACGAACGTCATCGGCAGCGCGATCAGCGCGATCGGCAGCAGGTCGAGGACGAGGAACGTGAAGTTGCGCGACGTCCCGAAGTTCTCGACCGACGCGGAGGCGACGACGATGACGAGGACCGCGAGCACGATGACGCCGACGTCCCAGCTCGCGAGCCGTCCCAGCTGCGCTCGCCGTCCTGGCTGCGCTGCCCGTCCCAGCTGCGCTGCCCGTCCTGGCTGCGCTGCCCGGCCCGCGGCCGGCTGGTCGCTGTCAGCGGACATGGGATCCCCTCTTCTTCAGCGCCGCCGCGACCCGCGCGGCGATCAGCCGGTCGATCCCGATCGCGAGCAGGATCAGCGCGCCGACGATGGCCTGCTGCCAGAACTGGTCGACGCCGAGCACGGGCAGCGCGCTGCCGATCGTCGTGAGCAGYAGCGCCCCGAGCGCCGCGCCCCACACCGAGCCGCTGCCACCGAAGATCGCGACACCGCCGACGACGACCGCCGCGACGACGTTCAGCTCGTAGCCGTTGCCCGCCGCGGCGTCGACCGTGCCGAACCGGGCGGCGAACAGTACGCCGGCCAGGCCCGCGAGGGTGCCGCTGGCGAGGAAGGCGGCCAGGGTGCGCCGGCCCACCGGGATGCCGGCGAGCCGTGCCCCGTCCGGGCTCGACCCGAGCGCGTAGAGCTGGCGCCCGGCCGGGTAGGACCGCAGCACGATGCCGGCGACGACGAGCACGGCGACCGCGATCAGCACCAGGTACGGCACGCCGAGCACGGTCGCGGTGCCGAACTTCAGGAAGCCGTCCGGCAGCTCGTCGGCGTTGATCTGGCTGCCGCCCGCCCACAGGTAGGCGACCCCGCGGTACGCGTACAGCGTCCCGAGCGTCACCACCAGCGCAGGCACGTTGCCGAACCGGACGAGCAGGCCGTTGACCAGGCCACAGCCCGCGCCGACCGCGATCCCGACCAGGACCGCCACGATGATCGGCACGCCGGGGTGGTCCATCAGCAGCGTCCCGGCGGCGAACGCCGACAGGCCGAGCACCGAGCCGACCGACAGGTCGATGTTGCGGGTGATGACGACGATCGTCTGGCCGACCGCGAGCACGCCCAGGATGGCGGAGCCGAGCAGGATGTCGCGGATCGACTGCGAGTGCACGAAGCTGGGATGGCCGACGGCCGTCACGAGGACGAGCAACGCCAGCGCCAGCACGATGCTGATCTCGCGCGCCCGCAGCACCCGCTGCAGCACGGACGTCCGCGTGGGCACCGCGCGCGCCGGCGCCGTGCGGACGGGGCCCTCGACGACGGAGTCCTCGACGGTGGTCACAGCGCGACCTCCACGTCCTGCTCGGCCGGCTTGCCATCGGTGGGCCGGCCCCCCGCGGATGCCTTGCCGTCGATGGCCTTGCCTTCCGCGGATGCCTTGCCGTCGGCGGCGTTGCCTTCCGCGGGCGCTTCGCCGTCGACGGCCGTGGGCGTCGTCCCGGTCGCCGCGGATCCCGGCCGTCGCTGGCCGACCGCCGCGAACATGACGGACTCCTCGGTGGCGTCGGCGCGGTCCAGTTCGGCGACCAGCCGGCCCTCCCGCATCACCAGCACCCGGTCGGCCAGGCCCAGCACCTCGGGAAGCTCGGACGAGACCATCAGGACAGCGACGCCGTCCTCGGCGAGGCCCGAGATCAGCCGGTGGACCTCGGCCTTCGTCCCGACGTCGATGCCGCGGGTCGGCTCGTCCACGATCAGGACGCGGGGCAGGGTCGCGAGCCACTTGGCGAGCACGACCTTCTGCTGGTTGCCGCCCGACAGGGTCGACACCGTGTCGGCCAGCCGGCCGTACTTCGTCTGCAGCCGGGCCGTCCACTCGGCGGCCGCGCGCCGCTCGGAGCCGCCGAAGAGCAGCCCAAGGCGGGCGAGCGCCCCGGAGCGCGGCAGCGTGACGTTGCGGGCGATCGAGGCGTCCATGACGAGGCCCTGCAACCGCCGGTCCTCCGGCACGAGCGCGAGCCCCGCGGTCATCGCCGCGCGTGGCGACCCGGCGCGCAGCTGGCGGCCGTGGACGCGGACGGTACCCGCGTCGCGCGGGTCGACGCCGAAGACCGCCTGCGCGACCTCGGAGCGCCCGGAGCCGACCAGGCCGGCGAGCGCGACGATCTCGCCGGCGCGCACCTGGAAGGAGACATCCCGGAAGACGCCGTCGCGGCGCAGGCCGTCGACCTCCAGCACGACGTCGCCCGGCGTCGCCGACCGCTGCGGGTAGAGCGTCGACAGGTCGCGGCCGACCATCCGGCGGACCAGGTCGTCGACGGTGAGGCCGGCGAGCGGGTCCGTCGAGACGTGCCGGCCGTCGCGCATGACGGTCACCCGCTGGCACAGCGCGGTGATCTCCTCGAACCGATGCGAGATGAACAGGACCGCCGCGCCTCGGTCGCGTAGCGAACGGGCGACGGTGAAGAGGCGCTCGACCTCGACGGTGGACAGGGCGGCCGTCGGCTCGTCCATGACGAGTACCCGCGCGTCGGCGGACAGCGCCTTGGCGATCTCGACGAGCTGCTGGTCGGCGATGGAAAGGCCGCGCGCCGGCCGGGCCGGGTCGATGGCGACGGCGAGCCGCTCGAACAAGGCCTCCGCGTCCCGGACCATGCGCGTGCGGTCGATCGCGCGGAACCGGCCGCGAGGCGGGTTGGCCATCGCGATGTTCTCGGCGACGGAGAGGTCGGGGAAGAGGGTGGGCTCCTGGTAGATCACCGCGATGCCGGCCGCTCGGGCGTCGGCGGGGGAGCTCAGTGCGAGCGGGGCGCCGTCCAGCTCGATCGCGCCGGTGTCGGGGCGGTGCACCCCGGCGAGCATCTTGACGATCGTGGACTTGCCGGCGCCGTTCTCGCCGACCAGCGCGTGCGCCTCGCCGGCGTAGAGCGGGAACGAGACGTCGCGGACCGCGGCGACCGCCCCGAAGGACTTGGAGACGTCGCGCACCGCTAACAGCGGCGCCTGCTCTGCGGACATCTCACCCCTTCAATGAAAGGTTTCAATGAGCGTGACCAGCGCAACGTAGCCGCGCGTCCCGAACGGTGTCAAGGTCCAGGTTCGGGCCCGGTTGGGCGCTTCGGTTGCGTTGTCGCAGCGGACCGTCGGTACTATCCGCTGGTCGGGCGGCGCGCTTCGACGCCTCGCCCGCCCGGTACGGCCAGCTCGGTTCGTCGACTGGCTCGGGTCAGCTGTCCGGATCAGTTGGCGCGGTTCGGCTGGCACGTTTCAAGGGTCGGGAGCGGTGTGGACGACGGCGAGCAGGCACCACCCGCGGCCGGGGCCGAGCGCCCCCACCGGGCGGCCGCCGTGCCCGCGCAGCCCGCTCCTCGAGACGCGGACGGCGCTGCCGATCGGGCCGCGGACGTCAGCCGCGCGGCCGGTGCGAGCCGGACGGCGGATGCCGGCCCGGCCGCAGGCGCGGGCCGCGCGACGGATGCGGGCTCCGTCTCGGGTGCCGGCCGGCCGGCCGGCACGGCCCGGCCTGGGGATGTGCGCCGGCCCGGTGGTGCGGGCCGGGCCACGGCGGTGAGCCGTGCCGCCGGCATCAAGGAGGTCGCGGCGGCGGCGGCGGTGTCGCTCGGCACGGTCTCCAACGTCCTGAACCGGCCGCAGCTGGTCAGCCCCCGGACCCGGGCCCGGGTCGAGCGGGCGATGGAGGAGCTCGGCTTCGTCCGCAACGAGTCCGCGCGGGCTCTGCGCGCTGGCAGCAGCCGAATCCTCGCGTACGTCATGCTCGACCCGTCGAACCCGTTCTTCACCGATGTCGCCACCGGGATCGAGGAGGTCGCCGAGGCCGCGGACCTGTCGGTGTTCCTGTGCAACAGTGGCGAGGACGCGGACCGCGAGGCCCGCTACCTGGACCTGCTTCTCGAACAGCGCGTCCAGGGCGTGCTCATCACCCCGGTCGACGCGGCGAACGAGCGGCTGCGCACCCTGCCCGCCCGCGGTACCCCCGTCGTGCTCGTCGACCGCGTCGCCGGCGCCGGCGAGGGCTGCTCGGTGTCCGTCGACGACGTCCTCGGCGGTGAGCTCGCCGCCACCCACCTGCTCGAACGCGGCCACGAGCGCATCGCGTTCATCGGCGGCCCCGACACCCTCAGCCAGGTCCGCGACCGGCGCGCTGGCGCGCTACGCGCCCTGGAACACGCCGGCCTGCCGCCGGACCGGCTGACCGTGCTCGCGACCGGCGCGCTCACCGTCGCCGAGGGCCGGGGCGCCGCCGAACGACTCGTCGGCCTGCCCGCCGCCCGCCGCCCCACCGCCGCGTTCTGCGCGAACGACCTGGTCGCGCTCGGCCTGCTGCAGATGTGCGTGCGCCTCGGCGTCGCCGTCCCCGGCGACTGCGCGATCGTCGGTTACGACGACATCGACTTCGCCGCGGCCGCCGCCGTCCCGCTGACGTCGGTCCGCCAGCCCCGCCACCTCCTCGGCCGCACCGCCGCCGAGCTTCTGCTGGACGAGGCCAACAACCCCGCCCACGAGCACCAGGCCGTCCAGTTCACCCCCGAACTGGTAGCCCGCGCCTCGACCGTCGGCTGACCGCGGCCTGGGTCAGCCGGCTGACCGGGGGCGGCGCGTCGTCCGGGACCGGCGTACCCGCCGGCGCGCGAGCGCTGGTCCGGGGCGAGACGGCACAGCAAGAGAGGGGCCTCCAGGGAGGACCCTGGAGACCCCTCGTCGTACCTKAGGTGAACCCTCTCGACCGGTGCGGCAGACCAGTGGGTCCGCGCTCCCGGTCACCTGAACCTGCGGGTCATGGGATCACCCGAAGCTGCGGAGCTGGGCCGAACCGATCGTCGGCCGGTTGATGGTGAACGCCTTGGTGAAGGTCCCGTCGTCACAGACGATCCTGGCGTTCGCCMGGATTCCGTTGGGGGGGATCTGGTTGAAGGTGACGCTGTAGCTGCCGCTCTCGGGGTCGGGAAGCGCGTTCTTCGTCTCGAAGCCGGTGGAGATGGTCAGCCGATTCGCGGGGTCGGTGCTCGGRCACAACGCGGTACCGAAGACGGTGACCTGGGGGCTCTGCGGAAGGGCGTGGGCCGGTGCGGCCACGGTCACGGCAGCCGCGACACCGACGGAGGCGGCGAGTACACGGGCGGTTCGACGCATCATCATCTACGAGTCCTTTCCTGACGTGTTTCGCTCGTCGATCGCGGTTCACCTCATGCACATGACCCAAGGGTTACCCGGAGTAATGCTGCGCGATATCTTTTTCGGGACCACTGTCGGTCATTTCTTGCCTGAGGTTTGGGTGACGACTGCGGTGGCCAGCGCGGAACGTCCGTCATCGACCCGTCGGTGACGCGACGGATGGTGCGGTGACGGAATATGTCGGGCGGGCCCTTCGCCGTCATTCCGGTTTCGTGGTGGCCCGACGACGCCGTCGCTGAACTGGTTCTCGCGGATGCGCGCTGGCCTGTGAACAGGCGCTGGCCGACGCCTGCGCCCGGGTCGCCCCGCCGCGCCCTCCGGGCGACATTGTCCCGGGAGTCCTGGCCCGACGTAAGTTTGATCAGCGGTTCTGCACCCGGATCCGAACTGGCGATGGCCCGTAGTTCGGATTCCGGTGCAGGCCTGGCGATCTTCTGAGGTGAAGGTGGCCGCCAGGCGGCGGGTCAGGGGAGGCGGGTGGTGGCGAGTTCGCCGAGGTGGCGGGCGGCGTCGGGTGGGGCGCCCGCGCCGATCGTGATGAACAGGTAGTTCTTGTCCTTCAGGACATACATGTCCTGAATGTTGGCGCCCGTCGTGCAGACATAGGCCCGGTAGCGGACGGTGTCGGCGTGTTCGAGCTGGCCGTCGCACCGCGGGTCGTCCGGCCAGACGAGGGCCATGGGCACCTCGGCATCGGTGTGCTTGGCCCAGGTCGCGGTCCAGACGGTGGCCCAGCCCTTCGGGGACTGGTACGTGCAGCCGAGGACCTCGTGGTCCGCCTCGGACGGGAACTCGTGCCCCTGGACGAAATCCGAGCCGGCGGCGGCGCTGACCTCGGCCGCGGTGAGCAGCGAGCACGGCGGAACGGCCGCCAGCCTCGATCCGGCAGAGCCGCAGCCGGTGGCGAAAAGCAGCACCATCGCCAGTCCCACCGTCGCCACCGACCGCATTACCGTGGCCCCGCTCATGGCGCGATCATGGCGAACCGTCGCCTCCGTGTGCGGGCTTGTCCTGATCCCGACACCCCGACCGTGGGCCCGGGACGCGAACGCGCAGGTGGTCGATGTGGATGGGCCCGGGTGTGGCTCGCGCCGCATCAGGGCGTCGTCGGTTGTCGAGGGGCGGCGGGTCGGGCTGAATGAGGCGCCATGAGGACGTTGGTGCGGGGTGGGGTCGTGCTGCCGATGGCGCCGAGACGGGCGCTGCTGCAGCCGGGGTCGGTGCTGTTCGACGGGACGGAGATCCTCGCCGTCGGGACGGTGGAGGAGGTCGACGCCGACCCGCGGGCGGCCGGGCCCGGGGTCGAGGTGATCGACGCGGCGGGGTTCGCCGTGCTGCCGGGGCTGCACAACTGCCACCTGCACTCCGGCCTGTTGCGTGGGACGGCCGAAGGGCTCGCCCTGTTCGACTGGCTGCAGACCTACGTCGACCCGGCCCACCGGGCCCTCACGCCCGAGATCGCCGAGGCGGCGAGCTGGCTGTGCTACGCCGAGGCGGTCCGCTCCGGCACCACCTCGGTCATGGACATGTGGCGTTTCCTCGACGGCTCGGCGCGCGTCGCCGGGGAACTCGGCATCAGGGCCACGCTCGTGCCGTACGTCGCCGACGAGGAGGGATATGACTACTTCGAGTCGATCGACTCGACCCGCGCGCTGCTCGCCGCGCACCGCTCGTCCTTCGGCGGCCGGGTTCGCTCCTGGGTCGGGCTGGAGCACCTCTTCTACTGCACCAAGCGCGCCTTCGCCGACGCGGCGGCGCTCGCCGCCGAGTACGACACCGGTCTGCACGTGCACTCCAGCGAGAGCCGCTGGGAGGTCGAGGAGTCGCTGCGCCGTTATGGCCACCGCCCGCTGGCGGAGATCGCCCGGCGCGGCGCGCTCGCGGACGGCCGGGCGGTCGTCGCGCACTGCGTATGGCTCGACGACGCCGAGATCGAACTGATCGCCTCGACCGGTACCCGGGTCGCCCACTGCCCGGCGTCGAACATGAAGCTCGCCTCCGGCGCGGCGCCCGTCCCGAAGCTGTGGTCCGCCGGAGTCACCGTCGGCATCGGCAGCGACGGGGAGAAGGAGAACAACAACCTTGATCTTCTCGAAGAGGTGAAGATGGCGTCGCTGCTGCAGAAGCTCGTCGCCCTCGACCCGACCGCAGGCGACCCGTGGGACATCCTGGCCATGGCCACGATCGAGGGCGCCCGCTGCCTCGGCCTCGCCGACGTCACCGGCAGCCTCGAACCCGGCAAGCGCGCCGACCTCATCACCGTCGACCTGCGCAAGCTGCACACCACGCCGCTGCTGTCCGGACCGGACGCCAACGTCGCGGCGCATCTGGTCTTCTCATCGTCCGGCCAGGACGTCGACAGCGTCTGGGTCGACGGCCGCCGCCTGCTCGCGGCCGGTGAGCTGCTGACCTGCGACGAGACCGCCGTCCGCGCCCGCGCCCAGTCCGCCGCGGAGGAACTGTTCGCCCGCCGCGCCGCCCTCACTCCCCGTTAGTAGCGTGCCCTACAGCGAAGGCCTGCCCTACCACGGAGGGGTCAGAGCGCGGCGGCCGCGGCCCGGGCGACCGCCTGGTCGTCGTCGGTCGTGCCGCCACTGACCCCGACCGCGCCGACGACGAGCCCGTCGCGTATCAGCGGGACGCCGCCGACGGGCCGCGCGGACCGTCCGCGGCCGCTGACGCCGTCGAACCGGTCGTCGTCGACGGCGGCCTGGTCGCGAACGGCGTCCGCCCGGTAGCCGTTCTCATGGCGGCCGCCCTTCTCGTACCCGCCGCCTTCCTCATACTCGCGATACTCGCGCTCGTCGTATCCGCCCTCGTCCTGCCCACTCCCGCGGTGCCCGTCCCCGTCAGGCCGGTCCGAACGGAATCCGTCGGAGCGGAATCCGTCGGAGCGGTAGCGGCCCGGGTGGTAGCCGTTGTCGGCGCGGTCGGATCCGCCGAAGCGGGACACGCCGGCCGCGGCGAGGTCACGTGCCCGTTCCTCGGCCGGCCGGGTGCGGCCAGCGCGCGCGGTGACCGCCTTGTTGATGGACACGTCGACGCTGCCGACCCAGGCACCGTCCATCCGCACGTGCGACACGAGGTTGCCGCCATCGTCGACGACGGCGATGTTCATCGGCTGGCCGAGTTCGCGCGCTCGCCGCTCGCCCGCCGAGATGACCCGGCGTGCGTCGGACAGTGACAAGGTCACAGTCCCCCCTCACCTTCCACTGACGGGTCTCGTCGCCCCGTCGGCGCCGCCCCCGTGCGTTGCTGTGAACCTGGGCGGTTTGCCCGTCGCCGACGCTAGATCCGTCGGCGCCGCCGGGCGCCGTTCGCCACGTGGCACACCTGTCGCCCTGCTGGTGGCGGCGGTGTGTTGGTGGTCGGGGAGGGTGCGGTGGCCGTGGAGGGTGCGGTGGCCGTGGGGGAGGACGCCACAGCCACCGCGGGTGTTCGGCCGCCGGTTGGGCCGCCCGGTGGCCGGGCCACCAGACCGCCCGGTCAGGACGCCGGCGGGGCGAAGAACTCCAGCGCGATGTCGTCCGGGTCCTTGATGGCGAGGCCGGAGCCGTAGTGCGCGTCGACGATGCCGCCGTGCTTGATGTCGAGCCGCTCCAGCCGGTCGCACCAGGCCTCCAGCTCGGCGCGGTCCGCGCAGCCGAACGCGACGTGGTCGAGGCCGACCCGCCGCGGGCTGAACTCGCCCGCCACGGTGCCCTCGGGGAAGTGGTGCAGGCCGAACAGCTGCCCGCCGTCCAGGGCGAAGACGACGTGGCGGAACGGACCGGTGTCCTCGTCGAGCACCGGCTCGGCGCCGAACAGGCGGGTGTACCAGGGGACGCTGGTCTCGAGGTCGGTCACCGTGACAGCGACGTGCGTGACCGCGGGGAAAGACGTCATCGGACGTCTCCTCTCTTGAATCTCGTCTGAATCTCGTCGAGGGATCTCGTCGGGTCGTTCCGGTGTGGAGTACGGGAACCGGACGTCGCTGAAGCTAGGGACGGTCTCTTCCGCCAGGCTTCTTCCTGCCTGTCGCGGCCGTGACCGTGCCGGGGAAGATCCAGAGAAGGCGCGCGTATGTCGGCCCGCGCGGGCGGTTTTGGTGGAAGACGCCGGTCGGCGGCGGGGAAGGTGTCGGGAAGGCGACCGCCACGGCGGTTTTACGGTGGGTCCGACGGCCCTGCCTCGGCCGACAATCGTCGTCATGACACTCGCTGAGCGGGAACCGGTCGTCTCGGCGCGGCCCGAGGTGGAGATCCGGCTGCTCGGCGGCTTCGAGGTGACGCTGCGGGCCGGCCTGGACGGCGGCGACCGGCGGCGTGTCGAGGTGCTGCCCGAGGAGGTCTGGCGCCGGCGGCAGGCCGCGGCGCTGGTGAAGCTGCTGGCGCTCGCGCCGGGGCGGCGGCTGCACCGGGAGCGGGTGCTCGACGCGCTCTGGCCCGACGTTCCCGTCGACGAGGCGGCGCCCCGGCTGCACAAGGCGGCGCACTACGCCCGCCGCGCACTGCGTGACCCGGAGGGCATCCTCCTGCGCGGCGAGGTCGTCACGCTCTGCCCCGACCGGGACGTGACCATCGACGTCCGGATCTTCGAGAACCTGGCCGAGCAGGCCCTAGGCCCGGCCGGCGGGCCTGGCACGACGGAGCCGTCGCCGGCGGCGCGGGCGGCGGACGCCTACGGCGGGCCACTGCTGCCGGATGACCTGTACGAGCCGTGGACGCAGGCCGACCGCGACCGGCTCCGGCTGCTCTACCTGCGGCTGCTGCGCGCCGCCGGCCGCTGGGAGCGGGTGCTCGCGGAGGACCCGGCGGACGAGGAGGCCCACCTGACGCTGATGCGCGGGTACATCGCCCGGGGTGAGCGGCATGCGGCGCTGCGCCAGTTCGAGCGGATGGACAGGGCGCTGCGCCGCGAACTTGGCTTCGGCCCAGGGCCCGACGCCCTCGCGCTGCGGGCCGCCGCCCTGGTCGACCCGCCACTGCCACCGTCGCCAGCCTCCGCGCCGCCGCCACCACCTGCGGTCGCCGCCGCGGCGGCGCGTCCACCCGCCGGCGAGCGGACCGACGGACGGCAGGAGAGTGCCAGGGTTGGCAGGCTGGCTTCTTCGATCCCTCGTGACCGCGCGGCGGCCGCGGACGCGGACGGCCTGGTCGGGCGGGACGCTGAGCTGCGGCTGGTCGAGCGGGTGCTTGCCCGTGCCGGCGTCGAGAGCCTCGGCAGTGGCAGTGGCAGTGGCAGTGGCAGTGACAGCGGTGCCGGCGGCGGCGCGAGTGCGTCGGCGGGCGTCGCCAGTGGTCGAGCGGGCGGCGCGGCGGTGCTGGTCAGCGGCCCGGCGGGCGTCGGCAAGTCGGCGCTGCTCGACGCCGTGGCCCGCCGCGCCGCGGCGGCGGGCTGGCAGGTGGGCGTGGGCACGGCGGCGGCGGTCGAAGGCGGCTGGCCTTACGCGCCGGTCCTGGAGGCGCTCGCCGATCTGTGCCGCCGCCGCCCGGCGTTGCTCGGTGGGATCGACGAGCGTTTCCGCTCCGAGCTGGAGCGCGCCATGTCCGGCCGCGACCTGGACTGGCCTGGTGCCGGCGGGCACCAGCGGCTGTTCATCGCCGCCGCGGAGCTTCTGCGCGCCGCGGCCGAGGGCACCGACCTCGCCGCCACCGACCTCGCCACCGCCAACCCCGCCGCTTCCAACCCCGCCGCTTCCAACCCCGCCGGCGCCGCTCACCCCACCGGACCCGCCGCGTCCGGCACCCGCCCGGGCGCGCTGCTCGTCGTCGACGACCTGCAGGACGCTGACGACGCCAGCCTGCGGCTGGTGCACTACCTGGCCCGCTCGCTCGCGGGACGGCCGGTCGTGCTGCTGCTCGGCCACCGTCCGGTCGCCACCGGCCCGGCAGCCCTCGCCGAGATCCGCGCGAGCCTGCTCGCCCGGGAGGCCGCCGTCGCCGTCGACCTCGGCCCGCTCGACCGGGCGGCCACCGCCGCGCTCGTCACCCGAGAGTCGGCACTTGCCGGCCCGCTGGTCGAACGGATCTGGGAGGCGTCGGGCGGCGTGGCGTCCACGGCCCTCCAGCTCGCCCGGAGAGCGGCGCTCGACCCGGAGGGTCCGCTGACCCTGATCCTCGACGCCTCGGTGATCGCCGGCCTCGCGCCCGCTACGCGCGATCTGCTGCGCCTGCTCGCCGTCGCTGGCGCCTCGTTCGACACGGACGAGTTCGTCGCCCTGTCCGGCCGCCCCGAGCCCGACGCGTACGTACTGCTCGACGACCTGCTCGACCGCGGGGTTCTCGACCGGACCGAGGGCGGCTTCCGGTTCCGCCATCAGCAGGTCCGCGATGGGCTGCTCGCCGAACTGGCGGCGCACCGGCTGCGGATGGCGCACCGTGAGGTGGCCGACCGGCTCGCCGCGGCGGCCGGTTCGCCCGGCCGAGTCGGACACCACCTGGTCCAGGCAGGGGAGCGCGCCCGCGCCGTGCCGTACGTGGTGCGCGCCGCCGAGACGAAGGCCGCGCTCGGGGCCTACCGGGACGCGCTCAACCAGCTCGACGAGGTCCGCGAGCACGCCACCGGCACCGACGCCGTGGCGCTCGCGACGCTGCGCGCGGACCTGCTGGTCGCGCTCGCCGACCCGGGCGCCCCGGACGCCTACCGGGCGGCGATCGTGCTCTGCTCGCCGGTCGATGCCCGGGTACCGCGCGCCCGCCTCGCCCGTGCCCTGCTCGTGGCCGGTGACCTCGACGGAGCCGCCGCCGCGCTCGACGGGCTGGAGCCGGACGGTGGTCCCGCCGACCTGGCGATCCTGCTGGGACGGGGACACCTCGCCTACTTCCGGGGCGACATCGACGCAGCCGCCGCGATCGCCGACGAGGGCGGTCGTCGGTTCGTGTCCACCCCGACGACCCGGTTCGGCTTCGACCTCGTCAGCCTGCGGGGACTCGTCTCACACAGTCGCGGCGAGTACTTCGCGCAGCTGACCGAGGACCTGCGGCACAGCAGCCGCCTGCCGGCGCTCGCGACGACCTTCTTCGACGCCCACCTGTGCGTCGCCGAGATCATGCTCTACGGGCCGACGCCCTACGCCGAGGTGATCAGCATCGCGGATCGGCTGGCCGAGGCGGCCGAGCAGACGGGCGCGGCCAGAGGGCTGGCGTTCGCCGCCTGCCTCGCCGGAGAGGCGAGGCTGCTCGGCGGCGACCTCGAACGGGCCGAGCGGCGGCTCGCCGAGGCGGTCGACCTGCACCGTCACATCGGGGCGACGTCGGGTGAGGCGCACTCGTTGCAGCGGCTCGCCGAGGCGCGGCTCGCGCGTGGCGACGCCGCCGGCGCCAACCGCCTGCTGCTGCGCGCCCTGCCGCTGGCCCGCTGGTCGCCGATCGCCGCCCACCTGCTGCACCGCATCCACGGAACGCTGATCGCGGCCGCGCCGGACACCGCGGCCGCCGAGGTCGCGCTCACCAGGGTGGAGGAGACGCTCGGCGTCGAGGACGGCTGCCTGTTCTGCTCGGTGACCTCGGCGGTGCCGGCGACCATCGCGTCCGCCCGGTCGGGCGACCTGGCCCGCGCGCACCGCCACCTCGCCGTGGCGCGCTCGTCGGCCGCGCTGTGGGACGGTACGGCGTGGCAGGCCGCGACGCAGGAGGCCGAGGCATACGTCGCCCGCCTGGAGGGTGACACGGAACGGGCCGGAGCGCTGTTCGTCGCCGCCGGCCGGCTGTTCGACTACGTCGGCCACCCGCTCGACGCCGCCCGCTGCTACGGCGCGCTCACCGCCGCCGAGGCCGGCCTCAACCAGATCGGTGGCAACATCGTCCGCTGAGTGTCCGCGCGCCGACGCAGGGTGGAGGGCCACCGACCGGAAACTGTCGGCCAGCTGTCGGAAAAGGTGTCGGCTACGCGCAGGGCATGTCAGCCGGGCGTCGAACAGGAGACGGGACACCCTCGGACGGGATTTCATGACGATGCGCCCCAACGCCGAGGCGCACCGGAAAGAAATCCTTCGCGGCCACGGCCGCGGGGCTAGCCACAGAAAGCAGGGGAGCTCAATGACGCGCTCATTTCCGTCCGTGTCCCGGATCGGTGGCGTGCTCCGCGGCCTGACCCACTCCGACGCCGCCGCCCACGGCGCCACCAGCGGCGAGGGCGACGTCCCGGACTGGCTGGTCGCCTCGATGGCGCCGGGCAGGCGAGGCGAGGCCGGTTCCTCCGTGGACCGTTCCTTCTCGCTCCCGCCGCGGCTCGGGGTCTTCTTCTGACCGGATGACGAAGGCGCGGCAATCAGGCTGCGTTTCCCAGAAGATCGGCCGGCACCGATCCTCTGGGGACCCGGCGGCGACAATGGTGTCGACCGCACCGCCGGAGGCCTGAGGAAGCATCAGGGGGGCCGCACCTACGACGACAAAGGCCGGCAGCCAGGCTGCCGGCCTTTGTCGTTTTCGCGCTTGTCGCGCTCGCGATATCCCGCGGGCCGGCCTATCCGGCCTCGCGGGTTGTTCTCACCGGCCCCACCGTCAGGTGGGGGACCGGGTCGTGCGCCGCGCGCGGACCGCCCTCGCCGCGTGGGTCGCCCTCACCGCGCCATGGGCGGGCGAGCGCCAACAGGGACGCCACCGAGCACAGCAGCGCGGCCAGCATGATGACCGCCATCGGGGTGGCACTGGTGGAGCCGAACAGGCCGACGAGCGGGGCGGCGACCGCGCCGAACGCGAACTGGGTGCCACCCTGCAGCGCGGCCGCGGCGCCGGCGTTCTCCCGGCCGAGCGTCTGGCCGAGGCTGATGCTCGCCGGGAACATGCCGCCGATCCCGGCCTGGACGACGACCAGGCTGACCCACGTCCCGGCCATGCTCGCGCCGACGGTTGCCAGCAGCAGGGCCTGCAGGACGGCGCCCCCCGCGGCCACCGCCACGGCCCCGGACAGCAGCGTGGTCAGCCGGACCCGGCGCGACAGCCGGCCGAACAGCGAGTTGGCGGCGAGCATCGACGCGGCGTTCGTCGCGAACACGAGGCTGTACATCGCCGCCGACGTCCCGTAGACGCGCTCGAAGACGAAGCTCGATCCGGAGATGTAGGTGAACATCGCGCCGGTCGCGAACGCGCTGGTGAGCACGTAGCCGACGAACGCGCGGCGGCGCAGCAGCCGACCCATCGACGCGAACGTCCCGCCCAGGCCGCCCGCGTGCCGGCGCCGCGGCGGCAGCGACTCGGGCACCGCGAACACCACCGTCGCGACGAGCAGCACGCCGATCACCGCGAGCACCACGAACACGGTCCGCCAGCCGGACAGGGTGAGCACCAGGCTGCCGATCAGCGGGGCGACCACCGGCGCGACGCCGAGCACCATCGCCAGCAGCGCGAAGTAGCGTGGCAGGTCGGGCCCGTGGAACCGGTCGGTGACGACGGCCCGGCTGAGCACCATCCCGGCCGAGGCGGCGAGACCCTGCAGGAAGCGGGCGGCGTCCAGCGTCGCGATGTTCGGCGCCAGCGCGCAGACCACCGACAGCACCGCGAACAGCGACGTGCCGACGAGCAGCGGCCGGCGCCGGCCGATCTTGTCGGACAGCGGGCCGACGAACAGCTGCCCGAGGACGATGCCGGCGAAGAACGTCGTCATCGACAGCTGCACCGCCGAGTCGCTCGCGTGCAGCGACGAGCCCAGGTCCGGGAACCCGGGGATGTACATGTCGGTACCCAACGGGGCGAACGCCGTCAGCGCCCCGAGCGCGACGATGAGTGGCCCGGTCCGCCCGGCCCCGGCCTGTCCGGCCGGGGCGGGGCTGGCCGGGGAAGACCGCGCGACAGGGAGAATCCTCCGCGGCGCGGCATCCGCGTCGGGGGCGCGAGGGTCGTCGCCGATTACCATGCCGCAAAGGGTAGAATATGGTCTACCGGTTAACAATCCTCCGGGGGAGCCTGATGGCCGCCACCTCGTCCCCGCGCGAGCGGTGGGCCGCCGCCCGGCCCGACCTCGACACCTCCCCGATGGAGGTGATCGCGCTGCTCA
This sequence comes from Pseudofrankia sp. EUN1h, assembly GCF_001854645.1. NCBI lineage: Bacteria > Bacillati > Actinomycetota > Actinomycetes > Frankiales > Frankiaceae > Pseudofrankia > Pseudofrankia sp. EUN1h. The sequence goes on along the minus strand of NZ_MBLN01000082.1, from coordinate 44,921 downwards.
AGCACGTGCAGGCGCTGCGGGACCTCGCACTCGAGCCGCTCTACGACGGCGCCCCCGCCACCGCGCCCGAGGTCGACGTCCTGATCCACCTGCGCCACGCCGAGCAGCCCGTTATCGCCCGCCGCCTCGCGGAGCGGATGCGCTGCTCCCGCGCCGCGATCAGCAAGACGCTGGCGAGACTCGAAGGCCGCGGCTACGTCGAACGCCAGCCCAGCCCGACCGACCGGCGAGCGGCGCTGATCACGATCTCGCCCGCCGGGGCCGCGGTCGTCGACGCGATCTTCCCCCGGCAGCTCGCGATCGAGGCCGAGCTGCTCGCCGGCCTCGGCCCCGACCGCGCCCGCGTCGTCGAGGCGCTCACCCTCCTCCTCGACACCGTCTCCGGCCGCGTCGCCGCCAACGCCGCCGCGCCCTGACCCGCACCGCGAGGCCCGGACCGCGAGGCCCGGCCGCGGGCGTCAGATTCTGGCCCAGGCCTCGGTGAGGACGGAGTGCAGGATGGACTCCATCTCGTCGAAGTGGCTCTGCTCGCAGATCAGTGGCGGGGAGAGCTGGACGACGGGGTCGCCGCGGTCGTCGGCACGGCAGTACAGGCCGGCCTCGTAGAGCGCGCCGGACAGGAACCCGCGCAGCAGCCGCTCGGACTCGTCCGCGGTGAAGCTCTCCTTCGTCGTCTTGTCCTTGACCAGCTCGATGCCGTAGAAGAAACCGTCGCCGCGGATGTCGCCGACGATCGGCAGGTCGGACAGCTTCTCCAGGGTGGCGCGGAACGCGGCGGCGTTGCGGTCGACGTGGCCGACGAGGTCCTCACGCTCGAAGATGTCCAGGTTCGCCATCGCCACGGCCGCCGACACCGGGTGGCCGCCGAAGGTGTAGCCGTGGGCGAAGGACTCGGTGCCACGAAGGAACGGCTCGACGAGCCGGTCGCTCACGATCATCGCGCCGAGTGGCGCGTAGCCGGAGGTCAGGCCCTTCGCGCAGGTGATGATGTCCGGCTGGTAGCCGTAGCGCTGCGCCCCGAACATCGCGCCGGTCCGGCCGAAGCCGCAGATCACCTCGTCGGAGACGAGCAGCACGTCGTATTCGTCGCAGATCTCGCGGACCCGCTGGAAGTACCCGGGCGGCGGCGGGAAGCAGCCACCGGCGTTCTGCACCGGCTCCAGGAAGACGGCCGCGACCGTGTCCGGCCCCTCCTGTTCGATCGCGACGGCGATCTGCTCGGCGGCCCAACGGCCGAACGCGACCAGGTCATCGCCATGCTCAGGTGCCCGGTAGAAGTTCGTGTTCGGGACGCGGAAGCCGCCGGGCACCAGCGGTTCGAACATCTGCTTGAGCGACGGGATGCCGGTGATCGCGAGCGCTCCCTGGGTGGTGCCGTGGTAGGCGGTGGTGCGGCTGATCACCTTGTGCTTGAGCGGCTTGCCGACGAGCTTGAAGTACTGCTTGGCGAGCTTCCAGGCCGACTCGACGGCCTCGCCGCCGCCGGTGGTGAAGAAGATCCGGTTCAGGTCGCCCGGGGCGAGGCCCGCGACCCGCTCGGCGAGTTCGATGGCGCTCGGGTGCGCGTGCGCCCAGATCGGGAAGAAGGCCAGCTGCTCGGACTGCTTGCGGGCGGCCTCCGCGAGCTCGGCGCGGCCGTGGCCGACCTGGACGACGAAGAGCCCCGCGAGCCCGTCGAGCACCCGGTGGCCCTGGGCGTCCCAGATATAGGGGCCTTCCCCGCGCACGATGACKGGCAGTTCGCCGGCGGTGACCGAGGACAGTCGGGTGAAGTGCGGCCACAGGTGGGCCGCGGCCGACCGGGCGAGCGAGTCGGTGGAGGGGGTGAGGTCGGTCGGGGCTGTCACGGCTGTCCTTCCGCCTGGCCGGCAGGGGTCACCGACGTTACGCCATAAGATCCGTCTCATCATACGGTTATCGCGGAACAGAGGTGACCTTACGAGTGTTTCCGCAGCGTATGATCGACATGGCAACGGTTCCCGCATTGCATCCCCGTGTCGCGCGGACCGCGGCCTGGTGAACCGAGCCGCGTCGGCGTGGCGCTGTTACAAGGGAGCCCAGCTGTGAGGATCGCGATTCCCCGCGAGGTCAAGAACCGCGAGTACCGGGTGGCCGCCACCCCCGCGGGCGTCCACGAGCTGACCCGGCACGGCCACGACGTGTTCGTCGAGGCCGGCGCCGGCACCGGCTCGATGATCACCGATACCGAGTACGCCGCCGCCGGCGCGAAGATCGTCGAGGGTGCCGACGCGACGTGGGCCGTGGGCGACCTGGTCCTCAAGGTCAAGGAACCGGTCGAGGAGGAGTACCACCGGCTGCGCCCCGGCCTGGTGCTGTTCACCTACCTGCACCTGGCCGCGTCGCTGCCCTGTACCCGGGCACTGCTGGACGCACGGGTCACCGCGGTCGGCTACGAGACCGTCGAGCTCACGGACCGGTCGCTGCCGCTGCTCGCGCCCATGTCGGAGGTGGCTGGCCGGCTCGCGCCGCAGGTGGGCGCCCAGGCGCTGCTCGCGGCCGCCGGCGGGCGTGGGGTGCTGCTCGGCGGGGTCCCGGGTGTCGACCCGGGCAGGGTCGTCGTCATCGGTGCGGGTGTGGCCGGGCTCAACGCGACGTCGATCGCGGCCGGCCTGCGCGCGGACGTGACCCTGCTCGACCGCGACCTGGGCCGGCTGCGTGCCGCCGACGCCCGCTTCGAGGGCCGGGTGCGCACCGTCGCCTCCAACGCCTACGAGATCGAGCGGGCGGTGCTCGACGCCGACCTGGTGATCGGCGCGGTGCTGATCCCGGGGACGCGGGCACCGAAACTGGTCACGAACGCGATGGTCGCCCGGATGAGGCCCGGCGCGGTGCTCGTCGACATCTCCGTCGACCAGGGCGGCTGCTTCGAGGACACCCACCCGACGACGCACGACGATCCGACCTATAAGGTGCACGACGCCGTCTTCTACTKCGTCGCGAACATGCCCGGCGCCGTCCCGCGCACCTCCACCCACGCGCTGACGAACGCCACCCTGCCCTACGCGGTGGCCCTCGCCGACCACGGCTGGCGCGGTGCCATGCGCCTCGATCCGGCCCTGTCTCGCGGCCTCAACACCCATGCCGGCGAGGTCACCTGTGCGCCGGTGGCCGAGGCCCATGGCCTCCCCGGCGTTCCCGTCGCCGCCGTGCTCGCCGCCGAAAGCTGACGAACGAGTTCGAACGATGCCAGCTGCCGACAAGCCGCCGACCGGTTGGCGACCGGTCGGCAGCTTGTCGGCGACCGGTCGCCGACTGGTCGTCGACCGGTTGTGGATCAACGAATGAGAACTGGAGGTAGTACCCGGGTACCGCTCCTGGTACTGTTCGGCCCGCCGGGCGCGAGTCGTGTCCGGGGGGCTGGTCGCCGAGAGGGGTGGTCGCCGTGCCGGCAGAGCGTCTGTTGCCGTCCGACGAGGCGCGGGAGCTGGTCGCGCTCGCCGCGGACATYTGCGCCAAGGAAATCGAGCCGCGCATCGCGCGGGACGAGGCCGAGGCGCACTTCCCACGCGAGGTGTTCACGACCCTCGGGCAGGCCGGGCTGCTGAGCCTGCCGTACCCGGAAAGGTTCGGCGGCGGCGAGCAGCCGTTCGAGGTGTACCTCCAGGTCCTGGAGGAGATCGCCTACCGGTCGGCGTCCGTCGCCGTCGGCGTCAGCGTGCACGCGCTCTCCTGCTATCCGCTRGCAAACTTCGGCACCGACACCCAGCGCGAGGAACACCTGGCGCGCCTGCTCTCCGGCGACCTGCTCGGCGCCTACTGCCTGTCCGAGCCGCACGCCGGCTCCGACCCGGCGGCGCTGAAGACCACGGCCACCCCGCCGACCGAGACCGGCGGCGACTATGTCCTTTCCGGCACCAAGGCCTGGGTGACGCACGGCGGCGTCGCCGACTTCTACACCGTGTTCGCCCGCACCGGCGAAGGCCGCGGCGGGATCTCCTGCTTCCTCGTCGACGCGGACACCCCGGGCATGACTCCGCACACGCCCGAACGCAAGATGGGTCTCACCGCGTCCCCGACCACCCAGATCGGTTTCGAGAACGCGGCCGTGCCGGCGAGCCGGCTGATCGGCTCCGAGGGCCAGGGACTCACCATCGCGCTGTCGGCGCTGGACTCCGGCCGGCTCGGGATCGCGGCTGCGGCGACGGGCCTCGCCCAGCGCGCACTCGACGACGCCGTTGTCTACGCCAAGGAGCGAGAGGCGTTTGGCAGGCCCATCATCGACCACCAGGGCCTGGGTTTCCTGCTCGCGGACATGGCGGCGGACGTCGAGTCGGCCAGGGCGACGACCCTCGCCGCGGCCCGGCTGCGCGACGCCGGCCGGCCGTTCTCCAGAGCGGCGAGCATCGCGAAACTCGTCGCCACCGACGCGGCGATGAAGGTCACCGAAGACGCCGTCCAGGTTCTCGGCGGCGCCGGCTACACCAAGGACTACCCGGTAGAGCGCTACATGCGCGAAGCCAAGGTCATGCAAATATTCGAGGGAACCAATCAGATCCAGCGGCTGGTGATCAGCCGGCACCTGGCGAAGGCCTGATCAGGGGCTGTTTCCGCAGGTCACAGGCCCCAGTCGGGGTCTGGTGGGGCGTCGGGTAGCTCGGGGCTCATGTCCGGCTGGGTCCGGTTGAGAGCGGCTGTGTCCGGCGGTCTGTGGCTGAGCTGTGGCTGGGAGCGATCTTCGTTTGGGGGCGCCGGTTGGTCGGTGGTGTCGTCGGCGGCTGCCAGGGCGTCGTCGATCCGCCGGCGGGCGATCTCGTCCTGGCCGGCGATGCACTTGGCGTAGACCATCAGGAGGACGCGGACGGAGTGCCCGGCCCATTCGGCGGCCTGGGTGATGGGGACGCCGGCGTTGAGCCAGCCGGAGACCGCGGCGTGGCGGAGGTCGTAGGGGCGGCGGGCGAGTGGTGAGGCCGCTTCGGCCGGGGTGAGGGCGGCGGCGCGGGCGTCGCGCCAGACCGGGAGATAACGGCTCGCCTTTACCGGTCCGTCGAGGCCGGATCGGAACAGCCGTCCGTCGGCGGTGGTGCCGAACGTGTCGAGGTGGCGCCGCAGGATGGCGACGAGTCGTGGGTTCAGCGGAACTGGTCGAGTTTCGCCTTTCGCGCGGTGTTTGAGTTCCCGTGGCTGGCGGGGAGCGTCCGGGGTGTCAGACCAGCGGGGTGAGATCTCGGGATTGTTGCCGGAGAGAAGTACCTCGCCCCAGCCGGAGGTAGGCAGTGTCAGCTGGTCGAGGCGTAGTTCCTGGAGTTCACCGGGTCGCAGGGCGGCGTGGTAGATCGTGGCGTAGAAGGCCTCGAGTTCGGGTGCCCGTTCGGCGACGGCGGCGAACAGGCGGTGTGCCTGGGCGGGATTGACGACGACGCGGCGATCGATGGCGACCAGTGTGCGTGGCGCCTTCCAGCCGAGGCTGTCGAGTGGGTTGCTGTCTAGATCACCGCGCTCGACGGCGTATTTGATCGCCATGCCGAAGACCTGGCGGCGGCGAGTGATGGTGTTCGCGGCTGCGGGATTGCCGTTCATGCGTCGAGACAGCGCCGCGTTGGCTGCGCGGATGATGTCGGGATCGGCGAGGTCCGTGATGGGTCGGCTATGGCGTTCCATCCAGTCGATCACTGTCGACCACGTCGCGGGTGGCGTGGCGTCGCGTCGTCGGCCCGCCCGGTCGGTGACGGTGCGGGCACCGGTGTTGAACGTCCAGCCGGACAGGGCTTCGCGAGCGAGTTCGGCGAGTTCGGTGGGCATGGGCGCGTCGAAGAGGGCGCCTGTGACTGCGCCGAGTGCCTCGGCGATCGACCGTCGACTTCCCGGAGCCTGTCGCTCGTCCCATTTCGCGTCACAGAAACTGCGGGCTACCTCAAGCCATGTTCGTGGCGGCGGCGGGGGTGGTGCCGCGGCGTGCTGAGCGAGCGCCTCGCGTATGGGGAGTCCGGTCGCGATGTCGAACGCCTCGCCCTTGTTCACAGCGGTCAAGATCTCGGCTCGCCGAGACTCGGCTGCTCTCTTGGTCGGAAAGGTGTGGGTGTTCGCGGTCGGGCGCCCCGCCACCCACCAGCGTGCTTGCCAGCTGGATCGGGTCTTGCCTTTCATCTCGCGTAGCGCCCAGACCCGAACATCGAACGAGGTCTGTCGGGCCTCGTCGGCCTCACCGGTTCCGTCGAAGGCGGCGTTCATGTGGCTGGGTCTCGGGTGAGGCCGTCGAGCCAGGTGTTCAGGTCGTCACGGGCGACCCGGGTCTGCCCGTTGGGCAGTTTGATGGTCTTGGGGCCGGTGCCTTTGCGTTGCCAGGCGTGCCAGGTCGATCGTGGCAGTGGGCCGTCGGGTCCGCCGAGTTCGGTGAGGACCTGGTCGAGGGTGAGCAGGATCCGCTGGTCGGTGCGGGGTGTCGCTTTGATGGCCCGGCTGTTCCGCGTTGGTCTACTCGGCTGCCGCTGCTGGTCTTGGTGGCGCTGTTCAGGTCCTACCGGAGCTGCGAAAGGGGCCGATCTGCTTCCCGGGGTTGGTGGTGTCCGGTGCGCCGGTTGGCCGTGCCCGTTCGCCGGGGCGGTGGATGGCGGCGCTCCGAGGGAAGTCTTGTCCGCCCGGTGCGGTGAGGTATGCATAGCGTTGGACCGTCGGCGGTCATGGCATCCCCGCTGTCACCGTGAACTACATCGCTGGTGACACCGCGCCGGACCAATGCATCAGACCCCAGGCCGGGACGACATCCGCACCCGCACCGCGGATGGCATCTCCGCCACGGTCGATGCAGTCCCGATGGTGCTGGAGCGCGAAAGCCGACCCCACGACCGGAGGATTATGAGTCTTCTGCCCTGACCGGCTGGGCTACTGCCGTCGGCTGACGCAGGCTTCCGGCTGCTGCCGATTTGTGCTGCGGTGTCTGGTGATTGGCTGTGGAACAGGCTCGCTCGATCCTTGCTCGTGCCGGCCGGTGTCGGTTCGTACCGTCGTCTGTGCCGCAGGTCGTCACAGGTTTGTCACCGGCCGAGCATCGTGTTGACACATCGCGCCGACGTCACTGAGGGTTACCGTCCGCCATGCTGCAGACGCTCGAAATCGTAGTGGATATTCCACGCGCTGGCGGCCTGTAGTTTCCGGCATCGGTGCCTCAAGGCCGTTGACCAGCTGTCCGATCCGGCCCTGCGGACCGCCCGACTACCTCGCCCTGTGACAACTAGGCGAACCGGCTCCGGCGCGGTCAGCGCAGCGGCGACCGCTCGTGCCATGACGCCGTGGGCGCGAGGACAGACCAAGCTGTGCGGCCGCGGGCTCTCGCGTTTTGCTCTGAATGTGCCGATATGTCCGGCTGTTTAGGAAAGCGCAGGCTTGGCTGTCGGACTCCGTCCGATGTGCGATCGGGTTGGTGACGTTCTGGGGCCTTGCTGTCAGACTGTGTGGGTATGGCCTTGCGCACGGGGGTGCCGGCGGTGCCGATCAGCTCTGTCCCGCGGCCGGGTGCGTTCGCCAAGCGAGATTTTTTCGTCTCGCACGCCGGTCCGGATTCGGACTGGGCGGAGTGGATCGCCAAGACGCTGGTGGACGCCGGGTACAGCGTCGAATTGGACGTGTGGGACTGGGCTGCAGGGACGAACTTCGTCGCGGCGATGGAGCGGGCGTTGGACGGCGCCCGGCGGATGATCGCGGTGATGAGCCCGGCGTACTTTGAGCGGACCTGGACACGGGTGGAACGCTTTGCGGCGTTCGCCGTCGCGGCGGAATCCGACGGATTTCTTGTACCCGTGCTGGTCGCCACATGCGAAGAAGTGCCGCGGTTGTTTCACCCGCTCATTTGGATCGAACTGGTCGGGTTGACCGAGCCTGCGGCCCGGGTCAAGCTGCTGGATGGGGTGGCGCCTGCKGGACGGAAAGCGACGACGGGACAGATCACCTTCCCGGGAGCAGCAGCGTTCCCAGGCGGACTGACCGCAGTACGGAACCTCCCGGCGAGGAATCTGTTCTTTACGGGTCGGCAGCCTCATCTGGAACGATTGGCGGGGCGGCTGTCCGAGGACGGTGGTACCGGCCGCGTCGCGATCTCGGCAGTACGTGGGGTAGGCGGCGTGGGCAAGAGCCAGCTCGCTTTGGAATACGCCTGGCGGCATGCCGATGCCTACCCCACGGCGATCTGGTGGCTCAATGCTGAGGACCCTGCCGGGTTAGCCGCAGGGATGCTCGAACTCGCCGTGGCCTTCGCATTGGTGACTGACGGCGGACCGCGAGCCGTCCGACGTCGGGTTGGTGCCGAGCTGGGCCGCCGCGGTGATTTCCTTCTGATCTACGACAACGTCGAGGACCTCGACCTGCTGGAAGATCTACCTGCAGGGGGTCACATCCTGCTTACTACCCGCCTTCCCACGGTTGCAGAGCAGATGCCAACGCTGTCTCTAGAGGTATTCCCTCGGTCTGAGGCTGTCCAGCTGCTGCGGCGGCGGGTTCCGGATCTGTCCGCCGCGGACGCCGACCGCCTCGCGGTCGCCGTCGGCGACCTGCCCTTGGCGGTCGCCCAAGCCGGTGCCTACCTCGCCGACACAGGTACTACTCCAACGGCCTATCTCACCGAACTCGCCGCCAGACAGGAGGTGAACGAGCCAGACGGCCTGCGGTCAACCGTCACCACGGCGCTGGTGGAGCTAGCCGACCGCGACCCAGCCGCGCTCGGCCTGCTCCGCCAGCTCGCCTACCTCGCCCCCGAGCCCATCCCGTTGACCGCGCACGCCACCGCCGAGGCAAACACCTCCGTCGGCGGGCTGGCCGTTGCCGACCCGGCCACCACCAGCGAAATCATCGACGCCATCACCCGACTCGACCTTGCGCGCCGCTCCGGAACGCACCTGCTCCTCCACCGTCGCGTACGCACCCTCATCGCCGACACCATCCCCGCCGACCGTCGACGATCGGTGCTCACAAGAACCCTGCGCATGATGGCCACCTCCCATCCCGGCGACCCCGTAATCCCAGCCCACTGGGCCGCCTACGCCGATCTCACTCCGCACGTCACCGCCCTGTCCGACCTTCTTCACGACCCGCAGATGTCCGAACCCCCGGGCTTCCGGCGCCTCCTGCTCGACGTATGCCGCTACCTCTCCAGCAGCGGCCAGTACCAGCAAGCCCATCAGCTCGCCTCTCGCACCCGGACGCGCTGGACCACGGCCCTCGGCCCCGACCATCCCGACACCCTGAGCTCAGCAAGCAACGTCGCCATCGATCTCGCCGCGCTCGGAGATAACCAGGCGGCACGGGCGTTGGACGAGGACACGTTGACCCGCCGCCGCCGCGTCCTCGGCGACGACAATCCCGAAACCCTGCGCTCGGCGCACGGCCTGTCGATCCGACTGGCCGCGCTCGGCGACCTACACGCAGCACGGACGCTTACGGAAGACACCCACACCCGCCTACACCGCCTACTCGGCCCAGACGACCCCGACACCCTGCGCTCCGCCAACAGCCTTGCCATCCGGCTTGCCGCACTCGGGGAACTCAAGGCGGCGCGAACGCTGGACGAAGACACCTTGACCCGCCGCCGCCGCGCCCTCGGCGACGACCATCCCGAAACGCTCACCTCCGCATCCAATCTGGCTATCCGCCTGGCCGCGCTCGGAGAGATTCAGGCGGCACGGATCCTGGACGAGGACACGTTGCAACGTCGCCGCCGAGTCTTCGGCGATAGTCATCCCGAAACCCTGCGCTCGGCGAACAACCTCGCTGTCCGCCTCGCAGCGCTCGGAGAGCTACAGGCAGCACGCGCGCTCGCCGAGGACACGTTGACCCGTCGACGACGCGTCCTTGGCGATAACCATCCCGAAACCCTGCGCTCGGCGAACAACCTCGCTGTCCGCCTCGCAGCGCTCGGAGAGCTAGAAGCAGCACGCGCCTTGAACGAGGACACCCTGACTCGCCGCCGCCGACTCCTCGGCGACGACCACCCCGACACCCTCACCTCAGCGCATTTCCTCGCCACAGACCTCGCCGCACTCGGCCAACTCCAAGCAGCGCACACCTTGAACGAGGACACCCTGACACGGCGCCGCCGACTCCTCGGCGAGGACCACCCTGACACCCTCACCTCAGCGAACAGCCTCGCCAGCGACCTCTCCGCACTCGGCGAACATCAAGCAGCACAGACACTGGCCGAAGACACCCTGACCCGTCGCCGGCGCATCCTCGGAGATGACCACCCAGACACTCACCAAAGCGAGCAGCTTCTACGAGAGGTGCAAGAGCATGGTCGCCGTCCCGCAGACCGTTGAGAACCAGCCACGTCCCTGCAGATCATCGAACACCTGATACGGAGTCCTCGCCGCAAGGCGGTACAGGCGGTCGGCCGCCCGACCAGATGGCCGAGACAAGATCGCAAACGAGGCCACCGCTCACGCTCTCCCTCGCCGACCTGTTCCACGGCTAGGCCTATTGCACCGGCCGGGACCATGATCTTCTCGGCGACCACAGCATGATCATCCAGGTGAAGCGTAGCCCGTCTGAGGCCGCGCATTGGCCGCGGCCGGGCTTTGAGCCTCCGTGGTCCGACTCGGTCGGATTGTTCTGCTGGTCATCGGCTGGGGTCTGGCGGAGCACGACGGCAAGCGGTCTCCAGCGGAGGGGATTAAGAGTTACGGAAAGTAACTGTCGTTCGGTGTCGGGGTGGACCGGGTGATGCCGCGGTGTCAATAGCCACAGGAGTCTCCACGGTCTACCCGTAACGCCTGGTGTCGGTGCGTGACGGCTCCTACTTGCGCGTCCGCACCCACCTCGCACCCACAATGATCTTGATGGTGAATTCATTTCGATAGGACACGCAACAGCCGCGACACGCAGGTGGTCGAACGTGACACCGGAAGTGGTCCGGTCGGTCGTCGGGTGAGATGCCACGTCGATTGGATAACAGCGACGCCGCAGGGGCGACGGCTGCGGACCTTGGTGTGGCGCCGCTGCCCCGTGCCGCCTGGTTCACTGGAGACGTGACGAGCAGTCCCAGGCCGACGGCGCAGGAGATGCCCCCTGAAGACGCGCGACCTGTGGACCCGGCATTGGTCGTCTACCTGTTCGCTCCGCTCGGAGGACCGGGCGCCCAGACCGCTTACGAATACCTCCGGGTCGTCTGGGAAGCCTGCCGTTCAAAGCTGCACATGGACCGGCCTATCAAGAAGTTGAGCGCCGGGAGCACCCTGCCTGGCAGCCTTACGGGCCTTGAGACTGTGACTGGCCTCCCGCCGACGGGCAGCGTGTTGGCCGCGCAGGCCGGCAGGGACCCCGAGGCTGGCCGCGGTGAAGCGCTCCTGCGGCTGCACCATGAGATGATCAGCCTGGCGGTTCGCCTAGGGCCGCCGGTGCAGGAACACGACTGGCGTTACCTCGATGCGCGATGGGCCACCGTCGGTGGTCCACCGCCGCCCGCCGTGGACGATGCTCTGCTGGGCAGGGCCTACGTCTATCTCGGGCACACCGGTATCCTGGACGGTCCGGCCGCGGTGGCGCGGCGCCTGCTGCCGTCGCTGCCGGCCGTGGCATCCGACGACTGGGCCGACCGTGGCGCCGCAACCCGCTCGGGCCACGTCGTCTGGGAGTTTGCCGACTTCCCGGACGCACGGGTGACGCGCCAGATTGTCGCGGTGGCGGCCCGCGGTCGCGACACGGCGCTGAGCGCCTGGCTGTGGTCGCGGGGTACCGCTGACATGACGCCCTTCGGCTACTACCTGTTGCAGACGGCGAAGATCCGGTACCTCGCCCGGTTGTGGGACGACGGACGCCGAGTCAGGGCGACCCGGATCGCCCTGGACGCGACCATCGTCGAGTTGTCCCGTCTGCTGGCCGAATTGGCTGAGCCCAGTGTCGACGGGAATCGACTAGACGACCGTAGGGCTCGGGCGCGCGATCTGCGGCTGCGCTCGCAAGCGGCGGTGGCGGCGTTGGCCGTGCAGTCCGCTGAGATCGGTCTTCTCGTCCACGCTGTCGACATCGCGGCGTCCAACGCGCGGGAAGCGCTCAACGCTGAGGCGCCGATCGAGCCGTCCGTCGGCCTGTTTGGCGATGACGCGGCCCTGTCCGCCCTGTTCAGCTGCCGCCTCGCTGACGAGCGGCAATACGCCGAACGGTCGGCAGCCACGGCGCGCGAGGTCGAAGGCTTGGCGGCGGTCGCACTGGGTCCGCTGGCAGCGACACCGGACACCCCGTCCACGACCCCGGCGCCCCGGGAGCCGCGTCGRCTGACCGATGAGGATCGTGATGCGCTGGTTAGCGCCTTGGCGCAGGTCTTCCACCAGCCTGATGCGGCGCTCCAAGTTCTGGAAGATGCTGGGCTAAGCCCCGCGCTGCAAGCACTGACCGGCGTCCTCGGAGCACTCACCGCTTGGCGGAAGAACGTCACCGAGCTTGAGAACGGCCTGGTGCGCGACCCCCACGGCCAGCTCGTCCGTGCCGCCCTCGTGCGCTATCCCCACAACGGGATGTTCCGGACAGCCGCGCGCCGCCTTGGAATCCCCATCGTCGACTAGACAGGACCACGGCGGGCCCGGCCTCGCAGCCCAACGCACCCCGACCATCCGCCGTGGATATCGTCTCACCCATGGGTTCATCGCCGGTACCGGCTGACAACCGCGAGCAGGCGTTGCTCACGCTGAGCCTCGCACGGCGCTGGCGGTTGTCCGCAGAGCAGTGGGACGAAGTCAACAAGACGCTCACCGAGCTTTGGAAGGCGCTGCGCGCGGGCAACCCAGCCGCCTTCGCCGAAGCGGCCGACGACCTGCTCTTCTTCGGGCCTCCCCGGGAGGTCACCGATGTCGACGGCACGGTAGTGGAGCCCGCGCCCGGCAAGATCCAAGAACGACTCAATACGCTGATCCACACGCTCACCGACCCGTCGGCGAGCCTCGCACCCTCCGACAGTCGTCATCCAGACCGAACCAAGCCCTAGCCAGCGCGACTACGACAGATGCTGGACACTTTGCGAGACGGATTTCGTCGGCCGCCGATTCCTGCATTGCGGCGGGCCATATAGCGTCATCTCGACTCCGGCACGGTCCACAGACTGCTCACGACCGTGTCGAGCACACTTGCCCGCCGAGGAACTGAAGCGCCATGATCGGTGCTTCGCGGCCGGACTTGCGCCCAGGGGACGGTCCCGTGATCGGTTCTGGATCGCGACGGCATGTCGATCATGCGGGATCGCGGGGCAGAACCGCCACAGCGGGCCGCCCCGTCGCAGCCCGACGTGCCGCTCCGGGTAGAGCGGACGGGAGGGAACAGACCAGGTAAGGTCAAAGCCGAGTTGTCGGACGGCCGGGGGGCGTCGATGTGCAGGGCTGGTTCGGAACACACGCCACGTGGCTGAGACGGTCGGCGTACCTCGCCGTTGCAGCCCAGTTCTGTTTTTTCTCCGCGCTGAGCCTGGCCRGGTGGGGCGCCAACGGCGGAAATCCGGATCCGCCTAAAATGGRGCGGCTCGGCCCACCACCAGGACTTGCGCAGGTGTGCCAAGACCTGCGCGGGTTGACCTTTCCCGTCGAGAACGGAAACCGCGACGTCGTCGCTGTCGGAGCGTTTGCCGGCTCGTTTGAGACCTGGGCCCCGGAAGCTGGCTCCGACGTGTCAGGGACGGCGCTGCTCGACTTCCTGAGGCCGTCGTCGGACATCGCCCTGTTCGTCGTTCCGGTGGTAGCACTCGCTCAACGTCCACTCGACGTGCGCGTAGCGGGCGCATTCTCCAGGCTGACGGTGGTCGAGATCGACGAGCCGGGGCATTACGCAGTCATGTCTGCGACCGTGGCGGGCGACGCGTGGTCGGCCTTCGACTCGTCGTTGGTCTGGGCAAACCGGGCCATGGCCGTTCCCGTCGACGAACCCCTGCTGGTCGTCAGCGGCGACCCGACGAAACAGTCGTCGGCGGGCTTCGTGCTGACATTCGGCCGGCGGGAGGCGGCATCGACCGGTGGMGAGATCGAAGGAATGGTGACCGGCCCGGCACTCGGCACACCGGTCGCCTCCTTCGACGGTGAACTGGTCGGCTTTGTCGAGGTGGCCGGCGGCTCCATGACGCGGTTCGTCGCGGCCGGGCGAGTCGCCTCGACGCTGTTKGCGGTGGGCAGCGCACACGCGCCCGCCACGGCCAGCACGGCGACGCTCGGCGCCTCGGTCGTCACGACGGAGGTGGCCCGGCTGGGTGGAACCTATGACGGTCGGGCCGTCGGGGCACTCGTCGGGGGCCTCGTTGCGCAAGGCCCGGCGCAGCACTCTGGACTGCGGTCCGGCGATGTCGTCGTCGGTTACGACGACGAGCCGATTCCCTCATCGAGCGCGCTCGTCGCCGCGGTCCGCGCCGACAGCATCAACAGCACACATACCCTGTCCGTCGTGAGCCTGTCGGGAACCACCCGTTCGGTCACCGTCGAGCTTGGAGCACGTCGTTAGCCAGTCATTACTTCGGCGGTCGGTCAGTGGCCACCTGAGAATCAGGTTCACTGGCCCGGTCGAAACGCGTACGGCACGTGCCGGGCTCGCGATCGGTATCGTCGCCGCGGCCGTCCTTGCCCTGCCCGTCCGCGTGCTGTCGACCGGTGCGGGCTGGGTCGACGGGGGAACCGGAAACCACCTCGTCCCGACGGCGTCCTTTGCGGTGGGCCTAACCTGCCTGACAGCGGCGATCTGGGCGGCTGCCCGCGCCGTGACCGACACGTCAGTCGAGCGCGCCAGCCTCGTCGCCCTCGGGTTGACGAGCGCGGCGCCGTTCGGCGCGGTGACCCGGGAATTGCTCCAGGTGTCGGCCCTGCATCGATTCTATCTCTCGGCCGGCTCCGGCGGATTCCTCGCCGCCTACTGGGGCCTGGCCCTGCTCGCCGTCGCGACCCTGAGCTTCTGCCTGCCGCTCATGGTCGTGGCCGCGAATCTCGTCCCCCGCAGATTCAGCAGCGCCCGCGGTCGGCGGAGTATCACGGCGCTTTCCCACCGCCGCGGCTACCTCCTGGCTCCCATGATCGGCGCCGCCCTGCTCATCACGATGTGCGCCGTCGTGCCCGAGTCTCTCGGCGCGACGATGGGGTATTCGGCACCCGGCGCGAACGGCTCGCGAATCGGCGTCACCAACGATGTCCTTAACGAGGCCGTCTGGAACTCGTTCGCCCGGCTGGCATTTCTGCCGCTGCTCGTCGGAGTGTGGGAGGGCATGGAGTCGGCGCGTGCCTGCTTGCTGCTGTCGGGCCCTTTTGGCCTCCGGCGGCTGGTGGACACGGTCGCTAGCAGGGGCAGCACCCGAGAAGGCGGCGGAGGCGGACCTGGTGGCACCCGCGTACTCGCCGGCGCCGCGACCTTCGGGGCCTGCGTCGCCGCCGCTGCGACCCACGTGCCGCTCTCGCTACTGCTCGGGGCCGCTGCGGTGATCGGTGTCGTGGTCTACGCGACCGCGGGTCTCACGCCGCGACTCGCGGCGATCCCGTCGCCGCGCAACGCTGGAACACGCTGGAACGTGTCGGCCGCCTGGCAGGCCACTTCCCCCATCGCGCTGGTGCTGTTGGTCCTCGCGGCCCCGGTGGCGGTACCTCTTGGGTTGGACCTGTGGCGCGGGCTGGAGGCGCCGTTCCGCCTGCCGTCCGACGCCCTGCACTATGTCTATTTCTGGCGCGAACCCGGCCACATGCAGGTACCTTCGGTGACGCCCGGCGGAGTCTTCGGCCATGGCATGTGGCAGGTCGTACAGTGGTCCCTCGCTCTCGCCGTCGTTCTCGCCGTTCTAGCTGCCACCATTCGGCTGTCAGAACACCGACAACCGTCGATCCTGACGCCCACTTTCTGGTTGCTGGTTCGCGTCGCCGTGATCGCGTTGGCGTTCATACCGATCATGAACGCGGCGGCCCGACCAGCCACCGCGTGGATACTGGGTGCCTTCGCCGCCCCCGCCATGCTGGTCGCGCTACGGCTGCGCGCCGATGCCGGAGCTCACGCCGCGCGGCTCGCTGTCGCATCCTTCGCTCTCCTCGGAGCCTGGTCATACCTCATGTGGCAGTACGACTCGCTGCCGTCGTCCGCGGTACTCGCAGCGACCGTACTTTGGCGTTTCGTCTTCAACGCCGGCGAACTTAATGAGATCGAGGACGGGCCCACCCAGTTCCGCCGCATCTGCGCCTTCGCGGCCATCGCGTTCCTCGGACTGGGATTGCTGTTGCTCGACCATGGAGGCGTCAGCGGTGTGTTCGCCACGGACCGGTTCTCCGAAGTCGCCAGCCAGGTCGCGGTGAGCGTCGTCGCGCCGGTCTGGCTGGCGCACCTCGTCCTATTGCAAACTTCACTCGCACCGCGACGAGCTCCGGAACCCACCAGGCGGGCCGGCGCCGAGACACGGTCGGCGTGACCGCGGCCGGAAGGCGCGACGAGCTTCTCGGGCGACTGGAAGAACGGCTGGCCCGGTTCGTCGCCGACCACGACCCGGCACGGCTACTTGACCCGATGGTGGGCGTCGAGGTCACCGCCCTGCTGAAGTCGGTGCCTGATCCGAGGATCGACGTGCCCTTGATGCACGCCGTCGGGCAGGTGATGTGGCACAGGCATCTCCTGGCTGGTGCGGGCGCCGACGAGTCCACCTTCGCCGGCGCGGTCGCCGTGTTCTCGCACGTTTACCCCACCCGCCCGCACCTCGTTCCGGACCCGATCCGGAAGGTCCTCGACGACAGCCGGTCCATCCCGCCGGACGGGCCTGCGGCATGGGCGTTCCAGGCGGCCTCGCTACTGCAGGAATCGCTGCGCGATGGAGGAGTCGAATCTCTGGACACCGCCATCCAGCTGCTACGGAGGGCGCTGCACCGCACGGCCCAAGCGGATCCGAACCGGCTCGATTACCTGACAAATCTTAGGACGGCACTATCGACTCACCACTTCCGAACAGGGAACCTCGCCGACCTCGACGCGGCGGTCGACGCCGCGCATCAGGCTGTGGCGGCCGCACCACCGGGGCACGCCGATCGATCGAGTCACCTGTCCCACCTCGCCGCCATAGCCGTCAGGCGATACGAGATGACGGGCAGCACAATCGACATCGCTGTGGCGGTTGACGCGGCCGGACAGGCAGTAGCAACGGCGCCGGCCAACGACCCGAATCGGCACTGGCACCTGTCCGAACTGGGCCTCGCTGTGTTGGCTCGCCATCGTCGCACCGGCGTGGCCGACGACCTCGAACTCGCGATCAGCACGCTCAGGAACGCCGTCGCGGCCGCCCCCGTTGGCGGGCCCAGCTGGACCGGCGGACTGTCCAATCTGTCGATGGCGTTGCGCAACCGCCACGAGCGAACGGGAAACCTTGTCGATCTCGACGACGCCATTGTCGCGGCCGCACAGGCGGTCAAGGCCATCGACCCTGCGGGGCCCGGCCGTCGCACTGCCTTGACGAACCTCGGCGTCGCACTGCGCGCACGGTTTGAGGTCATCGGCGATCCCGACGATCTGGACGGTGCGATCGATGCCGCTGAGCAGGCTCTTGAGGACATCGCCGACGGGCATCCGTCGCGAGGCGGGTACCTGGCGAATCTCGGCGCGGCACTGCGCGAGCGCTACGAGCGCAGCGGGAACACCGACGACCTCGACGCCGCCGTGGCGGCTGGTCGCAGTTGCGTGGCCACGACGGTGGCCGGCGACGCCCGGCGGCTCGGATTCCTCACCAACTTCGGCGCCAGCCTGCGGGTGCGCGCTGAACGGACAGGGAATCTTTTAGATCTTGAAGAGGCCGTCGCTATCGGACGTGCCTCGGTCACCGAGACCCCGGACGGCCATCCCGACCGCCCTCGCCAACTCTCGAACCTCGCTGGCAGTCTCAATGCCCGCTTCAATCGGACCGGGGACGGGACCGACCTCGATGAAGCGGTCGACGCGTTCCGCGAGGCGGTCTACGCGACGCCGCCTGACCAGCCGGCCGCGGCCGGATACCGGTCCAATCTCGCGGGATCCCTGCGTTCACGGTTCGGTCGGACCGGCCGTCTCACCGACCTTGACGAGGCGATCGACGCTGCGCGTGCAGCGGTCAATGCCACGCCGGACGGGCACGAGAACCGCGCCCGATGTCTGGCTCTCGTCGGTGACGTCCTGCTGGCCCGCTTCCACCGAACGGAGCAGCTGCCCGACATCGATGAGGCAGCCGCAGTTGTCCGGTCGGCGATCGCGGCCGCCCCGGCGGGTCGCACCGCCCGTGCCTCATACCAGAGTGACCTCTGCAATGTCCTGCTGAGGCGGTTCCGGTTCACTTGGGAGGCGGACGACCTCGACGCGGCCATCGTCTCCGGCTCCGCTGCGGTCAACGTCACGGCGCCAGACAACCCGGCCCGCTCCAACTATTTGCACATTCTGGCTACCGCATTGCGAACTCGCTTCGAACGCGGCGGTGACCAGGAGGACCTCGAAGCGGCGATCGACGCAGGTCGCCGCGCCGTCGAGTCGGATGTGGCCTCGCCCCGGGTACGTGCGTTCGCCGCGCGACACTGGGCCTCGACGGCCGCCAGCGTCGGACGCTGGCCGGAGGCGATGGCGGCCTACGAGGCCGCGGTGGACCTGTTGACATATGTCGCGGGTCGCGGCCTCCACCAAACCGACCAGGAACACCAGCTCTCCTGGCTCACCGGCATCGCCTCGGACGCCGCAGCTGTGTGCCTGCGGGCGGGCCGCCCTGACCGGGCTGTCGAACTGTGGGAACACAGCCGCGGCATCATTCTCGGTCAGGCGCTGGACCTCCAGACCGATCTCACTGCGCTGGCCGAACATTCGCCGGCCTTGGCTGAACGTTTCGCCACCGCACGCGACGCGCTCGACCCGAGCCGTGCCCCGGTCACCAGCACCGCGTCACGCCGCGCGGATGCCGACCGCCGGCGGCAGGCAGCCGACGTGTTCGAGAAGGTACTTGCGGAAATCCGCCGGACGGCGGGGTTCGCACGCTTCCTCAGGCCGCCGTCGCTCACCGACCTGCTGTCGGCGGTCGGAGACCACCCGCTGATCGTTGTCATGGTGTCGGAACTCGGTTCGTACGCTCTGATCTTGAAGAACGGGAGTCCGCCGGAACCGGTCGAGCTGCCGAACGTCAACCCCGACGAGGTTCTGCGGCGCGCGTCCGCACTGATCGACGGGCCGCGCGGTGCCACCCGGTCTCTAGACCGGGCGGCGGCCGAGGAGCAGCTCTCCGACACGCTGAGCTGGCTGTGGACGGAGATCGTGTACCCCGTCCTCGACCGGCTCGGCATTGCCGCCCCGCCGCCGCCGGATCGCCCTTGGCCGCGGCTGCGCTGGTGCGCTTCGGGCCTGCTGTCATTCCTACCGCTGCACGCTGCCGGCCTCCACGGGACCCGCTCCGTGCCGTCCTCGGCGACTCTGCTCGACCGGGCTATCTCCTCCTACGTTCCAACCATTCGAGCATTGGGCCATGCCGCCCGACCTCAACAGTCCGGCTCACAGCGGGCCGCGGCCAGGAAAGGCGGGCGGCTGGTCGTCGTCGCGATGCAACACACCCCTCACCGCGCCGAACTGCCCTCCGCGGCACGTGAGGCAGCGGCGCTGGCAAAGCGGTTCCCAGGCCAGGTCAAGCTGTTCGCCGACACCGACGCCACCCGCGAAGCAGTGCTCGCCGCGCTGCCGTCAGCGCGGTGGGCGCATTTCGCCTGCCACGGTTCGTTCGACCTCGGCGATCCGTCGAGCAGCGGACTCTTGCTGAACGACCACGCCCTCACCGTGCTCGACCTGACCCGGCTCCGACTCGACGCAGATCTGGCATTCCTCTCGGCCTGCTCGACCGCCTTGCCTGGCGGCCGGACACCCGACGAGGCAATTCACCTGGTCACGGCACTCCAACTGGTCGGCTACCGGAACGTGGTCGGGACGCTCTGGCCTATTAACGACCAGATCTCCGCCAGCGTCGCTGATCACGTCTACGCCGCACTCGAAGCCGGTGCCGAAATGGCCGCGGCGGTCCACCAAGCAACACGCGCGCTACGGGAGGCCCACCGGAATCGACCAACCGCGTGGGCAGCTCACATCCACGCTGGCGCCTGACCTCTCCTGCGCCCCGACTCTCACGTCCCCTGAGCACGGTGCCGACCACAAGCCAGAAGATCGCCCCTTGACTGTTAGAGCCGTGGGATGTCTATGCGCCAGTGTGGATGTGCGCTGCCCAGGCTGACGGCCGGTCGCGGAGGCTGTCGCGCATCCGGCGGGTCACGGTGTGAACGGCCGCCCCGATGTCACTCGTCATCGCGATGGCCTCGTAGATCTCGTCTGCCACGACCGGTGTGTCGGCGATCGGCCACAGCGTGGCGATGACGTGCCGGTAACCAGCGAGCTGGCACGCCGAGGCTAGGTGGATCGCCTCGTCGGCGAGCCTGTCGCCTGGCCGAGCTGTCGAGCAGGCTGACAGGAACGCGAGCTCCGGCGCCGCGAGGCGCAGTCGGGCGAGGTCCACGACGGTGAGTGGTCGCGTCTCGTGGTCGGCGAGCAGTAGCCGACTAGCCGACGGGTCCGCGATGTCGGTGTGGCCGTGGCAGGCAAAGTGCGCCCACCGCGCGCTCGTAAGCGCAGTCAGAACCGCGTCCMGCGTGGCTCTCGCACCGACGAGGACACGAAGGCGGCCGCGGAAATGCTGGCCGACCAAGTCGGCCTCGGCTCCGGTGCCCGGCAACGACGACGCGCCGGGGGTTTCAGGCATGGCCACCACCAGCGCCTCGCCTTCGTCGAGGCGCGCAGCACTGGCACGGCTGGTTCGGCCAGCACGACGAGTCTCGGCCAAGACCCGAACGGTGGGGGTGTACGAGGAGACCGCCCGGTCGATCACCGCTTCCGAGCTCGGTCCATGCTGCGTAGCGTGGCGTCCGGCCGCGTGCACCGGCAGGAATGACAGTAGGCCGGACAGACACCACCACACCCGCGGCCACGGCTCGCCGTCCTGAGGTGGATCGGTGATCCCGAGCCGCTCCAGTACTGGACCCGCGATCACGTCCCAGAGCCAGTCCAGGGTGTCCGAAAGATCCTCGCCGAGCGGTGCGGAGCTGCCGGCAGCCGTATCGACGATTCGGAGGACTCGCTCGCGCACCTCCTCTTGCGTCAAGCCCTCCAACGGCAGTGCGTCTATCTTTCCGTCCGCTGTGARGATCAGTGCGTGGGCGCCGAACTGGGACACGGTGACCGCGACGACCKGCCCTTGCTCGGCCGCGACAGCAAGCTCCGACACAGTCAGCGGCCGAAGAAATGTCCCGAAACCGGGCATAGATCGAACTTCATCGACGATTCGTTCGAATCCAGCGGCTGCCTCGCGTCGCAGGGCGAGCGACCAGCGGGCCATCTCGGCACCGTCCATCAGCGAGGATCCGTCAGCGCTCATCGACCCCGCCAACGTAGCGGGGTCGGCTCGGTCGATCTCGTCCCGCAACGCGACGAACTGGGACGCCAGGTCGGGATGACGCTCTTGCAGCGCGGTGAGGTCGGTTCGGGTGTCCAGGGCCTGGCCCAGCAGCACTCCGCGGCCCTGGTCAAGCAGTTCGAACGCGCGGGTGACCAGGCCGGCGCGCAGGCAACACCCCGCAGCCTCCGATGCGAGACCGCCCAATTCACCGAGCAAGAACTCCTGGTCCGAGCGATCGAGGCCGCGCGCGGCGACCCGCGCCGTCAACTCCACCCCCGCGCCGAACCCAGCAGCCGCATCTGACCAACGGTTCCGGTTTGCCGCCGCCAACCCCCAGGCCACCGCCGCCGACAACCGAATGATCGCCGACGCGGTGGCCATTCCGGCCGCCTCACGGTGCGCGTCGATCGCGGCGTCCAGGTCCGCCTGGTTGCCAGTTTCCGCGAACCGTAGTTCCAGGTTGGACCCGAGATTGAACAACGCAGTGGCACGGTTGGGGTGGTCGGCCGGGACGGCGGCAATCACCTGTCGGTCGACGAGAATGGCCTCGTCCAACGACGTCATGTTCCGGTCGTGTTCGAACCTCGCGGTCAGGGCGACGCCGAGATTGGTCAACGCCACGATCCGGTCGGGGTGATCTTTCGGTAGCGCGGCTACCGCAGTCCGGGCAGTTTCTGCCGCGGCAACCAGGTCTGCCGCATCGGCAGACTCATGGAACCGAGTGGTCAACGCCGCGGACAGGGCGGCCAGCACCTTGGGGCGCTCGGGATGGTCGTCCGGTATTCCGACTAGTGCGGCCCGGCCGGCGTCGATCGCCGCGTCGATGTCTACCGCTTGGGCGGTACGTTCGTATCGACTGACTAGTGCTTGAGTCAGGTTGACCAATACCAGGACGCGGCTGGGGTGCTCCGCGGGCAGGCTGGCGAGCGACTGGTCGCTGGCCGCTATCGCGGCGTCGAGGTCGGACAGGCTGTTGACCTGTCGAAAGCGACTCAGTAGAGCATTCGCGAGGTTGGCCAGCCAGAACGGGCGCTGCGGATGGTCGGGCTCTGTCGCGGCCACCGCCGTGTACCCGGCGTCGACCGCAGCGTCTAGATCGGCGAGGTTACCGAAGCGTGCAAACCGCATCCCCAAGACAAGATTGAGGTTCGAACTCACTTGAGCGCGTGCATGGTGGTTTGCCGGTAGGGTCTCCGCCGCCCGCCGCACGGCATCGACCGCGCGCTCAAGGTCCGCGACGCTGCCTGTCCATTGAAACCTGGTCATGAGCATCTCGCCCAAGCTGGCTTGCACGGTCGCGTACTCGGCGTGAGTGGCCGGCGCCGCGGTGGCCGCGCCACCGGCTGCCGCTACTGCGTCGTCGATGTCGGCTGCGTCCCCGACTCGCCTGAAGCGGTAGTGCAGCGCCTCGGCGAGGGCCAGGAGCACCTCTGGCTGACTGGCATGGCCGGGTGGCAGCGCGGCTGACCCCTCGCGAGCCAAGTCCACCGCGCTGTCGAGGTCGCCTACGTCGTCGGCTCGCACGCCTCTCGACGTCAGCACGCTGGCCTGACCAGCGAGTAGAAGAGGCCATCCCGGATGGTTGCGAGGAATGGCGCGGAGGGCTTGCCACCCGATCTCAACTGCTCTGTCGAGGACGTCCTCGGTGCCGGTTTCACGGAACTGGAAGCGCAACGTTTCGGCCAGGCTCATCAGCACTATCGGCCAGTCTGGATCGGACTCCTGTGTCACGGCGGCTGCGTGTTCGCCGGCTGCCACGGCTCGGCGCAGATCGTCCTGGTCGCCGGTCTGTTGGAAGCGCAGCACGAGTATGCCCGCCAGCCCCGCCAGCGTCGCACCGTAGCCAGGTTCGTCTTCCGGTGTCTTGGCGAACGCCTGCAAGCCGGCGTCCACCGCATAATTGAGGTCGGTGAGGTCTCCGGTACTCCGAGAGCGCATCGCGAGAGTGGAGCTAATACTTAGCCAGAGTGCACCGCTCTCGTCATCCGGCGTTACTTCGAGTGCCTTCCAGGCGGCGTTCAGCGCCCTTCCCAGATCTTCCGCGTCACCGGTCACCTGGGATCTCAGCAATAGGGCGTTATGAAGTTCGGTCGCCGTGCCGGCGTAGCTTGGACTGTCTACCGGCAATAACGCTATCGCTGTATTGGCGGCCTCCACCGCAACGTTGAGGTCGGCAAAGTCGCCCGCGTACAGGTAGCGTGCCCGCATTCCCGGAGCCAAACCGGCCAGCAGAATCGTCCGGCCGGGATGGTCGACCGGCAACGCCGTCATCGCCGTCACGGCGGCGGTAAGAGCCGCATCGACGCCGGCCAGACCGTCGGTCTCCACCCGCAGGCAGGCGTCCATGACTGCCGTCGATTTCGACTCTGCGTCCAGCCTGATGAGATTTTCGAGGCTGGCCAGCACGGCGATCCGGTCCGGATGGTCCACCGGAAGCCCGGCTACCGAATGGAGCCCGGTCTGCACTGAGAACGCGACCGAGGCGTCCAGATCGGCGGTGTCGCCGGTCCGCTCGTAGCGTACGTGGGAGAAATGGGCAAGAGTGGAGAGCACTTGGCCGCGACCAGGGTGGCCTGTCGGCGTGACAGCCATCGCCGCGTTCGCCGCGTCTATCAGGGCGTCCAGGTCGTCGACGCCGTCGGACTGGGCGAACTGAGTCCGCAGGCCGGCGAGTTGACTGATGAGGAAGGTGGCCTGGTCGGGCCAGCCTGCTGGTGCGCTCACAATGTCCCCCGTTTGCTGTCTAGCCGATGGTTCATGCGCCAGATTCCGTGCGTACAGGACGCCGGCCCCACGGCGAACGACCCCGAACGAGCTTAGCGCCATTTGGTCACGCGGCGACGCTCAAAAGCATAGCTGTACAGGCTCCGAGTGGCTTAGCGCCGGTTTCGGAGTGAGCTTTTTAGGCGGCGTAGGCAGATGATCGTGCAGGCGAGGGTGAGTAGTACCTGGTGGATGTCGGCGCGGCGTTCTCACCGAGTGCGCAGCCGGCGGAACTGGTGCAGCCAGTCGATGGTGCGTTCCACGGGCCAGCGTTGCCGGGCCAGGCCGGAGCCGTGTGGCGCTCGTCGGCGGGCGATGATCGGCGTGATCTGCCAGCAGGTGAGCTTGCGGCGGTAGGCGTCGTGGTCGTAGCCCCAGTCGGCGAGCAGACAGCGCGGACGGTGTCGGGGCCGGCCGGGGCGGCCCCGGATGGGCGGGATCGCCTCGATCAGCGGGATCAGCTGGGTGACGTCGCTGCCGTGCTCGCCGGTGATGGACACCGCCAGCGGTGTCCTGCCGGCGTCGACGATCAGGTGGTGTTTGGAGCCGAGGTGGCCGCGGTTGACCGGGCTCGGACCGTCGCGGTCCCCCTTTGAAGGCGTGCACATGGGAGGAGTCCACCAGCGCCCGGTGCAGGTCGAGGCGGCCCGCGGCATTGAGGCACAGGGAGGTGGTGCGCGTCCACTGGCCATACCCGCCCCGGCGTCGAGGTCGCCGACTCGATGGTTCGCAACGGCGCAACTGGTCCTCCGGCTAGCCCAAGAAACGCCCATTGGGGCTACCTGCGACTCTCCGCGGGATACCGCAAGCTGCTGGTCCAGGTATCGGGCGCCTCGGTCCGACCATCCTGCACCGATGCGCCGTCGGACCGACACCTCGCCACGGCGGCGGGCCAAGCTGGTCGCAGTTCCTGCGCAGCCCAAGCCCACAATCGGCTGGCCTCCGAGTTCCCCACCATCGGCGCCGTCACACCCGCCAGGCTGTACATGCTGTTCTACATCGACTCGACTGYCGATGAGCAGCGCGTGGTGGCACGGCTCAGCGCCGGGTTTCTGGGTCCGCATGGCCTCCGGGCGGCGAGGCAAGGTCGAGGGAGGGCTCGCTAAGGATGTGGATCAAGGTGTTCAGGCGTTCGCGGATTTTCGGTGGAGCCGGCTCGCCTACGGGGCCGTCTACGTCGCTGACGTTCCGATTCGGGCCAAGGAACATCAGGTTGGCAGCGGCCTCGCCGAAGGCGGCGAGGTCTCCGGTGCGCAGCGCGTCGAGGAGGCGGGCGAGCACCTCGGCGACCTCGTCCCACTGGTCAGCGGGCAGCCGCCAGCGGGAGGCCAAGCGCAGTGTCTGCAGGGCCTGGTCGCGCCGCTTGGCAGGCATCGGCGATGTCGAATTGTCGCTGTCCCCCATAGACCAGGACAATAGCGATGCCAGGTTGGGAGGTCATCGCACCTTCGGGGCGTGCCCGGACGCGCCAACGACGGTTGGGGATACTCAGCGAACGGGATCCCGAGGCTCGCTGCGGCGCCCTGGTACGGGTCCGGGCATGGTGGGAGCCGAGATGGGGGCGCTGGCTGCTCGCTCAGTGTCATCGGACCAGCGGGGAGCTGGCGTTCTACGTCTGTTTCGGGCCTCAGCGCACCAGCCTGGCCGGGCTCGCACGGGTGGCCGGTGCCCGCTGACCGATCGAGGAATGCTTCCAACAGGCAAAACAGACCTGAGGCCAGGACGACTACCAGGTCCAGCCACGAACTTGACCCAATCCTTGACGGCTTCGTCCGACCAAGCCTAGGGCGTCGCTGCGGGCTGGCAGCGCGAGCCAGCCGAACACCCACGCCATGATCAGCTGGACTAGCCGCACCACCATGATTACGATCATGCGCCACGGCATCCGGAGACGAAGTCGCAGGTCAGCAGTCGGAACCCGAGTTCTGGTGCGGCATGGGCACGCAGCGAGCCTGACTCAAGCGCTCAGCTGATCACAGAGGTGTGAGGGGTGGACTACTCGGACTCCTGCGCGAGCCGTCATCGCGGCAGGTGCTGTGGAGAGAAGAACGGTGACGTTGCATGCGTCATCGCCTCGATGGGTTAGTCTGGGCTGGTCGGCATACACCTCGGATGAGTCGGCGAAGCCTACGGGGGCTCAAGGTGGCGGTTAATTCTGGTGTGCCCGCATGGACGGTAGCGTCACAGAGTGGGAGTAATCGGGTAGCGCATTCGGGCGGTCGTGGCCGTCCGAAGACAGCAGCGGTGCGCGGCGGGTGGAGAACGGGCCGCTCACGTGGACCAGGGCACAGCAATGCCACGTGAACTGGCGGAACTCGCCAGCTACGCCGAGCTGAACACACTCGTCGGGCTAGACGGAGTCAAGCGCGAGATCCGTTCTCTGCTGACGACGATGAACTACTTTCAACTGGCCACCCGGCGCGGGTACAAGGTCGGTTTCGAGGCGCAGCATCTGGTGTTCGCTGGGCCGCCGGGCACGGGTAAGACTACCGTGGCCAGAATTTTCGCCCGCCTGCTGGCTGAAATGGGGGTCGTTCAGCGCGCGGTGCCAGTGGAGGTGTCCTCTGACTCCTTGGTGGGCGAGCATGCCGGATCGGGTACCAGGCGGCTCGTCGAAGCGTTCGAGAAGGCACAGGGTGGCGTCCTGTTCCTCGACGAGATCCAGAGCCTGGCTCCGGATCCGTCGGGGCATGCCGGGTTCGGCTATGAGATCATCAACGCGTTGGTGAAACTGATGGAAGACCGGCGCCGAGACGTCCTGGTCATCGTGGCCGGATACTCGAGTGATCTGAGCAAGGTCTTCGCGATGAATCCTGGCCTCAGTACGCGGTTTACCCGCACCATCACGTTCCCTTCGTTCAGGCCAGAAGAACTTGCCCGCATTGTCGAGAAACTGGCTTCCGATGCTGGGTTCGTGCTTKGACCAGGGACAGCCGATGCAGTGCGCCACTACTTTCAAAGGGGCCACGGTCGGCGGACACCAGGTAACGGTCGCGCCGCGCGCACACTCCTTGAGGCGATGCAGGGCCGGCTGGTCGGCCGGGTGATGTCCGAGGTTGATGCCGGCCGCGACGTTCCTTTGAACGAGATGCGGCCAGAGGATCTTGATGTCGAGCTCGGCCGGTCCGGGCTGGCAGTAGGCCGCCGTGCCCCCGACGAGGCGCACTTCGCGCGGGTCAGCGCCGAGTTGACCGCACTGCCGGGCCTGCGGCCCGTGAAGGAGGAGGTCGCCCGCCTGCAGGCCAGAGCCGCGTTCGCTGTCCGGCGTCAGGCGAATGGGCAATCTAGCTGCATGGAGAGCTGGCACCTGGTGTTCACCGGCGCATCTGGCACGGGCAAGACGATGTGTGCCCGTCTTTATGGCGAACTGCTCGCCGCGTTGGGGATGCTCGCGCAGGGCCAGCTGGTGGAAGTGACCCGGACTGACCTGGTCGGACAATGGGTCKGGCAGACCGCCCAGCGTACCCGTGACGCCTTCGAACGGGCCCGCGGCGGTGTGTTGTTCATCGACCAGGCCGATATCTTGGCACCGCATCAGGCGTCCGGTTCTGACTTTGGCCACGAGTCGGTCAACACCATCGTAAAGCTGATGGAGGACCTCGGCGACGAGCTGGTCGTCATCGCTGCCGGCCGACCCGACMGGATGAAAACATTTCTGTCAAACAACCCCGCGCTGGCTGACCGTTTCTCCCGGACCGTCCGCTTTCCGGACTATACGGCGGAGGAACTCGTCGCGATCTTCCAGAGGCTGGCAGCCGATAGCCAGTTCAAAATCGATCCCGCGGTATTGACGGCGCTGCTGGCTCGATTCGTACTCCCAGGCGTTGGCGGCCGAGCGGCGAATGCACGACACGTCCAGCGGACGCTGTCTGAGATGGTGGATAGCGTCGCGCTCCGGGCCGCAGCCGACGGCGAGAACGTCGACATCGGCCTGCTGACGGTCGCCGATCTTCCCGAAGAACCCATGGTGTCCGGGCTGTCCCGCCCAGCCGCATCCGCCGGTGGCACAGCTTCTGACGAGGTGACTACTGGGACAGGGGCTGCCAAGGGCATACCTTCACCCGCCCGTGGTGGCTCCGCCGACAGATCAGCACGATCCGATAGTGCAGCTCCTCGGGACACACACCCCAGCCCCGCAGCAAGTGGACCACCTCGCGCGGTACCGGATCCGGGTCCTGCGGCCCGCCCCGCTCCGGGGAGGTGGGACTTCAACGGTCCGGGCGGTGCGGTGCCMAAGCCATGGTGAGCGACGTGCCAGCCCAGCCGAACGAAGACACCACGGAGACCAGAACGCAACCGACAGAGGACGGGAACGCAGACAGCCACCTTGATGCAGGCGCGGTCGCGGACTCTGATGCGGACCAGACAGCAAGACCGAGCCTTGTCGACGCGCTCGTGGCGTTTGTGACGTCGCCAAGCTGGCGGGCTGCCCAGGAACTGCTTGACGAAAATCCAGGATTGCTGTCCGCAGACGCCGCCGCGTTGCTGACCGCGCAGGCCGCACTGTTCCGCGACGATGACCCGGCACGCGCGACGAGCCTGGACGAACACCGCGAACTGCTGAACCGCTGCACGGCGGTCGGCGTGGCAGCGGCCTTCGCCGAGAAGCATGCGACCGCTGAGGGTGCCACCATGGAGCCTCCGTCCGGCGCTCCTGCTGAGATCGATGTGCTCGATGACGTTCCCCTCACGCCCACGGTCGAGGACGCACTCGCGCTTGCTGCGGCGGAACGCCTCTCCAACCAGCCAATCGACACAGCAATGCTGCTGGCGGCGTTGTCTCGGATGGACGTGGTTGGGGAGTGGGATCGGCTGCGCCTGCATACACGCGCCCCAGTTGACCTGCCCGGTTTGGGGCTGAGCGATCAGGATGCCGACCCTGGCGGGCGGTGGAAGGGGGTGCCGCTTTCCGGAACGCTTGTCGCGGCCATACGGACGGCCGAAAGGCAGGCCGGCGAGGCCGGTCTACTGCCTGTCCCAGTCGGTCTGCTCGCAGTCGGGCTGGTCGCCGATGACAGGTCGGCAGCGGCCCGCGGCCTGCTCGCCGAGGGCGACCTCGACCATCCGGCGCTGATCGCGTTGCTGGCCGAGACGCTCAGAGTGCCGGAGGACTTGGCCTTCCCGGACCCGGACCCGGACGCGGAGGTCGAGGCCGCGCGCGTGGCCGTTGAGATGGCGCCGCTCGGGCATCCCGACCGGGCAGCGTTTTTGCACGAGTTCAGCTACGCGCTGGCCGTGCGGTTCGATCGGCAGGGGCGGGCTGACGACATGGACTCCGCCGTCGACGCCGCGCTGGCCGCGGTCGACGCTGCCGCGGCCAGCGACCCTGACATCGGTCAGTATCAGCGGACGCTCGGGCACCTCCTGGCCTGCCGGTTCGACCAGCGGGGGCGGCCGGCGGATCTCGACGTGGCCCTGGAGGCGGCTCGCGCGGCGGTCGACGCGATCGATGCCGACGACCCGGATCGTGCCGCGGTGCTGTCGAGCCTCGGAACCTACCTGAGCGTCCGGTATGAACGCGTCGGCGATCTGGAGGACCTGGACCTCGCGATCGACGCCACGAGATCCGCATTGGACGCCACGTCGGACGACGATCCGGATCGGTTTCTGCGCCTGCTCAACCTCGGTGAGTGTCTCGGCTATCGGCTCCAACGCACCGGAGCGCCGGGCGACCTGGCGGCGTTCAGGGTCGCGTCCGCCGCGGTCCGCTCGGAACTAGGGGCACTGCCGGACGGCCATCCGGCCACAGATTTGCTGCCGGCCTGGGACGCGGCGGCGGCCGCTCTCCAAGGCCTCGAGGCCGACCGGTTGGACATGCGTGATCCTGAGTTCGAAGCGGTGCTCCACAACGCTGTGACGACGGTGGGTGCCGTGGCCGGGGATGCGGCCGTGGTCGGGTTGGCCGGCGCGACCCGCATGGTGGGCTTCGCGCGGACTGGTGACGTGGACGACCTGGGGACGGCGATCGAGTCGGTGCGCGGCGCGCTGGCCGAGCTGTCGGATGACGACCCCGCCGAAAACGCGAACCGTGCGCTGATGCTCGCGAACCTCGCGGGCATGCTGCAGGTCCGCTTCGCCGAGACCGGTGCCATGACCGACCTCGAGGAAGCAGTCGACGCGACACGGACAGTGCTTGCCTCGGCCTGGACCACGCACGGCATCCGTGACCTGCTCGAGGCGGGGTTCGCCGAGCTGCTGAAGGTCCGGTTCGAGCACACCGGGGACCAGGCGGATCTGGACGCGGCGATCGCCGCCGGGTTGGGGTCCCTGCGGCGGGTGGCGGCCAGGAGGTCCGCGGACGACGCCTTCGCCCGCGCGGTGGTGGGCGAGGTCGATGCGATCGCCGACGCCCACGAACACGCCGCCACCGGCGATCCGGACGCCCTCAGGTCAGGCATCGAGGCTCTCCACCGGATAGCCGGTCTTCTTCCGGACTTCGCCGAACGCGGTGCGCTTCTCACCCAGTGGGACGGCCTCGTCCAGGACCTCGACGTGGTGGAGAGTGATGACGAGGAGGCTATACGGCGGGTAGCCCAACGCCTGACGGAACAGCTTCCGGCGGGATCAATCCTCCAGGAGCAGACATCGGCGCGGCTGGCCGCGGCCGAGGCGTTCCTCAGGTACGAGGAGACCGAAGGCCCCACTGATCTCGAGGCCRCCATCGACGCGCTGCGGACAGCCCTGGCCCTGGGCCCGGCCGRCCATCCAACGCATTGCCTGCTGGAAGGCGAACTAGGCACGGCACTGCTGGCGCGATTCGAACGCGGCGGCGACCGGGCTGACCTGGACCAAGCCGTCTCGGCTGCCCGGCGAGCGGTGACCCTCGGCCGGGACGAGGCTGTCGAGCACCGTCTCGCACTGCTCACCCTCAACAGGGCACTGACGAGGCGATACGAGACAAGCGGCGACATGCAAGATCTGGAGGACGCGATCGTCGCGGGCGAGGCGGCCCTCGCCGCGACGCCGGACGGCGACCCGCGCCGGGGCATCGCCCTCAACAACCTCGGCACCACCCTGCTCGCCCGATACCAGCACACGGAAGATCCCGACGATATGTCCAGGGCGTTCGACATCTGCCACGCCGCGGTCGTCGCCATGCCGCCGGATCATCCTGACCGTGCCATAGCGCTGACCAACAAGGCAACCGCGCTGACGTTCCGCTACCAGCGGTTCGGTGATCCGGCTGACCTGGACGCCGCGGTCGCCTCCGGCCAGCAGGCTCTCGACAGCGTTCCGCCTGGACATCGCCACCATGCCGGGGTCGCGAACACGCTCGRCACCGCGCTGCGGCTCCGGGGCGAACACACCGGCCGGCGCGAGGACCTGGACGCCGCCGTCGAGCTCGGGCGCACCGCCGCCTCGGCGACGCCTCCGAACCACTCCGGCGACGCAGGGAACGGCGCCGTGCTGATCGGCCTCAGCGGTGCGTTGATCGCTCGGTACCAACAGTCCGGTGACCTGGCTGACATCGACGCGGCGATCGATGCCAGCCGGCGCGCGGCGGCCGCGACGAGCGACTCGCCCGCGCGGACCGTGACGCTGAGTAATCTAGCGACGGCGCTGGCTGCGCGGTTCGAGCGGACGGGCGAGACGGACGACGCGGACGCGGCGGTCGACACGTTCCGCACCGCGCTGTCCGCGACCTCGAACGACCGCGCTACCCGCCTCGACCTGTTGACGAGCCTGGCGACGACGTTGACCGCCAGGTTCACCCGAACCGGTCATCTGGCCGACCTGGAGGCGGGGATCGAGTCCGCCCAGGAGGCGGTGGACAGGACGCCCGAAGACCATCCCGACCTGGGTAGGCGCCTCTCCGTGCTCAGCTCCGCGCTGACCACCCGGCTCAACCACACCGGCGACCTGGTCGACGCCGACGCGGCGGCCGAGGCGGGTCGGGCGGCGCTCGCCCGGATACCTCCTGACAGCCCCTTGCGCCCCAAACTGCTGTCCAATCTGGGCGCGGGCCTGATCGGCCAATACCAGCGATCCGGCGACCCGGTCGACCTGGACGCGGCGATCGAGATTGGACGAGAGGCGATCCAGGTCACCCCGTCTGATCACCCTGACCTGCCAGCAGGGCTCGCGAACGTGGCAGCCATGTTGGCCCTTCGCTTCGAACAGCTGGGCGACCTCGCCGACCTGAACGCCGCGATAGCGATGGCCAGGCGGGCTGTCGCGGTCGCTCCGCTGGAGCATCCTGGGCGCGTCAGCGCGTTGTCCAATCTGGGGAGCATGCTCGTCATACGGTTCGAGCGGCTCAACGACATGGCCGACCTCGACGAGGCTGTCGAAGCCCTTGAGGCTGTGCTGGTCGCCACCCCGGCCAGCAGCCCCAGCCGCGCTGGCGTTCTGGCAGCGTTGACCGCGGCCTTGCGGGCTCGGTTCGCGTGGACAGGCGAGCCGGCAGACCTGGATCGCTCGATCAAGGCGGCCGAGGCGGCACTGGACAGCCCGCTGAGCTATCGGTATCGCTTCGTGGCGCTGAGCGCGATGGCCGGCGCTCTGCTGGCCCGGGCTCACCACACTGGCGAGCCGGCAGACCTGGACGCGGCGATCGAGGCGGGACGGCAGGCTGCCGCTGCCACACGACCAGACGACCCGGGCCGAGTCGTTTCCTTGATCTCCCTCGCTAATGCGCTGCATGTGCGGTCCATCCGGACGGGGCAGCTAGCAGACGTAGACGGCGCGATCGACGCGCTGCGCCAAGCCCAAACCGCCCTGCCCACCGATCATCCTGAACGCAGTCAACTTCTGCTCGTCCTCAGCGGGTCGCTGATGACGCGATTCGACCGCACCCAGCAGTCGGCCGACGCCGACGCCGCGGTCGAGGCCGGTCAACAGGCGGCCTCCGCGCTGCCTGCCGACCACCCCCTCCTGCCCATGGCGGAACTCCACCTGGCCAACCTCCTGATCACCGTTCTGGACAGAAGTCGAGAATCCGATACACCTCACCGCGCGGTCGAAATGTGCCGGAAAGCTGTCACAGCGCTACCAGCCGGACATGCGCATCGCGGTATGGCCGAGATCGTCCTCGCCCGGGCACTGGCTTTCCGTGCGCTTCGTACTGAACGGCTCGAGGACTACGACGAGGCGCTCGAGGCGCTACGCGCGATCACAGAGGCCGCAGCCGAACACGACGCCCAGACGGCGACCGCCCACCTCATCTTCGCCGCGACCCTGCAGTCCCGGTTCGACAAGTTCGGCGACACTGTCGACCTGATGGCCGCCGCCGAGGCATACCGCGAGACAGCGGCGGCCACGGCCGTATCACCGCGACTGCGTGCGCAAGCCGGGCGGCTCTGTGCCCGGTTGTACGCCGACGCCGCGCAGTGGTCGGACGCCGCTGACAGCTTCGACAAGGCGGTCGAACTGGTCGGCCTCGCCACCGCACGCGGACTGAACAGACGCGACCAGGAACACCTGCTCGGACAACTCGCGGGCGGCCTCGGCAGCGCGGCGGCCGCCTGCCACGTGCGGGCGGGCCGGCCAACCCGTGCGCTCGAACTGCTCGACCAGGCTCGCGGCGTGCTGATTAGCCAGGCCCTGGACACCCGCACTGACCTGGCCAACCTCACACACCGCCACCCACACCTGGCAAGCCGGTTCACTGAACTCGCCGACGCGCTCGACCATGACGTCGACGCCGCAGCGCTCCTGACGTTCGAAGTTCCGGAACCTGGCAGAGTCTCGGCGCTCGACCCCGTTGAGGCAGCCCGATGGGCCGCAGAACATCGACGGCGGACCGCCGCCGCCTTCGACGAATTGATCAGTCATGTTCGACGGTTGCCCGGCTTCGAGGACTTTCTGAGGCCGCCAGGCGTCGACTCACTCGCCGCGGCCGCCGCTGACGGCCCGGTCGTGTCCGTCGCCGTCTCCCAGTTCGGCTCGTACGCCTTGATCCTCACCGCGGACGGGTCGGTCAACGCCGTCGCACTGGACGGCCTGACCCCGGAGGCGATTCTTCATCGGGTGCCACCTGTACCCGATGGCGGGGCCAGGGCCCCGGAGGCCGAGAAACAGCTCGTTGACACCCTTGGCTGGCTGTGGGAGGTACTCGCCGCCCCCGTGCTGGAACAGCTTGGTATTTTGGGGTTGCCTCCGGCGGGTCAACCGTTGCCACGAATCCGGTGGTGTCTCTCGGGTCTGCTGTCATTCCTGCCAGTGCAAGCAGCTGGCCACCACCAGACCCGCAGCGATCCGGTCCCAAATACCCTGGTCGACAGAGCCATTTCGTCG
This sequence comes from Pseudofrankia sp. EUN1h, assembly GCF_001854645.1. Taxonomy (NCBI): domain Bacteria; kingdom Bacillati; phylum Actinomycetota; class Actinomycetes; order Frankiales; family Frankiaceae; genus Pseudofrankia; species Pseudofrankia sp. EUN1h. The sequence goes on along the minus strand of NZ_MBLN01000082.1, from coordinate 10,561 downwards.
TTCACGCCAACCGTTCGCGCGCTCGCGCATGCCCAATTAGCACTGTTCCGCCCTACTGTGGACGCGCCACCCACAGACTCCAGCGGCGGCGACATGCTGGTCATCGCGATGCCCCACACCCCGGGCGTGTCCGATCTGCCTGGGGCGGGCATAGAGACCGATCTCATCAGTCGGCGGTTTCCCGGCCGGGTCAAAATTCTCGCCGCCGAACAAGCGACTCGCGACGCGGTGCTGACCGCGCTGCCGCGCGCGCGGTGGGCGCATTTCGCCTGCCACGGCCAGGCAGATCTGGACGACCCATCGGCGAGCCGGCTGCTGCTGGACGACCATCTAGACCAGCCGCTCACTGTCATGGATCTGGCGCGGTTGCGGCTCACAAATGCGGAGCTGGCCTTCCTGTCTGCCTGCTCCACGGCACGTCCCGGAGGCCGGCTGGCCGACGAGGTGATCCACCTGGCCTCGGCCTTTCAGCTCGCCGGCTACCAGCACGTCATCGGCACGCTCTGGCCCATTCCGGATACCCCATCCATGGCCAACGACATCTACGCGGCGATTGCCGCAGACGGCGACATGGCCGCCGCAGTGCACATCGCAATGCTCCGCGCCCGCGCCCGCGCCCCCCATCGGCCGTCCTGGTGGGCCGCGTACGTGCACAGCGGCGGCTGATTGCGGTCGCCAGGGTCCCTCCGTACTCGGCAGCGAGGAGCTTGACGCCGTGCGCGGCAGAGACCGAACCGAAGACCGGTGTCGCCGTCGCCGCGCCGACTCCCAGGTGATCGGAAAGGGGGGGCAGGCCCTGTACCGTGCCGGTACTTGAATCGGGAAGACGACCTACGGTTTTGCTGCCCGGTCAGACAGCGCAAATGCGCCTATCTCGCCCGATGATTATCGGGCGGGCCGAGGGGATCGCAAGATCAGCGCCGGACCCTGGAGGCGCCGACGCGGTGACCGAGCTTGAGCAGCTCGCCCTGGATCCTCYTGTATCTCCAGGTCCTGTTTTCGGTCGCGAACCGCTCGATGAGCGCGGGCACCTCTGGAGCGATCTGTGGTCGACCGGTCCGGTTCGGGTGGGTCCACTTCCTGGTGACCAGGCGGCGGTGCCAACGTAGAACGGTGCCAGGGGTGGTCAGCCGGTGCAGTCGTAGTCTTCGCGGCAGGAGTCGGATCAGCGCGGCGAGCACGGCCCGGTCCGCCCAGTCCCATCTCGGCCGTGGCTGGGTGCTGCGCAGTACCGCGATCTCGTGCCGAAGCACGAGCAGCTCGATGTTCTTCGACGCTGACGACCGGCAGAGCAGCACGAGCCAGCCACACAGCCGGACGAAGATCAGATAGAGCAGGCGTACGGACACAGGTGACCATCATGCCGACGGCCGGGCTGTCGCATCGGCCCAGCTCACGGGACCAGTCCGACTTGTGGCACCCCACAGGCAGAACAACCGGACCGAGTCCGGTCACAGCAGGCTCAAGGCCAGGCTACGATCCATACGCGGCTGAAACGGCTGCGCTCCGCTCAGACGGTCAGCAGCGGACACGCCTTGTCCAAAACATTCGCCGCGGCCACTACGACCTCGCCATCGGCACCAATCCGCAGCTGCGGCTATCGGTCGCGTCCACCGAGCTTGCCGCGGCGGTCTGATCCTCGAGCTGGCCAGGACCTCCGCGGGCTCCAAGCTCTCCCAAATGCAACAGACCGGCTCGGGCAATGTTCAACGGATCGGCCCGGACACATACGATATCGCGATCGGTGCGGCGGTAATTCGGTCGCGACGAAGCCTAGACAACGTGAGGACGGCCGTGGACTCGACATCACGTGCTGCGAGCGATACGCGGCGAACGGTAGACGAGCGGGAGTTGCTGTCGCGGGCCGGTCTCGCTCGGTTCGTTCTCGCGGCGGGGCTGGTGTCGTTCGCGTCGTGGCTGACGATCTGGTGTGCGGTCGGCACAGCGATCGCCACCGCGCTGATCCTGATTCTGATTTACTGTTGCTGGCGCACTGCGGCAACCGCTGTAACGCTCCCCGGGGTTTCGCAGGTTCCGCGGTCGTCGACGTGGCGCCTCCGGAACTACGCGCAGCCCGTGCGATTCTTGTGGGTTCTGCTTGCCGTCGCCGCGATGCTGGTAACCGCCCTCGTCTACCGCGAACTGCTCGGTGGAACGTTCATTCTGGTCGTGGCCGTTTGCGGAATCCTGCTCACGTCGCTCCTAATCGCCGGGGGCTTCGAGAGCCCGTTGCCCTCGGCCGTCTCCGAGGCCAGGCGCCGCGACTGGAGACGGCTACTCGAAAGTGGCACACGGCGCCGCGTCGTCCGCAGGTGCAGTGTCGTGGCGGCGGTAAGCGCGTTCGCGTTCGCCCTGATGGCCCGAGTGCTCGTGTTGACGGCACGCCAGCGATTGGAGCAGGGCGTCCGCCCCGGAGCCAGTCGAATCTACTACGACGCGGTGGCGATCACGCGGTGGCTCGACGACGCACTCACTGGCGCGCCGGCCGGCTCGGTCCTGCAACGTTGGGCCTGGCCGGCACTGGTGAGCGGATTTGTCTTCGCCGGCAGTCTCCTGGCGTCGACGGCATTCCTACTCGCTGCCCGAGCGGTCCTGTCCCGTTCCGCTGGCCTCCATACCCGCACGCCGGAGAATCTGCGCTCAAGGCCTGAAAGTGCGGCCCCGAGCGTCAGCTCGGAGGCGCGTGGGAAAAACGAGGCGTACTTCGGACTCTGGCCGATGGTCCGGGCTTGGAGAGGCACGGCTCTTTTCAACAGTTCGATAGCAACCGGAGACAGCGCCCACTTGGACAGGGCAATAGTCCTGCTACGACGGTCGTCCGGGGTGCCGCCTGCCGGCCATCCTGACAGGGCTATGTTCCAGTCCTACCTCGGCGCCGCCTTGCGCCTCCGGTTCGAGCGGACCGCCAGGCAGCCGGACCTCGACGAAGCGATCAGCATCGGCCGAGAGGCGGTGGCAGCCGAGGTCGCCGACCTGAAAGCCCGAGCCAGGCACCTTTCGAACCTCGGCATTTCCCTCCAGACGCAGGCAGAGCAGACGGGAGTGCAAGCCGACCTCGACGAGGCGATCGCTGTCGGCCGGGAGGCCGTTGCAGCCGTATCCGCCGACCACCAGGAACAGGCCATGTACCAGTCGAACCTCGGCGGAGCGCTGCGTGTCCGGTTCGACTGGACCGGGCAGCTGGCCGACCTCAATGAGGCGATCAGCAACTGYCGCGCCGCGGCAGCGACGCCGACGGAACACACCTACGGGGCGATGTACAGGAGCAACCTCGGCCTCCTTCTTCGTATCCGGTTCGACCGGACCGGAGCGCAGGCAGACCTCGACGACGCGATCGCCGCGGGCCGGGATGCTGTGGAGACCGCCGGGGTCGACCACCCGGACTGCCCGATGTACTTGTCGAACCTCGCTACGACCCTCCAGACGTGGTTCGAGACGACGGGCGACCTCAGCGCGATGGACGAGGCGGTCAACCTGGACCGCGCTGCGGTCGCCGCCACGTCCCGCGACCACACCAACAGGGCGATGTACCTGGCGAGCCTCGGCCTCGGCCTGCGTGTCCGCTACGACCGGACCGGACTGCTGCAGGACCTCAACGAGGCGATCGTCGTCGGGCGGAGAGCAGCCGCGGCCACCCCTGCCGACCATCCGGACCGCGCCGGGCGGCTGACCTACCTCGGTGCCGCGCTGATCACGCGGCTTGAGGTATCCCGCCGGCAGCCCGACCTCGACGAAGCGATCGCCGTGTACAGGGACGCAGTTAAGGTAGCCACTGCCCCGCCGCGCACGCGCGCGGCGGCGGCACGGGCTTGGGGCCACGTCGCCGCCAGCGAACAACGGTGGCAGTCGGCCGCCGCCGGTTTCGAAGCCGCGGTCGAGCTGCTCGACCGGCTCGCGCCGCGCAGTCTCGCCCGCGACGATCAGGAACACATCCTCGACGAAGTGGAGGGCTTGGCAGCCGACGCGGCGGCCTGCTTCGTGCAAGCCGGACAGCCAGGGCGTGCGCTGGAGCTGTTCGAACAAAGCCGGGGAGTGCTGTTGAGTCAGGCCCTGGACACACGGACCGACCTCACGGTCCTCACCGAGAAGCACCCGCAGCTGGCGGAGCGGTTCATCGCGCTACGCGACAAGGTGAACGAACCGGCCGACAGGTTCGCCTCCGTCGCGGCAGGAAACGGCGGGCAGTACTCGCCCAGTGCCGAGCGGCGTATGGCGACAGTCGCAGCATTCGACCGGCTGGTTGGCGAGATCCGTGAACTTCCGGAGTTCCGCTCGTTCCTCAAGCCAACGCCGATTCAGGATCTGCTTCCGCTGGCGTCCGCGGGGCCGGTCGTCGTCGTCGCCGTCTCCGAGTACGGTTCGTACGCGCTGGCCCTGACCCTCACCGGCGTCGATCCGCTGCCGCTGACGTCCTTGGCGCCGGAGGTGCTGGCCGACAGGGTGGCTGCCTTCCAGGCGGCGTTGAAGGACAGGGCTTCATCGGACAAACGTGTTCGGGAGGCCGCCGAAAGCCGGCTGACGGACATTCTGGAATGGTTGTGGGATGCGGTTGCTGGACCCGTCCTGCGTCAGCTCGGTGTCTCCGGTTCGCCAGCGGACACCGAGAGATGGCCGCGGCTCTGGTGGTGCCTGTCAGGACTCCTGGCCTTCCTGCCGGTACACGCCGCCGGCTACCACGGACCTCGCGGCGACGCCGTGCCGAGGACCGTCCTAGACTGCGTGGTCTCTTCGTACACGCCAACGATTCGGGCGATCGCCTACGGGCGCCGTACCGTCGTCGCTGACGACGACGGCCGGGAAACGGCAGGAGCAGCCGGGCCGTCAATGGTGGCGGTGGCAATGAGCAGTACGCCAGGTGCGAGTGATCTTCCTGGCGTCGACGCGGAGGTCGCCGCGATTAGGGCGCGGTTCGGTGACCAGGTCCGCGTTCTGGCGGGCGTCGAGGCGACCCGGAAAGACGTGCTCGCGGCGCTGCCCGCAGCCCGGATGGCCCATTTCGCCTGCCATGGTTTCTCCGACCCGATGAACCCGTCTGCTAGTCACCTGCTCCTGCAAGATCAAGCCCTGAGAGTCGTAGACGTGGCCGAGCTCAGGTTGGACGTCGCGGAATTGGCTTTCCTGTCCGCTTGCTCGACCGCCCGTCCCGGAGAACGACTGACCGACGAGGTCATTCATCTCACGTCCGCGTTCCAACTCGCCGGTTACCGGAACGTGATCGGCACGCTCTGGCCGATCGCCGACCGGCACGCCGTGGACCTCGCCGCCGAGATCTATACCAAACTCGTCTCGGATGGCGACGTAGCAGCGGCACTACATTCGGCGACTCGGTGGTCGCGTACGGCGCGGGGTTGGGACCGGCCGTCGACGTGGGCGTCGCACATTCACAGCGGGCCCTGACCTGGCGGCATGGCATTGCTCGGCGTAGCCGATTCAGGGCGACTCCTCCAGTCGGCGCCGCGTTCTGTTTCTCCGAATGCGCCGTCACCAGCGTCGCGTCGAGATCCACGACCAGGGAGTCGTCGCCAGAGGATTGGGAGTGGATGGCCTGGCCCGCCCGAGGGTCCGAGCAGGAGGGTCCAAATTTCTGCTTGCGGGCGCGAGATTTTACCCCGGGGCCAATTAGGTTGCCAAGCAGCGCCATGTTGCAGGAGGTTGTCTAGCTTGAAGTCACCCGCGGTATCCTCGGCGGCAGTGATCGACTCGAGGGAGAGCGCGATGTGGTTGGGACCAATCCACCCCGGTATTGCGGCGTAAGGCTCGGACGATCATGCCAGCCGACCGCGCCCGAGAAGAAGGCCTCACCGATTCGGAGGTCGTCGCGCTTGCCAAGGCATTCCCCGATCAACCGGCCGCAGTGAGACTGCTACGACGAGGTTCGGTAGGCTTCCCGGAAGATAGGATTCCCTGGGCGATATCGAACGGCTACGAGTTCTGGAGCGAGGTTGGTCGGCTTCTTGAGCATGGGGTTATATCGGGTGGGGCGACAAGGATCCTCGTCGCGGCGGGAATGATTTTTCCGGCGAACTCTGTCTTCGGGCAGGCGGATACAGCGCTAGTGGCCGTCCGGCGCGGCGGTTTCAGACGTCGCCGACCGGGGCCGAAGTTTCTGTTTGCAATAGCTGGAACGACGATTGCGGTCGTGGTTGCTGTCGCCGTGCTCGCCGCATTTTGGTCGGGCGACAAATCTAGGGACCTAGTTCCGAATGGTGTTCGATTCACAGCAGGTGACCCGCAAGTAGAGTATCTCTCAGTTGATGGGATGGCCTTCGAGATGTCGCATGCCGACATGTCGGCGCTAGATGCTGAGGGAAACCGTCGAGTAGACGTGGAAGACTCAGCCTATGCGGAAGCGCACCCCGCTCACCTGGACGTGGGAATCTGTGTTCAGCCCGTCGGGCACACTGCGAAGTACAAGTTTACGGGTCAACGAATGCTTCCGGTTCCTACTGGCGAATGCAAGGACCTGAAGAAGGTGCCGACCGCCTGGTCGAAGCAGTATCCCGTGCCCGAAGACGCTGACCTTGAGAATGGARTTCGATTCACGGTGGTTGGCTCGGCTGCGCAATACATATCGATACGTGGAGCGGTTCTTCCTATCATGGATATCGGGGWTGCTGAAATATTCGATCAACGAGAGGGAAACTATAGTGGAGCGACGGTGGAGAGTGGCTACCTAGATCGACACCGCGGCTCGCTGCCAGATGGAACCGTAATTCGCCCTGCTGGAGGTCTGGAGGTGTCTATTTTCAATGAGTCTTCACGGCATCCGGTGGTCGATGCAAGCCAATGCGGAACGGCGCATCGACCAGTGTATGCTGTGCCGCCAAAATGGTTGGCCACCATCCCGATCGGTGCGGCGGTCGATTGTTAATAACGCGATCTGGGATAGTAAGATCGACAATCGTTTCCCAATTGACGGTCTATCTGTGACCGTCGGCGCGCCGCGAGACGGGCTGGCCTGGCAGTCCTTGGGGGTGGCGGCGTAGCCGCCACCCCCATAGGTGCATGGCGGATGGCGGTGACCCGGAGGGGTTGTACGTGCCGTCCCGTGCGGGTTCAGGTTCGGTCGGCCGTTGGCTGGTCAGCAGGTAGGTCGTTGAGGGGGAGCCGCTCCCGCGAGTGACTCTCTGGTGGAGGCCTGAATCAAATCTAACGATTAGAAGCGAGTTCATGATTKTGTTGGCTGCGTGAATATTCGGCTGCCTACATGTCGACTGTGTAGCGCTCCTTGAGTGGCAYACCTGYGRGCCGCTACAGCGGTAGGCCTCGTTCCACCKCGCGGCTACCAATCCCTCGAGTCGGTGCCGCRCAGYGCGRCGAGGTCGYTGRTGGATTCGATGGTGGCGAGGACGGCGTGGCTGGTTTGACGGTCCCGTGCGGTTTTCAGGTGCACGAGTCTCATCCCCGCGTCGGCCAGGGGCGGAGCGTCCCGCGCATGCCAACTGGTGCCGGTTCAGCCCGCTGGGCAGGCGCAAAGGGGGCGAGGAGCGCGCGGAGTAGGCGAGGGTGGCGGCGCGTTGTGCGGCTTCGGCCGTGTGTTCGGCGCGGCGGAGCAGCGCTTGGCGCGGAGACACGGCGCGTGGCGGCGCGGTGCGCGCCGCGGCCGACGGCGCGATGGGCGCGCTCGGCGCGGATGATGTGGCCGGTTCGGTGCGCGGCGGCGCGTCCAAGGAGTGCGGCGAGCTTGGCGGCGCGGCCCACAGCGCCATGTTTGCCGTCGCGCCCTTGGACTCGGCGGTCCTACGTCTATGCGCTGCCGCCGTTCCGCGCCGATGCAGGCGCGGTTCCTGCCGAACCCGAGCCTCGGCCCGTCGAGCGCGGTGTGGTGGCCGATGCCCATCCGGGCCGTCGCCGGTCTTGCCGGTGGGCGTTCACCACCGCGCGTCGGTCCCGGCTGGTGTTTGTCTGCGTGGACTCGGCTGCSGTGTCTGCGGCTGGGGCCACGGCGGCGGGCGATGCCGTGCTGCGGTCCGCGCCGGCCGGCGCGGTCGGCGCGGCGCGGCTGGGCACGCCGTTGCGCGTTCGGCGCGGTGGGCGTGCCGTTCGCGCCGCTGCCCTGCCGGGCCGAATCTCGACCGTTGCGGCGGCAAGCGTCGCCGGGCCGAGGCGGGGTTCGGCGGTGCGATGTCCCCTCCCACGCCAGGCCTGCGCCGCCCGTTCGGCCCAGGTGAGGCGGGGTCCAGCGGGCGCCGAAGCGCCGATGGTCGCGAGCGCGGTCATGGCGGAGGACATCGCGAACGTCATCGCGTACGACATCGCCGATCGAGATGGCGCTTTCGGGCACCACCGATGACATTGCGAGCGACACCACGCGCGACATCGCCACGCTGTAGGACGCCCGCGTGCATCGCGGACGGTATTGCGAGCGATCCCCGCGCGAGCCGTCACTGGGTGGAGGCTGATGCGCCGTGCATCGCTGGCGCATCGCAGCGTCGTGTCCGGTCTGCCACCGTCCCRCTGGCTACGGTCATCCACAACGGGACTGCCGGGACGGGAGCAGATCATGGTCGTGGCAGTGGTGTTCGACGTCGGCGAGACGCTGCTGGACGACACCCGGGAGTACGGCGCGTGGGCGGACTGGCTCGGCGTTCCTCGGCATACCTTCTCGGCGGTGCTCGGTGCCGTCACCGCGGCGGGCCGTAACAACGTCGAGGCCTTCGCGTACTTCCGCCCCGGCTTTGACCTCGTCACTGAACGGCAGCGACGCGAGGACGCCGGTGTCGGCGAGACGATCGGGGACGCCGACCTCTACCCCGACGTCCGCCCCGCCCTCGCCGAGCTGCGGGCACGCGGCCGTGGGTCGGGATCGTCGGCAACCAGACCGCCAAGGTCGCGCGGCTGCTGCGCGCCCTCGACCTGCCGGCCGACGCGATCGCCACCTCGGGCGAATGGGGCGCCGCCAAGCCCGACCAGGCCTTCTTCGACCGCGTCGCCCAGTTCGCCCCCGCCGACCGGTCCGACATCGTCTACGTCGGCGACCAGCGGGACAAGGACATCCTGCCCGCCCGCAAAGCAGGGATGCGGACCGCGCACATCCGCCGCGGCCCCGCCGGCCACCTGTGGGCCGACCACCCTTCGGTCGTCGACGCCGCCGACTGGCGCATCAACTCACTGACCGAACTACCCGCCCTACTCCGCCCATCGACCTAGACAACTGGCAACGACCCGCGCTGCTGGTGCTTGGCTCCAGCGACGGCCCAGTCACTCGGACCGGTTACATGTCCGGCTCGCAAGGAGTCAGCGAGTGTGGCCGGACCGGGGCGGACCTCCGTAGGTGCTGAGGCCTTCGCGGAGGACATCGCGAGCGTCATCGCGCATGACATCGCTGGTCCGGGCGGCACTCTCGCGCATCGCCGATGACATCGTGAGCGTCACCGCGCGGGTATCGCCAGGCGAGGGTCGGCGTGCATCGCCGGCATCGTGGCCTACCACGTTCGGAAAATGAGCCGGGAGTTCAGGCCCGACGCGACCGCGCCCATCGGAATGGCGGTTCTCGACTGGCTACTTGGGTGTGGCCGGGTGGAGAGGGCGAAAGCGCAGGAGGATCTCCACGTCGCCGTAGGCCTCTGTGAAGCGCAGCCCGGCGGGCAGGCTCGCAAGGGCAGCGGTCAGTTGGGTCACGTCGTCGCCGGGGGCGAACGTGATCTCGACGTCGCCGTCCACGGTCACCCGTACCTTGCTCGGCCCGCCCGTGGGAACGACTGACAGGGGGCCGTCTGCCCACTCGGCCTCGCCGTGGCTCGCGGCTGCGAGATGGCCCTCGCGACTGCCGCCGTCGGGCGTGTCGGTGTCGAATGCCAGTGGCCTGATCAGGCTGTTCGTCAGGCCGTGTCGGCGCGCGTAGGCATGGCCCGCCGCTGGCGATTCGAAGGGCAGATGCACTCCCAGTGCGCTCGCACGCTGTGGATCGGCGAAGTTGACGACGCCGAAAAGATGCTCTTCGTTCGCCCCGTCGGACACGTCGTTCCTCCTCATGGTCGGTCTGTCTGCTGCTGTTCGGCGGTGACGTCGGCCAGAGCCTGCCGATCGCTGGGCTCCGCCCGGCCGGTCGACGGCTAGCCGCGACCGTCGGTATCGGCGTCACGCCGCGACCGCCCTGGACAGCGCAGGTACCGGGGCCGCGCTGGCAAGCCAGCCGGAGATCTGGCCGTGATCGGTGATCTCCCAGGTGACCCGCAGCTGCACCGCCTCGTCGGTCACGACCGACACCAGGTGCGGCACGGCGACCCCATCGGACTGCCAGGCGCAGTGAGGCCGGACCGGGCAGAGCACCACCGGCAGCGGGCCGTGCGCGCTGGCCTCGCGCGCGGCGGCGAGGATGCGGCCGACGGCCAGGGCCAGCCGGGTCAGCGCCGGTGAGACCGGCGACGGACAGCAGACCAGCACCCGTTCCCCGCGCGTTGCGGCCAGCGACCGGGCTGCGCTTTCCGGCGGGAACGGATGCGACGCCACGAATACCRGGCCCCGAAGGGTGCAAGTATGCGGTTCCGCTGGCCAGGAGCTTGATCAGGCGGCTCGTTGGTATTCGTGGAGGAGGCCATCGAGGCGGTCGATGCGTCTG